>NZ_CP029192.1:3700170-4008517 GCF_008642315.1 Streptomyces venezuelae | reverse complement strand
CGCTTCCGCGGTTGGTCGTGGGGGACCACGGATGGGTCTGCGGAGCAGGTCAGCTGGGGTTTGAGGCGATCGGTCTGGCGGATACGGACGATCCCGCGCTGTTCGTCGGAGAGGCCGAGGGGCGGGTGTCCGTCGTCGTTCCGCTTGATGACGCTGTGCGGTCTGATTACTACCGACCGCTTACTCGCTATGTACTCAATCGAGCGTGTCTGTCACAGTAGGCGGCCGATGGCTGCTCCTCTTCCCCACTCGCACCATCCGCCCCTAGTCTGGGGAGTGAGCGCGCAGCGACGAAGAGTCACCGGAAGGGGAAGCCGGTGCCCGTCATGTGCGGAAGGTTCAGGTGGGGTGTCATGGCTGCAGACCAGAGGCCGCTGAACGAGGTTCAGTTTCTGACCGTGGCGGAAGTCGCCTCGGTGATGCGAGTGTCCAAGATGACCGTGTACCGGCTGGTGCACAGCGGTCATCTGCCCGCCATCCGGGTCGGAAGGTCCTTCCGGGTTCCGGAGCAGGCGGTTCACGAGTACCTCCGCGAGTCCTATGTGGGGGTCGAAGCAGGTTGAGCGAGGGGTCCCGAGGGC
This sequence comes from Streptomyces venezuelae, assembly GCF_008642315.1. Taxonomy (NCBI): domain Bacteria; kingdom Bacillati; phylum Actinomycetota; class Actinomycetes; order Kitasatosporales; family Streptomycetaceae; genus Streptomyces; species Streptomyces venezuelae. Next base: position 4,007,936 of record NZ_CP029192.1, on the reverse strand, counting down.
CCGTCGCGCAGGGGTCATGGCCCCTCGATTACGTCCCTCACGCGGGGACGGGTAGGCTAGGCCGACGTAGGTCGTGTGGGCCCAGTCTGCTGCCCCGCACCGAGTGAAGAGAAGTGAGCGAGGGTAGTCGTGGGCTCTGTTATCAAGAAGCGGCGTAAGCGGATGGCCAAGAAGAAGCACCGCAAGCTGCTGAAGCGCACCCGCGTTCAGCGTCGCAACAAGAAGTAGGCGACCGCTGCAACAGCGTGTACCGAAGCCCTCCCGTCATCCGACGGGAGGGCTTCGGTGTTTTCGGCCGTCTCCGGGTGCACGGACATCACACCGCAACGTCCACCCGATAGCGTGGTCCGGAACACAGCCGACGGCGGTGCGGCGAGGGTTTGGGGAAAGGCAGGCGCTGATCTTGGGCAAGGTCGTGCTCGTGACCGGGGTGGCCCGACAACTGGGCGGCCGTTTCGTCCGGCGCATCCAGCGAGACCCGGACGTCGACCGGGTGATCGCCGTCGACGCGGTACCGCCCGAGCACCATCTGGGCGGCGCCGACTTCGTCCGGGCCGACATCCGCCAGCCCACGATCGCCAGGGTCCTCGCCGAGCACGGCGTCGACACGGTCGTGCACATGGACGTCACCGCGACGGCGCTCGGCGGCCGCGGGGGCGGCCGCGGCTCGGTCAAGGAAACCAACGTCATCGGCACCATGCAGCTCCTCGGCGCCTGCCAGAAGTCGCCGACGGTCAAGCGGCTCGTGGTGAAGTCGAGCACCAGCGTGTACGGGTCGGCGCCCAAGGACCCCGCGGTCTTCACGGAGACGACGCCGCCCAAATCGCTGCCCAGTGGTGGCTTCGCCAAGGACACCGTTGAGGTCGAGGGGTATGTGCGCGGCTTCGCGCGGCGCCGCCCGGACGTCGCGGTGTGCGTGCTGCGCTTCGCGAACATCCTCGGGCCCGCGGCGGACTCGCCGCTCGCCGAGTACTTCTCGCTGCCGGTCCTGCCGACCGTGTTCGGCTACGACCCGCGCCTCCAGTTCGTCCACGAGGACGACGCGGTCGAGGTGCTGCGGCTCGCCTCGCACGAACCGGAGCGCGGCACGCTCAACAGCGGCACGTTCAACATCGCCGGCGACGGCCAGCTGCTCCTGTCCCAGTGCTCGCGGCGGCTCGGCCGCCCCACCGTGCCGATGTTCCTGCCGGCCGTCACCTGGGTCGGCTCCGCGCTGCGCACGCTCGGCGCGACGGACTTCTCGCCCGAGCAGATCAGGCTGCTCACCCACGGCCGGGTCGTGGCGACCCGGCAGATGCGCGAGACACTGGGGTTCGAGCCGAAGTACACGACGGCGGAGACCTTCGCGGACTTCGTACGCAGCCGGGGCCCCGGGCTGCTGCCACCAGGTGCCCTCGCGGGCGCAGTCGACCGGATCGCCGCGCTGCCCCTCGCGGGCGGCCACCCGAGCGCCAACTGAGGAGAGCGTCAACGATGGCGGACGCCAAGGTCATTCCGTTCGACGACGACCGGTCGCGCGGCAGCGCGCAGCGCGCCTCGCGCCGCAGGTCCGCGCCGCGCCGCAAGGGTGACCCCGTGGCCGGGGTCAAGGCGCTGCCCGGGCAGCAGGAGGGACAGCAGCCGGAGGTCCCGCAGGCCGTGGAGGAGCAACCGGCGCCCGCTGAGCCGCGGGGCCGGGTGCCGGGGCCGCGGGCCGGCGGTGGCGGCGGCTGGGACCGGCGCATCGCGGGCGGCCTGGCGTTCCTGCGGCGGCGGCTCACGGGTGAGTACGAGGTCGACGACTTCGGTTACGACGAGGAGCTCACCGACCAGGTCCTGATGTCGATGCTCCGGCCCTTCTACGAGAAGTACTTCCGGGTCGAGGTGAAGGGCATCGAGAACATCCCCGCCGACGGCGGGGCGCTGATCGTCGCCAACCACTCCGGGACGCTGCCGCTGGACGGCCTGATGATGCAGGTCGCGGTGCACGACAACCATCCCGAGGGCCGGCATCTGCGGCTGCTCGCCGCCGACCTCGTCTTCATGCTGCCGGTGGTCAACGAACTGGCCCGCAAGGCCGGACACACGCTGGCGTGCGCGGAGGACGCGGAGCGGCTCCTGGAGCGGGGCGAGCTGGTGGGCGTGATGCCGGAGGGCTTCAAGGGCATAGGGAAACCGTTCAGCGAGCGCTACAAGCTGCAGCGGTTCGGCCGCGGCGGCTTCGTCTCGACGGCGCTGCGGACGGGCTCGCCGATCGTGCCGTGCTCGATCGTCGGGGCGGAGGAGATCTACCCCATGATCGGCAACGCCAAGACGTTGGCGCGGGTCCTCGGGTTCCCGTACTTCCCGATCACGCCCACGTTCCCGTGGCTCGGTCCGCTGGGTGCGGTGCCGTTGCCGACGAAGTGGACGATCCAGTTCGGTGAGCCGATCCCGACGGACGGGTATCCGCCGGAGGCGGCGGAGGACCCGATGCTGATGTTCAACCTGACGGACCAGGTGCGGGAACAGATCCAGCACTCGTTGTACAAGTTGCTGGTGCAGCGGCGGTCGGTGTTCTTCTAGCCGGTGTCCTTTTAGCCGGTGTTCTTTTGATCAGTGATACGTGATCGGGGGCGCCCTCCTCGTAAGGAAGGCGCCCCCAGTCACGTACGGGCAGGAGTCAGTTCGCGTCCTCGCCCTTGATGCCGAGCTCCGGGAGCTGGAGGCCGGGCAGGAGCGGTGGCAGCGTCACGTCCGGCTCGGCCGGTGTGCTGTGCTGGCCGGGTTTGCTCTTGCCGTCCGAGGGCTCCGGGCTGGTCTTCTCGTCCGGTGGGTCGAGGAGGCCGCCGGTGGTGCCGCCCAGCAGGCCGTCGTCCTTGCGGTCCGACGTGGACGGCTTCGGCTTGCTGTCGCTGCCCGTGCCGCTGCTGTGCGAACTGCCGCCGCCCGAGGGATGGGACGTCCGGCCGTCGGCGCTGTCCGAGCCGCTGGGGCTCTGCGACGTACGCCCGCTGGAGCCGCCCTTCTCCGGTGCGCTGGGCAGGAGGGAGCGCAGCGGGTCGACCTCTTCGTCTATGGCGTCGAAGACGGAGTTCACCTGCTCTCCGACGTCGCCCAGCTGGACGGGCAGGCGGCCCTGGAGGTCGGTCCATGCCTCGCGGTGCGACCGGGAGAAAGCGGACAGCGCCTGGATGGGGCCCAGGGAGCCGTCCCGCTCGTACGCCTCCAGGAGCAGGCGGTGGCCCTCCGTGGCGTCGTGCCGCATGCCGGAGAGGGCTCGCCTGACCTCGCCGAGGGACTCGTGGTCCAGGGCGCCGGAGCGGCCCCGCTCCATGAGCCTGCGGGCCTCGTTCAGGCGGGTCGACGCATGGTCCAGGTAGATCTGGCCGCGGTCGGTGTCGTCGTCGGCCAGGCCCAGCTTGAAGTCCTCCATGCCGCGCTTGAGGCCGTACAACGAATCGCCGGGGAGTGCGTCGGAGCTGGCCGCCGCCACTCCGCCGAACGCGCCCGCGGCGACGCCGACCGTGAGGCCGCCCGCCGCGATGCCCTTGGACAGACGGGAGCGCGGCCGCAACTTCCGCAGAGCACCCGCTCGGTGGGCCCCCTTGCGGGACCGTTGCTCGGGAACGGAAGGACTGCCGCCCTCGAGGAACATGGCTTCCATCGCGGCCACGAGCTGGGCGCGCTGGACGACCTTGACCTCGGGGTCCAGGGCGGGCTTGGGCAGCGCGTCGAGACCGTCCGTCAGGGCCAGCATGTGGCTCTGCTCGGACGGTTCGGCGCGGCCGGTGGTTTCGGGGGACTCCACGGGTGCGGCCGCGGGTACGGGCGCGGAGTCCACGGACTGCTCGGCCGCCGGACCCTGGTCGGAATGCTCCTCCAGGGCCTGGGCGAAGGCGTTCGCCCGCCGGTGGGCCGATACGTTCGCGATCACTGGCGGCACCTCCTCTCGTCAAGACGGTCGACTCCCCAGGGGGTCCTGAGGGTTGCATGTCCTGACCATTTCCACACGATCGAGTGAGCGGAGCCAGCCAGGTAGCGACCACAGGGAGCCTGCATCCCGCACAACGAGCGTCGCGGCACTTGGGTTACGGACGAAAGATGATCGGACCGCGACAATTCCGTGGCGCCCATCTGGCCGCCACGGAAGGTGAGTTGGGCGCTACGGAGCGCTAGCGGACGTCGTCGGGCAGGAGTCGGGCCAGCGTGCGCACCGCGCGGTACTGGAGGGTCTTGATCGCGCCCTCGTTCTTTCCCATGACCCGCGCGGTCTCCGCCACGGAGAGGCCCTGGAGGAAGCGCAGGGTCACGCACTCCTGCTGCTGCGGGTTGAGGCGGCGGACGGCTTCGAGGAGGGCGGCGTTCGAGAGGGACTCCAGGACGGAGTCCTCGGGGCTGCGCTCGACCTCGTTGGCGTCGAGCATTTCGCCCGTGGTCACCTCGAGGCGGAATCGGCTCGATTTGAAGTGATCGGCGACCAGGTTGCGTGCGATCGTGACCAGCCAGGCGCCGAAGTCGCGGCCCTGCCAGGTGAAGGTGCCGATGCGGCGGAGGGCGCGCAGAAAGGTCTCACTGGTGAGGTCCTCGGCGGTCGCCTTGCCGCCCACGCGGTAGTAGATGTAGCGGTAGACCGTGTCGCTGTACTGGTCGTAGAGGCGTCCGAAGGCGTCGGACTCGCCGGCCTGGGCGCGTTCGACCAGGTCCATCATGCGGGCGCTGTCGCTGTCCGCCGCGGGGCGGCGGGGGGTGGGGGTCGAAGTGGCGGCAGCGGAACCGGAACGGGCCCGTCTGCTGACTGCCGCGCCGCTGTTTGCCAGGGCGTAGCAGGGCCCGGCGGGTGCGGGGACGGCAAGGGCGGGGACGGCGGGGACGGCGTACGCGGTGGGGACGAAGCCGCGCAAGCGGTCGATGACCGTTGCGCGCAGCGTAGCCAGGCCCGAGGCGTCAACCCCGACGTGTGGGTACACGGGACTCCCAGAGGCAGAGCTTCCATCACGTGCAGTGCGGGACCGTTCACCCGTCGTAGCGACGCGCGGGGTCCGTTATGCGTCTGAGGAGAATAACGCTTCGTACAGGCAGCGCTACACCCAGTTGCTCAAATCATCGATTACGTCGCTTCTGTAACCGATTGACGCCCGTTCAAGTACCGCAGAGTGACCAACTGTTGATCGAATCAGTTCACATTCCGTGTCGGCCTGAGGCGTGTTGTGGCCGAGTGCTACCGGCGTGACTGGCGGGAGGCGCGGCGGGGTAGGACCGACGGAATCAGTGGCGGCGGCGGTGCAGGGCCACGGCCGCGGCGGCGCCGCCCGCGAGTGCGCCGACGCCGGCGGCGGCCGGGATGCCGACCTTCGCGGCCTTGCGGCCCGTGCGGTAGTCCCGCAGCCGCCAGTCCCGCTCGCGCGCGTGCTTGCGCAGCTTGGCGTCGGGATTGATCGCGTACGGGTGCCCGACGAGGGAGAGCATCGGGATGTCGTTGTGCGAGTCGCTGTACGCGGCGCAGCGGCCCAGGTCCAGGCCCTCGGCTGCGGCCAGCGCGCGGACGGCCTCGGCCTTCGCGGGGCCGTGCAGCGGCTCGCCGACGAGCTTTCCGGTGTAGACGCCGCCGATCGACTCGGCGACGGTGCCGAGGGCGCCGGTCAGGCCGAGGCGGCGGGCGATGACCGTGGCGATCTCGACCGGGGCGGCGGTGACCAGCCAGACCTTCTGGCCCGCGTCGAGGTGGGCCTGGGCGAGGGCGCGGGTGCCCGGCCAGATGCGCTCGGCCATGTACTCGTCGTAGATCTCCTCGCCGATGGACATCAGCTCGGCGACCCGGTGGCCCTTGACGATGGACAGGGCGCTGTCGCGGGCGTCCTGCATGTGCTCGGGGTCCTCGACGCCGGCGAGCCTGAACCAGGCCTGCTGCCAGGCGAATCGGAACAGCTCCTGGCGCTCGAAGAACTTGCGCTTGTAGAGCCCGCGGCCGAAGTGGAAGATCGCGGCGCCCTGCATCACGGTGTTGTCGAGGTCGAAGAAGGCGGCGGCCTTGTCGTCGCCGACGACGGGGAACTCCGGTTCCCGCTCGCCTTCGTCGGGCTCGGCCCGAGCGGCGAGGGCGTCGAGCTCCTCCTGCTTCCTGGAGGACTTGCGCGCTGCCTCAGCCGAGGCCTCGCCTGCCAACACGCTCCGCGCCGTGGCGGAGCGCCTACGGGGGGTGAGCCATCCGAGAGCGGCCATGTCGTGAGCATAGCCAGTTTGTTCGGTGGTTCCGGAGTCGGGAGGAATCGGGCCTGTGAACTCTCCGTGTCCTGGCCGGGGCAGGGCGGGGCGAGAATGGCGGCATGAGCCCGATTTTTCGTCGTACGAAGAGAAAGCCGCAGGAGCGGTCGGTCACTCTCATCGGCAAGCCCGGGTGCCATCTGTGCGATGACGCACAGTCGGTGATCGAGAAGGTCTGCGGGGAGCTCGGCACACCGTGGGAGAAGAAGGACATCACGCGGGACGAGGAGCTGCATCGGGCCTACTGGGAGCAGATCCCGGTCGTTCTGGTGGACGGGGAGCAGCACACCTTCTGGCGCGTGGACGAGGCGCGGCTGCGGCGCGAGCTCGAGGGCTAGGGCCGTCCGGCACTGACCGATCAGTCCAAAGTGCCCGCGAAGTCGATTACGCTTTGGGGCGGTTTTGGTCTCGGGGGCGATGATCGTGAGGAGTGTGTACGGTTTTGCCCCCCTTGAATGAGCGACGACGCCGCCCGTGCGCCGGTTCCACGATCGTGCGCCGGGAGCGCGTGACCCCGGTCACGTTGGCCGGGCAAATCGGACACCATCTTTGTGCACGCGTTCACAAAGACATAGCCTGCATTCGACGGGGCGGTCTGGGGACGAGTGACCGCCTGCAGCCCCGCTCTACCCGCAGGAGCACCGTGGCAACTGGCCGAACTCACCGACCGGCGACCCGCAGCCGAGGAATTCCCGAGGCCACCGTCGCCAGGCTTCCGCTGTACCTCCGAGCCCTCACCGCACTGTCGGAGCGCTCGGTGCCCACGGTCTCCTCCGAGGAGCTCGCGGCCGCCGCGGGGGTCAACTCCGCGAAGCTGCGCAAGGACTTCTCGTACCTGGGCTCCTACGGGACGCGCGGCGTCGGCTACGACGTCGAGTATCTCGTCTACCAGATCTCCCGCGAACTCGGGCTGACCCAGGACTGGCCGGTCGTCATCGTCGGCATCGGCAACCTCGGCGCCGCGCTCGCCAATTACGGCGGATTCGCCTCGCGCGGGTTCCGTGTCGCCGCGCTCATCGACGCCGACCCCGCGATGGCGGGCACCCCGGTCGCCGGCATGCCGGTGCAGCACACCGACGAGCTCGAGAAGATCATCAGCGACAACGGCGTCTCGATCGGCGTGATCTCGACGCCCGCCGGCGCGGCCCAGCAGGTCTGCGAGCGGCTCGTCGCCGCCGGTGTGACCTCCATCCTCAACTTCGCGCCGACGGTCCTGTCCGTGCCGGACGGCGTCGACGTGCGCAAGGTCGACCTCTCCATCGAGCTGCAGATCCTCGCCTTCCACGAGCAGCGCAAGGCCGGTGAGGACGCCGCCCCCGAGGGCCCCGTCCCGCCCGTCTCCGCCAAGCAGCAGCGCAAGGGACCGGACGGGGACGTTCCCGCCGTGATGCCGGCATGAGTCTCCTGGTCGTGGGGCTGAGTCACCGCAGCGCCCCGGTGAGCGTCCTGGAGCGCGCCGCGCTGTCCGCCGACGCGCAGGCCAAGCTCCTGCAGGACACCCTGGCCGCCGAGCCCGCCGCGGAGGCGGCCGTGCTCGCCACCTGCAACCGCATCGAGCTCTACGCCGACGTGGACAAGTTCCACGCGGGCGTCGCCGAGCTGTCCACGCTGCTCGCCCAGCACAGCGGCGTCGGCCTGGAGGAGCTCACTCCTTATCTTTACGTCCACTACGAGGACCGTGCCGTCCACCACCTGTTCTCGGTGGCGTGCGGACTCGACTCGATGGTCGTCGGCGAGGGCCAGATCCTCGGCCAGATAAAGGACGCCCTGGCGCGCTCGCAGGAGCTGCACACCGCGGGCAAGCTCCTCAACGACCTCTTCCAGCAGGCCCTCAGGGTCGGCAAGCGCGCGCACTCCGAGACCGGCATCGACCGGGCCGGGCAGTCGCTCGTCACCTTCGGCCTGGAGCAGCTCGCCGAGGGCGGCTCCGTGGAGAACTGGGCCGACGGCAAGCGCGCCCTGGTGATCGGCGCGGGCTCGATGTCCTCGCTGGCCGCGGCGACGCTCGCGCGCGCGGGCGTCCGCGAGCTGGTCATCGCCAACCGCACCCAGGAGCGGGCCCGGCGCCTCGCGGAGATCCTCGCGGACTCCGGCACCGAGGCCCTGGCACGCGCCGTCCCCATGGCCGACGTGGCCGATGAACTGACACGTGCCGACGTGGTCGTCTCCTGCACCGGTGCGACCGGACTCGTCCTCACGGCCGAGGCCGTCGCCGCCGCGGTGGGCCGTACGACCCCGCCGCCGGTCGTGCTCGAAGCCCCCGCGCCCGCCGTGGACCCGTTCGCGCCCGCGACCCCCGGCGGCGGAGGCGAAGCCACCGACTTCGAACAGCATGCCGCGTGGCTGGAGAAGGCGCCGGGCGAGGGCCCGGCACCGGCCGCCGCGCGGGACGGCGGCGCCCCCGGCGGGCGTACGACGTCACTCGCACTCCTCGACCTCGCCATGCCGCGCGACATCGACGCCGCGGTGCACCGCATCGACGGGGTGCGCCTCGTCGACATCGAGTCGCTCGCCGAGGCGTCCGCGGACGCCCCGATGGCCGACGACGTGGAGAAGGTCCGCGGCATCGTCTCCGACGAGGTCGCCGCCTTCGGCGCCGCCCAGCGCGCCGCGCACATCACGCCGACCGTGGTCGCCCTGCGCACCATGGCCGCCGACGTGGTGGCCGGTGAGATGGCCCGGCTCGAAGGACGTCTGCCGGGCCTGGAGGACAAGCAACGCGCGGAGATCACGCAGACCGTCCGCCGTGTCGTCGACAAGCTGCTGCACGCGCCGACGGTGCGGGTCAAGCAGCTGGCGAGCGAGCCCGGCGGCGCCGGGTACGCGGACGCGCTGCGCACGCTCTTCGACCTCGACCCGCAGACGGTCGCGGCGGTCAGCAGGGCTGACCACTTGAACAACGAGAACGACGACCCGAATAGAGGCCGGGCATGACCGAGAGGGCCTATCGACTCGGGACCAGGCGCAGCAAGCTGGCCATGACCCAGTCCGGCCACGTGGCCGAGGCTGTCCAGAAGCTGACGGGGCGTCCCGTCGAGCTCGTGGAGATCACGACGTACGGCGACACCTCGCGCGAGCACCTCGCGCAGATCGGTGGCACCGGCGTCTTCGTCGCCGCGCTGCGCGAGGCGCTGGCCAGTGGCGAGGTCGACTTCGCCGTCCACTCGCTCAAGGACCTGCCCACCGCGCAGCCCGCCGAGCTCACCCTCGCCGCCGTGCCGGTCCGCGAGGACCCGCGCGACGCGCTGGTGGCGCGCGACGGCCTGACCTTCGCGGAGCTGCCCGACGGCGCCCGCGTGGGCACCGGTTCGCCGCGCCGCATGGCGCAGCTGAACGCCTACGCGCGCAGCCACGGCATGTCCATCCAGACCGTGCCGATCCGCGGGAACGTCGACACCCGCATCGGATACGTGCACAAGGGCGAGCTCGACGCCGTCGTCCTCGCCGCCGCCGGACTCAACCGCGTCGGCAGGGCCGACGAGGTGACCGAGCTCCTCGCGGTCGACACCGTTCTGCCCGCCCCCGGCCAGGGGGCACTGGCGGTCGAGTGTGCCGCGCACAACGCGTCACTCGCCGCCGCGCTCGCCGAGCTCGACGACCCGTACACCCGGGCCGCCGTGACCGCCGAGCGGTCCCTGCTCGCCGCCCTGGAGGCCGGTTGCAGCGCACCTGTGGGAGCGCTGGCCGACGTCCTGGCCGACGGGCAGATTGTCAAGGAAATGCGCCTGCGCGGCGTCGTCGGTACGACCGACGGCTCGTCGCTGGTGCAGCTGTCCACCACCGGTCCCGTGCCCGAGACGGAGACCCAAGCCATGGCGCTGGGCCGCGAACTCGCGGCCGAGATGCTCGCCAAGGGCGCGGCCGGTCTGATGGGGGAGCGAGCACTTTGAGCCCCACCTCGAACCTTCCCGGCCTTCCCGCACACGGGCACGTCACCTTCCTCGGTGCCGGACCCGGAGATCCGGGACTGCTGACCCTGCGCGCCGTCGAGGCGCTGGCCCGAGCGGATGTGCTGATCGCCGAGCCGGATGTGCTCGACGTCGTCCGCGTGCATGCCAGGGGAGGTGTGGACACACCCCAGCCGACAGCTGACGACACGTCAATGACCGCCGACGCGACGCCGTTCCGAGCTGCGGCCAATCTTGTCATGGAGGCAGCGAAGGGCGGCAGGCGGGTCGTGCGTGCGGTGAGCGGCGACCCGGGCCTCGACACGTACGCGGCCGAGGAGATGCTCGCCTGCGCCGCCGCCGGCATCCCCTTCGAGGTGGTGCCCGGCATCGCGGCCGCCGTCGGCGTGCCCGCGTACGCGGGTGTGCCGCTGCGGGACGCGCAGGGCACGGACGTCCGCTTCGTCGACGCCCGTACCGCCTCCGACCGCTGCTGGAGCGAGGTCGGCGTGTCCGACGGGACCGTCGTCGTCTCGACGGCCCTGGACTCCGTGGCCGCGGCCGCCGGTGAACTGGTCGCCGCGGGCCGCAAGCCGGACACCCCGATGACCGTGACCGTCGCCGGTACGACGACGCGCCAGCGCACCTGGACCGCGACGCTCGGCACGGTCGCGCAGGTCCTCAAGCAGGCGAAGGTGCTGCCCTCGCCGGACGGCGGCCGGCCCGTCATAGCCGTGGTCGGCGAGTGTTCGGCCCCCGCCCAGCGCGACCAGCTGTCGTGGTTCGAGTCGAAGCCGCTCTTCGGGTGGCGCGTCCTCGTGCCGCGTACGAAGGAGCAGGCGGCCTCGCTCTCCGACCAGCTGCGGTCCTACGGCGCCGTGCCCCACGAGGTCCCGACCATCGCGGTCGAGCCGCCGCGCACGCCCCAGCAGATGGAGCGCGCGGTCAAGGGCCTGGTCACCGGGCGGTACGAGTGGATCGCCTTCACCTCCGTCAACGCCGTCAAGGCGGTGCGGGAGAAGTTCGAGGAGTACGGGCTCGACGCTCGTGCCTTCGCCGGGATCAAGGTCGCGGCCGTCGGCGAGCAGACCGCCGCCGCGCTGGTCGCCTTCGGCGTGAAGCCGGACCTGGTGCCGAGCGGTGAGCAGTCGGCCGCGGGGCTCCTGGAGGACTGGCCGCCTTACGACCCGGTCTTCGACCCGATCGACCGGGTGTTCCTGCCGCGGGCCGACATCGCCACGGAGACGCTGGTCGCCGGGCTCATCGACCTCGGGTGGGAGGTCGACGACGTCACCGCCTACCGGACGGTGCGGGCGTCGCCGCCGCCGGCGGACACGCGTGAGGCGATCAAGGGCGGTGGCTTCGACGCGGTGCTCTTCACGTCGTCGTCCACGGTGCGGAATCTCGTCGGCATCGCCGGGAAGCCGCACAACGTCACCGTCATCGCGTGCATCGGGCCCGCCACGGCGAAGACGGCGGAGGAGCACGGATTGCGGGTGGACGTGATGGCTCCTGAGCCGTCCGTCCACAAGCTGGCCGAGGCGTTGGCCGAGTTCGGTACGGCGCGGCGGGCGGCGGCGCTTGAGGCGGGGGACCCCGTCACTCGGCCCAGTGAACGTCGACCGGGGTCCCGTCGGCGCCGTACCGCCCCGTAGGTACCTTTGGGTGGGCGCCTCCCCATGTGGTGCTCTGCACCGGGGGCTGTGCCCACCCGTGCCGCCCTGCGGCACGACTGCCCACAGCGGGCAACGCCCTTGCGGCACGTCGGCCGGCAACGGGTGACCTGCAGCACGAGGTGAGGTTTCACGTGACCAAGTACGGATCGTTTCCCGGGGCGCGGCCGCGGCGGCTGCGGACCACGCCCGCCATGCGGCGCATGGTCGCCGAGACGCGGCTTCATCCGGCCGATCTGATCCTGCCCGCCTTCGTGCGCGAGGGGATCAGCGACCCCGTGGAGATCGGCGCCATGCCCGGCGTCTTCCAGCACACCCGCGACAGCCTGAAGAAGGCCGCCGTCGAGGCGATGGAGGCCGGGGTCGCCGGGATCATGCTGTTCGGCGTGCCGGAGGAGTCGAAGAAGGACGCCGTGGGCACGGCGGGCACCGACCCGGACGGGATTCTGCAGGTCGCGCTCCGCGATGTGCGCGACGAGGTCGGCGACGGCCTCATCGTCATGTCGGACCTGTGCCTCGACGAGACCACCGACCACGGTCACTGCGGTGTCCTGGACGACCAGGGGCGCGTGGACAACGACGCGACCCTGGAGCGGTACGCGGAGATGGCGCAGGTACAGGCCGACGCGGGCGCCCATGTGGTGGGCCCGAGCGGCATGATGGACGGTCAGATCGGTGTCATCCGTGACGCGTTGGACCAGGTCGGGCACGAGGACGTCGCCATCCTCGCGTACACCGCGAAGTACTCCTCGGCGTTCTACGGTCCCTTCAGGGAGGCCGTCGGGTCGTCCCTGAAGGGGGACCGCAAGACCTACCAGCAGGACCCGGCCAACATCCGGGAGTCGCTGCGGGAGCTGGCGCTCGACCTCGAAGAGGGCGCCGACATGGTGATGGTGAAGCCCGCGGGCCCCTACCTCGACATCCTCGCCCGGATCTCCGACGCGGTCGACGTGCCGGTGGCGGCGTACCAGATCAGTGGCGAGTACGCGATGATCGAGGCCGCCGCGGAGCGGGGCTGGATCGACCGGGACAGGGCGATCATGGAGTCCCTGACGGGGATCAGGCGCGCGGGCGCCAACATGATCCTCACGTACTGGGCGACCGAGGTGGCCCGGCAGCTCTGAGGCCCTTGACCTCCACCTTGGTTGAGGTCGGAGGGTGGTGTGCATCGACGTACGTTTCCACGTTCCGAGGAGCACACCATGCGCGCTGTCGTCCTGCACGAGTTCGGTCCCGCCGAGAACCTCCGCAACGAGACCCTGCCCGACCCCGTCGCGGGGCCGGGCCAGGTGCGGATCGCCGTGCGGGCGGCGGGAGTTCACTTCGTCGAGACCGTCATGCGCCGGGGCGAGGCGTCCGACATGGCGCCGCCCCTGCCCGAGCTGCCCGCGGTCTTCGGCGGTGAGGTCGCGGGGACGGTGGAGTCCGTGGGGACCGGCGTCGACACCGCGTGGCTCGGACGCTCCGTCGTGGTCCCGCGCGCGGCCCCCGGCGGGTACGCCGAACTGGCCGTCGCCGACGTCGGGCAGGCGCACGTCGTCCCCGACGGGCTGGGCTTCGAGGCCGCGGTGACGATGGTGATGACCGGCGCCACGACCATGGGGCTGCTCGGTGTCGCTCAACTGCGTCCGGACGACGTGGTGTTGGTCACCTCCGCCGCCGGGGGCGTGGGGCGGCTCGTCGTCCAGTACGCGCACTCCCTGGGGGCGACCGTGATCGGCGCGGCGGGCGGGCCCGCCAAGGTCGATGCCGTACGCGCCCTCGGCGCCGACATCGCCGTCGACTACGACCGGCCCGGCTGGGAGCGCGAGGTCGCCGAACGGCTCGGCGGCGGGCGGCGCGTCACCGCCGTACTCGACGGGGTGAGCGGGGATAAGGGCGCGGCGGCCTTCGAGCTGATCGCCGACGGCGGCCGGTACGTCGTCATCGGCTGGTCGTCGCAGACCGCCTTCGAGCCCGGCCCCGAGGTGCTCGCGGAGCGGGGCATCACCTTCACCAACGCGCTGCTGCACCTGCTGGAGAACCCCGGCGACGGCCCGGCGCACGAGCGGCAGGCCCTGGAGGCCGCCGCCAAGGGGGAGTTGGTGCCCGCCGTCCAGACGTTCCCGCTGGAGCGGGCGGCCGAGGCGCACGCCGCCATCGAGCGGCGGGAGACGACGGGGAAGGTGGTGCTGGTTCCGTAATGCCCTTCAGGCGCCGGGAAGTTGGGCGCGGTGAAGTTGCGTGGGGGGCTCCGGTCGGCATGGTGAGCCGACCGGAGCTCCCCCGTGCCGGGAGGGTCAGCCGAACATGCCGGGCTGGTAGTCCCCGGCGGGCTGCTGGACGATCACGTTCAGCCGGTTGAAGCTGTTGATCAGGGCGATCAGCATCGTCAGACCGGTCAGCTGCTCCTCGTCGAAGTGCTTGGCGGCGTTGCCCCAGACCTCGTCCGAGACCCCGCCCGCCGCGTCGGCGATGCGGGTGCCCTCCTCCGTCAGCTCCAGGGCGGCGCGCTCCGCGTCGGTGAAGACCTTGGCCTCGCGCCACGCGGCGACCAGGTGGACACGCGTCGCGTTCTCGCCGGCGGCGATCGCTTCCTTGGTGTGCATGTCGAGGCAGAAGCCGCAGCCGTTGATCTGGCTCGCGCGGATCCGGACCAGTTCCTGGACGGTGGCCGACAGCCCCGTTTCCGAGATGACCTTCTGGACCGCGGTGAGGTGCTTCAGGGCCTTGCCCGCGGACGGGCTGGCGAAGACGTTCAGACGGGCTTCCATGGTGTGCTCCTGTGCCGTTGGCCGGTGATTCCGGGTGGTTCACAGTGAGGACGGATGGACCCGGCGGGAATGTGACACGGGTGGATGTGACCCGCGTCTCACGTGATCGTCACCGGCGTGACGGGCCCGGGAGGTAGGGGGGCCGGTCGGCGGCGCAGGGAACCGGGTCGTGTGCGGTGCGCCGGTTGGAGCCCGGGAGCGGAACCGTGCTGTGCTGGTCCGTCGTCCGTGCGACGAACGTCGCCGCGCCCTCGTCCCGAGTGCCGGTTCCGTCGGTGCAGCCCGTCAGGGAAAGGGCGCCGAGTACCAGCGTCGTGACCGTGACGCCGCGGACAACGGGGGCGATCCGGGAACCGGTGAGGGGCATGGCTGGTCCTTACTGTGTGCCGGATGCGGCGTGCTTGGATTGCCTGGCGGAGCACAGCTTGTGCCGTGGCGGGACCTACGCGCCACGGGTGCGGGGGAGTTGGGGACGCTGGAACGTCCGCACCGGCTTTGAGCTGGGGGAACGTTGTTCCCTTGGAACGCGTGAATGGAATGGTGGAGGGCGGAGATGGCGACTCTCGCGGAGCTGCTGCGGGAGCTCAAGGAGCGGTCCGGGCTCAGTTACGGGGTGCTGGCCAAACGGCTCCACATGAGCACGTCGACGTTGCACCGGTACTGCAACGGGGACGCCGTGCCGACCGAGTTCGCTCCCGTGGAACGGTTCGCCCGCCTCTGCAAGGCGTCCCCGGAGGAGCTCGTCGAGGTCCACAGGCGGTGGATCCTCGCGGACGCCTCGCGGGGCAAGAAGGCGGAACCGGAACGCGCGGAACCCGCGGCGGTACGCGACGAGACCCCGCAAGTGCGTGCCGAACCCCCGCCGGGATGTGCCTGGCCCGAGCCGGACAGCCCCGGCTCCGCACCGGACAGCCCCGGCTCCGCCCCGGAAGAACCCGGCTCCGAGGCCGACTTGGTCACCGACCGGCCGCAGCGCTCCCCGGCGCGCAGACGCCGCCCCCTCATCCTCGCGGCCGCCGTCGCCGCGGTCGTCGGCATCAGCTCCGTCGCCCTCGCCATGAACGGCGACGATGACGGCGGCAACAAGCGGGACACGGGCGCCGCGGCCTCGCCCCGTCCCGGCGAATCCCCCGACGGTGCCCCCACCGGCAAGGGCAAGGACAAGGCCGACGAGGACAAGAAGAAGGTCGACGGCGAGAAGAAGGACGGCGCCTCCGCGTCGCCCTCCAAGAGCGGCGGCGCCGACCCCAGGACGTCACGGGGCCCCGGCAAGGGACCGGCCTCCGCGGGCGGCAACAGCGGCAGCTCCTTCGACGCGTTGACGGTGCGCACCAGGCCGTACGCCATGGACGACCCCTGCCTCCAGGACTTCCTCGTGAACCGGAAGGCCTCCGAGGTGCCGGAGCAGCCGGCCGTGCAGGACGCGGCCGCCTGGGTCGGCGACCTCGGAGCCGTCCCGGCGGGCCGGCAGCTCATCGAGGTCACCGTGCAGGGCACGGGCGAGGAGACCGTCGTACTGCAGGACATGAACGTCCGGGTGCAGAGCACCAGCGAGCCGCTGGCCTGGAACAACTTCCAGATGGCGACCGGCTGCGGCGGCGACGTCGACCCCAAGTCCTTCTCCGTCGACCTCGACGCCGGTTCGCCGAACGTCACACCGCAGTCGGGGCAGCGCGACTTCCCGTACAAGGTCAGCGAGAAGGACCCCGAGGTCTTCTTCATCATCGCCGACGCGGATCTGCACGACGTGCGGTGGTACCTGGAGCTGGAGTGGTCCAGCGGCAAGCGGCACGACTCCGTGCGCATCGACGACCAGGGCAAGCCGTTCCGCACCAGCGGCAAGAAGGGGCGCCCCACCTACGGGTGGCCGCCCGGCGCCGACAAGTGGACCAGGCAGCTCCAGGACGGCTGACCCGGTACGGCCACGTCCGCATCCCGGAATGGCGTGTGTAGCCCGCACCTACGTGCTTAGGGTGCGGGCTACACAGCTGCCAGAGCCCAAGGAGCTTCGCCGTGACCGTCATCGAGCCCTCCCGCACCGCAGCCCCCCTGCCGCCGTTCGCCGCGCGCGCCGCGGCCGTCGGGGGCTCGCCGGTACGGGACATCCTCGCGGTCACCGCCCGGCCCGAGGTCATCAACTTCGCGGGCGGCCTGCCCGCCCCCGGCCTCTTCGACGGCGAGGGCATCGCCGCCGCGTTCCGCGCGGTCCTCGAAGAGACGCCCGAGCGGGCGCTCCAGTACGCGACGACCGAGGGCGAGCCCGCCCTCCGTACCGCCATAGCCGCCCGCACGAGCGTGCGGGGCCTGCCGACCGACGCCGACGACGTGCTCGTCACCACCGGATCGCAGCAGGCGCTCTCACTCCTCGCGACCGCGCTCGTCGAGCCCGGCGACACCGTCCTCGTCGAGAACCCCTGCTACCTCGCGGCCCTCCAGGCCTTCGCGTTCGCCGGCGCCCGCGTGGTGCCCGTGCCCTGCGACGAGTCCGGCATCGACCCCGCCGCGCTCGAAGACCTCGTCGCCCTGCACCGCCCCAAGCTCCTGTACACCGTCCCCACCTTCCAGAACCCGACGGGACGCACCCTGCCCGCCGACCGGCGCGCGGCGATCGCCCGCGTCGCCGAGCGGCTCGGACTGTGGATCGTCGAGGACGACCCGTACGGCGAGCTGCGCTTCGAGGGGAAGCGCGCGCCCTGGATCGCCACGTACCCCGGCGCCGGGGACCGGACCGTGCTCCTCTCCAGCTTCTCCAAGGTCATGGCGCCCGGCCTGCGGCTCGGCTGGCTGCGCGCCCCCGCCGGGCTGCTGCGCGCCTGTGCCGTCGCCAAGCAGGCCGCGGACCTGCACACGCCCACCGTCAACCAGCTCGCCGCGGCACGGTACTTGGCCGACCGGGACCTGGACGCGCACGTCGCGCGTGTGGCGGGTGTCTACCGCGAGCGGCGGGACGCGATGCTCGCGGGCCTCGCGGACGCGCTCCCCGAGGGGTCCTCCTGGCTCCGTCCCGAGGGCGGCATGTTCGTGTGGGCGAAGCTCCCGGACGGCCACGACACGACGGAGTTGCTGCGGACCGTCATCACGCACGACGTCGCCTACGTCCCCGGCGCCCCCTTCTTCGCGGGCGAACCCGACCGGGCGACCCTGCGGATGTGCTTCGTGACGCAGACGCCGGAGGAGATCGCGGAAGGGCTGCGACGGCTGGGGCGTGCGCTTGTGGTGGCCTCTGGTGAAAACTGAGCGAACTCGCGTTATTTCAGAGGCAGTTGTCAAACCTCGCGCCTAAGGTGACCTCTGTTGAGAATTCATCCGCCTGGGGAGTGCGGATGCTCCACACAGAGGGGATCTCCCATGCGCAGTTCAGTTCTGCCTGTCCGCAGACTCGGGCGCGTCCTGGCCGGCTTCGCGGCAGTCGGCGGCCTGCTCGCCGTCGCCGCGCCCGCGCAGGCCGCGGCGGGCGACCCGGTCGCCGTCAGCTCCTACTCGTACACGAGCGCGGCGGGCGACTACATAGGCCAGGGCGAGTCGGGCACGTACAAGGACCCGCAGAGCCCGGTGCGGATCAGCGGCACGGCGGAGTCCCTCACGGTGCGGCTGCCCGACGCGGAGTGGAGCATCGACATCGCGGCGCCCCGGGGCGAGAAGCTGCACCCCGGCGTCTACCGCGGGGCCGAGCGCGCCGCGTTCCGCACCGGCCGCTCGCCCGGCCTCGACGTCAGCGGCGGCAGCCGCGGCTGCAACGAGGTGTACGGACAGTTCGCGGTCAACCAGATCGAGACGGACGCGGACGGCAACGTCACCGTCCTGGACGCCTCGTTCACGCAGAACTGCGAGAGCGCCACGGCTCCCGCGCTCAAGGGCGCCGTCAAGTACCGCGCCTACCCGCTGTCGTACCGCTTCCAGAGCGACCCCGGCGACTACATCGGCGGCGGCCTCACCGTCGGCTACACCGGCTCCACCAGCACCTTCAGGGCGTCCGGCGACGCTTCCCGGGTGCACTACTCGGTCTCCGGGAAGCGCGACGACTGGTCCGCGGACATTGGCGCGCCCGAGGGGCAGACCTTCGAGATCGGCAAGACCTACCGGGCCAACCGCTTCGGCGACGACGGCCTCGGCCAGCTCGACGTCTCCGGCGACGGCCGCGGCTGCAACACCACGTCGGGCGAGTTCAAGGTGACCAAGCTCGCCCTGGACGAGGCCGGTGAGGTGAAGGCGTTCGCCGCGACGTTCAAGCAGATCTGCGGCGACGGTGGCACCGCCGCGCTGAACGGCACCATCCACTACTACGCCTGACCCGCCCCGTCAGGACCGCCCGGGCGTCAGAGGCGCTCGGGCGTCCTGATGCCGAGCAGCGCCATGCCCTGGTGCAGCGTCCGGGCCGTGATGTCGCAGAGGAACAGACGGTTCTCGACCTGCGCCGGGGTCTCGGCCTTCAGGACCGGGCACTTGTCGTAGAACGTCGTGTACAGCGACGCCAGCTGGTACAGGTACGCGGCCAGCTTGTGCGGCGCGTACTCCGCGGCGGCCTCCGCGACCGTGTCGCCGAACGCGTCCAGGTGCAGGCCCAACGCGCGCTCGGCCGGGGCGAGTTCGAGCTCCGGGTGCGCCGCAGGGGCCGAATCGGCGCCCGCCTTGCGCAGGATCGACTTGATCCGCGCGTACGCGTACTGGAGGTAGACCGACGTGTCGCCGTTCAGGGACACCATCTGGTCGAGGTCGAACTTGTAGTCACGGTTGGCCGACGTCGACAGGTCCGCGTACTTCACGGCGCCGATGCCCACGTACCGCCCGTTCTCGACGATCTCCTCCTCGGAGAGGCCGACCTTCTCGGCCTTCTCCCGCACCACGGCCGTCGCCCGCTCGACCGCCTCGTCGAGCAGGTCCTCCAGGCGCACCGTCTCACCCGCACGCGTCTTGAACGGCTTGCCGTCCGCGCCGAGCACCGTGCCGTAGCCCATGTTGTGCGCGGTGACGTCGTCGTTCAGCCAGCCCATCCGGCGGGCCGCCTCGAAGACCATCTTGAAGTGCAGCGACTGCCGCACGTCCACCACGTACAACAGCGTCGACGCGTTCAGGTCCAGGACGCGGTTGCGGATCGCCGAGAGGTCGGACGCCGCGTACCCGAAGCCGCCGTCCGCCTTCTGCACGATCAGCGGGACCGGCTGGTCGTCCTTGCCGCGGATCTCGTCGAAGAACACGACGAGCGCGCCCTCGGAGCGGACGGCCACGCCCGACTCCTCCAGGAGACGGGCGGTCTCCGGCATCAGGTCGTTGTACGCGGACTCGCCGACGATCTCGTCGTCACGGACCTCCATGTCCAGCTTCTCGAAGACCGAGTAGAAGTAGACCTTCGACTCGTCGACGAAGCGCTGCCACAGGTCGAGCGTCTCCTTGTCGCCGGACTGCAGGGCGACGACCCGCTTGCGGGAGCGCTCCTTGAAGGCCTCGTCCGCGTCGAAGACGGCACGCGACGCCTTGTAGATCCGGTTCAGGTTCGACATGGCCTGCTCGCCGTCGACCTCGTCGGCCGGTGCCAGCTCGCCCGGGTTCTCGATCAGGTACTGGATGAGCATGCCGAACTGGGTGCCCCAGTCGCCGATGTGGTGGCGGCCGATCGTCTTCTCGCCGGTGAAGTCCAGCATGTGGCGCAGCGCGTCGCCGATGACGGCGGAGCGCAGGTGGCCGACGTGCATCTCCTTCGCCACGTTCGGCTGCGCGTAGTCGATCACCGTCGTGCCCGCGGCGGGGTTCAGCGGGACGCCGAGCCGGTCGCCGTCGGCGGCTCGGTCCGCGAGCGTCCGGGTGATCGCGCTGTCGGTGACCGTGACGTTCAGGAACCCGGGGCCCGACACCTCGACATCGGCGAGCAGGTCGCCGTGGGTGATCCGCTCGACGACCTGGGCGGCCAGCTCGCGCGGGTTCGCCTTGGCCTTCTTCGCGAGCGCCAGGATGCCGTTGGCCTGGTAGTCGGCCCGGTCGCTTCGTCGCAGCAGCGGGTCGGCGGCGCCGGCCTCCGGCAGGGCAGCCGAGAGGGCGTCCGCGAGGCGCTGGTGGACGGAAGCGGTGAGGGACGTGACCGAGGCCATGAATGGGTGCCGTTCTGCTCGGGTGCCTGGGTGTGCTGAAGCTACGAAAACCGAGTATCCCACGCGGTGAAAAGCGGTTTTCGCGGTTACGGGACGACCTGGGAGAATGGCTCCGTCAAGCGGTACTCATATAGAGAAGAAAGGCGTGCCGATCGTGGCTCAGAGCACCGATACCACCGACTGGGTCTCCCGCTACGCGGACGAGGTCATCGCCGAGTCGGAGCGTCGTGCCCCGGGCGCGAAACACGATGGCGCGGCCGCGCCGGTGGTCGTCGTCGCCTCCGGACTCTCCCCCTCGGGCCCCATCCACCTGGGCAACCTCCGCGAGGTCATGACCCCGCACCTGGTCGCCGACGAGATCCGCCGCCGCGGGTACCAGGTCCGGCACCTCATCTCCTGGGACGACTACGACCGGTACCGCAAGGTCCCGGCCGGCGTCCCCGGCATCGACGAGTCCTGGGCCGAGCACATCGGCAAGCCCCTGACGTCCGTCCCGGCGCCCGCGGGCTCCGCGTACCCGAACTGGGCCGAGCACTTCAAGGCGGCCATGACCGAGGCGCTCGCCGAGCTCGGCGTGGAGTACGACGGGATCAGCCAGACCGAGCAGTACACCTCCGGTGCCTACCGCGAGCAGGTCCTGCACGCGATGAAGCACCGCGCTGACATCGACGCGATCCTCGATCAGTACCGGACCAAGAAGGCGCCCGGCAAGAAGCAGTCGCAGAAGCCGGTCGACGAGGCCGAGCTGGAGGCCGCCGAGGGCTCCGGCGCGGCTTCCGAGGACGACGGCAGCGGCGGCACCAGCGGGTACTTCCCGTACAAGCCGTACTGCGGACAGTGCGAGAAGGACCTCACGACGGTCGTCTCGTACGACGACGAGACCACCGAGCTCGTCTACACCTGCACGGCGTGCGGCTTCGGCGAGACGGTCCGGCTGAACGAGTTCGACCGCGGCAAGCTGGTCTGGAAGGTCGACTGGCCCATGCGCTGGGCGTACGAGGGCGTCATCTTCGAGCCCAGCGGCGTGGACCACTCCTCGCCCGGCTCGTCCTTCGTGGTCGGCGGGCAGATCGTGCGCGAGATCTTCGACGGCGTGCAGCCCATCGGCCCGATGTACGCCTTCGTGGGCATCTCCGGCATGGCGAAGATGTCGTCCTCCAAGGGCGGCGTGCCCACCCCGGCCGACGCCCTGAAGATCATGGAGGCGCCGCTGCTGCGCTGGCTCTACGCGCGCCGCAAGCCCAACCAGTCCTTCAAGATCGCCTTCGACCAGGAGATCCAGCGGCTCTACGACGAGTGGGACAAGCTGGAGGCGAAGGTCGCCGACGGTTCCGCGCTGCCCGCGGACGCCGCCGCGCACTCGCGGGCGGTCCGCACGGCCGCCGGTGAGCTGCCGCGCACCCCGCGCCCGCTGCCCTACCGCACGCTGGCCTCCGTCGCCGACATCACCGCCGGCGCCGAGGACCAGACCCTGCGCATCCTGCGGGACCTGGACCCCTCCGACCCCATCACGTCCCTCGACGAGGCCCGCCCGCGCCTCGACCGCGCCGAGAACTGGATCACCACCCAGGTCCCGGCCGACGCCCGCACCATCGTCCGCTCCGAGCCGGACACGGAGCTCCTGTCCTCCCTGGACGACGAGGGCCGCGAGTCCCTGCGCCTCCTCCTGGAGGGCCTGGACTCGCACTGGTCCCTGGACGGCCTCACCCACCTCGTCTACGGCGTGCCGAAGGTGCAGGCCGGCTTCTCCGCGGACGCGACGGCGAAGGAACTCCCGCCGGAGATCAAGGTCGCCCAGCGCTCGTTCTTCGCGCTCCTGTACCGCCTCCTGGTCACCCGCGAGACCGGCCCGCGCCTGCCCACCCTGCTCCTCGCGGTCGGCGCGGACCGCGTGCGCAAGCTGCTGGCCGCGTAAAACCGCACGCGGGCTGCATCCTTCGGACTACCTCCGGTTCGGCCGGAGGCAGGACGTGAACGGACGATCCCTGGCCGATGGTGGACGCATGAAGGAAATCATCGCCATCGTCGGCTGGGTCGTCGGCATCCAGGGAGCACTCGGCGTCGCAGGACGCACCTTCGGCGACGAGCCCTGGGGCATGCTGAAGAAGTGGTGGGACGTGCCCACGCCCCTCTACGCCGCGCTCATCGCGGTGGGCGTGGTGCTCGCGGTCTACGGAGAGACCGCCAAGAAGAGGCAGCGGGCGCGGGCCTGAACCCCTGACTACGCGATGTGGTCTTCCATCAGCTCGTTGTCCAGACGGGCCGTGAAGCGGTCCATGTAGTTGTTCAGCTCACGGGACTGGAGGCGCAGGCCGAACGCCGCCTCCGCGTTCGCCGCGAACGCGCCCGGAGTCGGCATGCCCTCACCCTCTATCGAGTGCCGGAACACCTGGTACAGATCCTCGTCGGAGGGGGCCGGAGCCGGGGCGGGGCCCTGGACGGGGCCCTGCGCCGGGACCTCGGGCTGCTGCTGGGTGCCCTCGCCGAGCGGACGGGTGCCGCCCGCGCCGTTCGGGACGGGGAACGCCTGCTGCTCCTCCTGGAACTGCTGCTCGGCGTACTCCTGCCGCTCCTGCGCCCCGTCGGGCGCCTGCTGCCTCTCCTGCTCCGCGTACCACTCGTCGTACGGGGCCACCGGGGCGTACGACGCGTTGTGCGCCGCGAACCAGGGGCTCGCGTGGTTCGCGACCGGGAGGGTCTCCTCCGGGGAGGCGGGAGGCTGGGACTCCGGCTGGGGCTCGGGCTGCGGCTGCGGTTGCTGCTGTGCGGGGGCCGGGGCGGGCTCGGGCTCGGGTGCCGCCGGGAGCTGGGGGTGCTGCGGGGCCGCCTCGGGGGCCTTCGTCATCGAGACCGGCGGGGCCGGCGGGAGCAGGGCGGGGTCGATCCCGGCCGCCGCCAGGCCCGCCGGAGCCGTCTCGGCGAGCGGAACGCCGTAACGGGCCAGACGCAGCGGCATCAGCGACTCCACCGGAGCCTTGCGGCGCCAGCCGCGGCCGAAGCGGGCCTGCAGACGCGCCTGGTAGACGAGGCGCTCCTGTTCGAGCTTGATGACCTGCTCGTAACTGCGCAGCTCCCACAGCTTCATGCGGCGCCACAGCTTGAACGTGGGAACGGGGGAGAGCAGCCAGCGCGTGAGGCGCACGCCCTCCATGTGCTTGTCGGCGGTGATGTCCGCGATCCGGCCCACCGCGTGCCGCGCCGCCTCGACGGCGACCACGAACAGCACCGGGATCACCGCGTGCATGCCCACGCCCAGCGGGTCGGGCCAGGCCGCCGCCGCGTTGAACGCGATCGTCGCCGCCGTGAGCAGCCACGCCGTCTGGCGCAGCAGCGGGAAGGGGATGCGGAGCCAGGTCAGCAGGAGGTCCAGGGCGAGCAGCACACAGATGCCCGCGTCGACACCGATGGGGAAGACCACCGAGAAGCCGCCGAACCCCTTCTCCTCGGCGAGCTCGCGCACGGCCGCGTACGACCCCGCGAAGCCGATCCCGGCGATGACGACCGCTCCGGCGACGACCACTCCGATGAGTATCCGGTGCGTGCGTGTCAGCTGCATCGCGGCCACCCGCGAACCCCTCCCTGTGCAAGACCGTGTGTCGGCTTGTAGCGGCTAATGGCGCCGTGCGGCGCCGTATTGCGAGCGACAGCCTGGCACATACGTGCGGAACGCTGTGTGCCGGTACGCCGGGAGCCCGGCCCGTGAGGGGCCGGGCTCCGTCAACTTGCCTGGTGAGGGCGCGCGTTGGGCGATGCGCGGGAGCGTCAGGACTTGGTGTCGCTGTCGCTCTTCTTCTTGTCGTCGGACTTGGATGCGTCGGACTTCTTGTCGTCCGACTTCTTGTCCTCGGACTTCTTCTCGTCCGTCTTGCCGTCCGTCTTGTCGTCCGACTTCGGCTTGTCGCTCGCGCCCGACGACGCCTTGTCGCCGCCCCCGTTGGCCGCGACGACCGCGTCCGCGGCCTCCTTCGCGGCCTTCTGCGCGTCCTTGCCGAGCTTGCCCGCGTCCGGGGACTTGTCGCCCGCCAGGCCCGCGCCGTTGAAGTCGACGGTGATGACCGCGTTCTCCACGCGCGTCACGAACGTCTGCTGCTTGAAGGTGTCCTTGTCCTTCTTCAGGTCGTACCGCACGAGCGTCGCCTGCTGGCCGACACCCTGCACCGGCTCCGCCTTGACGTTCTTCGCGTCCTTCGTCGCCTGCGCGTCGGCGACCTGCTTGGCGAAGCTGTCCTGCGCGCGCTTGGCACCGCTGCCCAGCGACGCGTCCGACTCGAAACGCATCAGCGAGACGCGCAGCCAGCGGAACTGCGAGCCGTCCACGCCGTTGTTGTCGAGGCTGTCCCAGGAGCAGCTGCCGCGCAGCGCGGTGTCACTGGACGTGCCGGCCTTGCCGGACTTGTCCTTCGCCTTCGGCACGAGGTCCTCGAGGGTCTTCTTCGACAGGACGTCGCAGGGCTCCGGAAGCTTGGCGTACGCGGCCATCTCCACGCTCGGGGCGTCGTCGCCGGACTTGGCCGACGCCGAGGACTTGGCGCCCGAGTCCTTCTTCGACGCGTCGGATCCGGAGTCGGAGCCGGAGTCGGAGGAGCAGCCGGCGACGAGGATCACCGGTACGGCGGCCGCGCAGACGAGGAGGCGGCTGCGGAGCTGTCGCTTTCGCTGTGCAGGTCGGTGCATGGTTCCTTCACTCTGTTCGTCTCGTGACGTCCAGTTCGTCTCGTGACGTCGTCGGGTCCGAGGGGCCACGGTACGCGCATGGGACGGCGGACGACTCCGCTTCAGGGCGGCGGGGGCCCGCCCGTACCCGCCCCGGCCGCCCGCTACTCGTCGAACTCGCCGGCCAGGCCGTCGGCCAGATCCTGCGCTTTGTCCTGCATTTCCTTGCTGTCGGGGACATCCGTGCGACGGCCGGGCTGCTCGTCGTACTCGATGGTCACGATGACGTTCGACGTGCGGAACACCACAGTCACGGTGCGGTGACGGGAGGCGGAGGTGGCGGTCGTGAGGGCGTCGTCGAGGAAGGCCTCGTCGCCGAGGTCGGAGAGGGTGCGGGGCTCCAGGCCGGGGGGCGGGTCCGCGGGCTGGGACGTGGCGGCGCCGTCGCGGACGGCGCCGGCGTCCTCCGCGCCCTCAGGACTGCCCTCACGGCTGCCCTTGCGGCTGCTCTTCTCGTCACCGGCACGGGCGTTCTCGCCGCCCTGCGGCTTGTCGCCCCTGCTCTTGCCGGAGTCCTCGCCCTCGTCCGGACTCTCGCTCCCCTTCCCGCTGCCGCTCCCGCTCCCGCTGCCGCTCCCACTGCTCTCCGTGGGGGCGTCGGACGGGCGGGAGAGGCCCGCCTCGCGCAGCTTCGTCGCGTAGACCTCCGCGGCGCGGGCGTCGTCGCTGACCGAGCCGTCGTAGGACACGACGCGCTCGAAGTCGATGAGCAGGTGGTGGGAGGCGCCGGTCGACTCGACCTTCCAGTTGCAGCCCACGCGGCGGTCCGTGTCGTACGTCACCGCGGGGGTGCCCTCGTACGCCTTCTCGCGCTGCTCGGGGTCCTCCATCTCCGGGATGCCGGGCAGCATCGCGTCGAGGGTGTCCTCGTCGACCTCGCCGCAGGGCTCCGGCAGGGTGCGGTACTTGCCGGGCTGCGCCGGGGCGTTCGAACTGCCGCTGCCGCCCGGCTTGGAGTCGTCGCTCTCGTCACCGAGCCCGGACCCGCCGGTGCAGCCGGTCAGCACGACCGCGAGGAGCGCGGCGGCGCCCGGTACACAGGCCTTGGCCTTCAGCTGCACCGTATGGCTCCTCTCGCCTGGCTCTGCCTGGTTATTCGGTTGCCGCTGGTGGGCGGCCGGTGGACACAATGTGTATCGCACGCGCTGCCGTGGACGCCGGTCCGTCACCCCTTTCGTTGACCTTGGCGCCGGTATTTGCGCTTCTAGGCTTGTAGTTGTTTTCAGGGGGATGAGGACGATATGTCGTATGTAGAGGTTCCCGGGGCGAAGGTCCCGATACGGATGTGGACGGATCCGGCCACGGTCGAGGACTCGGCGATGCGCCAGCTCCAGAACGTGGCGACGCTGCCGTGGATCAAGGGCCTGGCCGTCATGCCGGACGTCCACTACGGCAAGGGCGCGACGGTCGGCTCGGTGATCGCCATGCGCGGCGCGGTCTGCCCGGCGGCGGTCGGCGTGGACATCGGCTGCGGCATGTCGGCGGTCAGGACGTCACTCACCGCGAACGACCTCCCGGGCGACCTGTCCCGCCTGCGGTCGCAGATCGAGCAGGCGATTCCGGTGGGGCGGGGCATGCACGACGACCCCGTCGGGCCGGGGCGCTTCCATGGGATGGCCACGGCTGGGTGGGAGGACTTCTGGGGGCGGTTCGAGGGGGTTGCGGAGGCGGTCAAGTTCCGGGAGGAGCGGGCGGTCAAGCAGATGGGAACGCTTGGAGCCGGCAACCATCACTTGGAACTATCGTTCGATACTGAAGGTGCGGTCTGGCTCACGCTTCACTCCGGGTCGCGCAACATCGGCAAGGAGCTTGCGGAGCATCACATCGGCGTCGCCCAGAAGCTCTCGCACAATCAGGGGCTGGTCGACCGTGATCTCGCGGTCTTCGTCTCGGACACCCCGCAGATGGCGGCGTACCGGAACGATCTCTACTGGGCGCAGGAGTACGCGAAGTACAACCGCTCGATCATGATGGGGCTCCTCAAGGACGTGGTCCGCAAGGAGTTCAAGAAGGCGAAGGTGACCTTCGAGCCGGAGATCAGCTGCCATCACAACTACGTGGCTGAGGAACGGTACGAAGGCATGGACCTGCTGGTGACGCGTAAGGGTGCGATCCGGGCGGGTACCGGTGACCTCGGGATCATCCCGGGTTCGATGGGTACGGCCACGTACATCGTGAAGGGTCTCGGTAACGAGAAGGCCTTCAACTCCGCTTCCCACGGTGCGGGTCGGCGCATGAGCCGAGGTGCGGCCAAGCGTCGCTTCTCGACGAAGGACCTGGAGGAGCAGACGCGGGGCGTCGAGTGCCGCAAGGACTCGGGCGTCGTGGACGAGATCCCGGCGGCCTACAAGCCGATCGAGCAGGTGATGGAGCACCAGCGCGACCTCGTGGAGGTCGTGGCGAAGCTGAAGCAGGTCGTCTGCGTCAAGGGGTGAAGAGGGCGGGGCCCGTGCTGTCACCGGCACGGGCCCCGCTGGTCAGTGCCTCACTGATCGTTCGAGGGCATGGGGACCCGGCCGGTGCGAAGGCGCCAGAGGCGCAGATTGCAGCTCTGGACCGTCCGCCCCAGCTCCGTGGCCGAGACCCCGGCGTCGCAGTGCTGCAGCAGGATCTGGTCTTCCCATTCTTTCCAGCGGCGACGGGGCGGGGCGTGCCTCATGTCGGCCGGGCGGACCCATGAGGCCAGCGTCGCGGCGGCGGCGCGTTTGCGGTCCAGAGCCAGACATCCCGGGTAGTAGAGATCCCTGGCCAGTTCCAGGGCTGGTTCCTTCGTGTAGACGATGTTGTAGATGTCGTCGCGTGCGTTTCGCTTGATCAGGCGCTCGGCGCCGGTGAGCATGCGCGTGTATCTGCAGAGGTAGACCCCTACTGCTGTGCTTGCCGTGGTCAGCGAGATGAACGGCAGCCCCTGGGCGGTGTATCCGACGGCGCCGTCCGCGTCGATGACGCCCCGCAGGTAGTCCCGACGGGAGAACTCCACGCGGGGTGGAGTGATCTTCCTGGACTTGCGGCCGTAGGGCAGGCCGAGTTCGTTGAGCCTGGTTCTGGCTTCCAAAGAGCACAAGGCCCAGGTGGCCGACGTGTGTGTCTCTGCGAAGTTCGTCGAGCGGGTCCGCTCGCTGATGGTGCTGTTGTACGGGGTCAGCCTCTGGAACTCGCGCAGGATCTCGATGTCCCGCACGCTGATCTCGACAGTCAACTTGCCCTTCTGACCGACTCCTTGCTGGAGATGCCCATCGGCCTGCAAGAAGCCGAACATGTACGCGTACTCGGGGACGCTGAGGTCCATGAACTGCGGAGCGCTAGGCTCGGGTTCAGCCATGAGGAAGATGTACGCCTTCCTGTGTGGTCAGGCCCTCGGCTCGGGGTCGCATCCCGGCCGGGGGCCGACGCATGTGATGTTGTCGGCACGAGCCTAGGCAGGCCGAACATCAACTCGCATGGCGATACGTCGCGTTCACCGGTGTGGGTGACTCGCGACGGTGCACGCCCAAGGCGGGATGCCTACTTCGCGTGGGTCACCGCGTAGATCATGATGAACGCGACGATGTGGATGCCGAAGAGGAAGTACGCCAGGTACCACCACACCAGGCGTTCGTTCTTCGCCTCTTCGGCGAGTGAGCGGGCCTCGTGTTCGTGGGTGAGGCGTTCCAGGGGGTCCGGGGAGTCCGCGGAGTAGGCGGGGCGGCCGGGGTCGTCGCCGGGGAGGCGCATCGTCAGGACTCCCTGTGGACCTTGCTGTTGGAGGCCTGGGCGCGGGGGCGGACCACCAGGAGGTCGATGTTGACGTGCGGGGGCCGCGTGACCGCCCACGTGATCGTGTCCGCCACGTCGTCCGCGGTGAGCGGCTCGGCGACGCCCGCGTAGACCTTCGCGGCCTTGTCGGTGTCGCCGCCGAAGCGGGTCAGGGCGAACTCGTCCGTCTTGACCATGCCGGGGGCGACCTCGATGACGCGGACCGGCGTGCCGACGATCTCCAGGCGGAGGGTCTCGGCGAGCACGTGCTCGGCGTGCTTCGCGGCCACGTAGCCGCCGCCTCCCTCGTACGTGCCGTGCCCGGCGGTCGAGGAGAGGACGACCACCGTGCCGTCGCCGCTCGCGGTGAGGGCGGGGAGGAGGGCCTGGGTGACGTTGAGCGTGCCGATGACGTTCGTCTCGTACATCTGGCGCCAGTCCGCCGGGTCGCTGCTCGCGACGGGGTCCGCGCCCAGCGCGCCGCCCGCGTTGTTCACCAGGACCGCGATCTTGCGGAAGGCGGTGGCGAACTCGTCGACGGCCGCGCGGTCGGTGACGTCGAGCGCGTACGCGACCGCGTCGTGTCCGGCGTCGGTCAGCTCGGCGGCGAGCGCCTCGATGCGGTCTTTGCGGCGCGCGGTGAGGACGACGCGGTAGCCGGCGGCGGCGAGGCCGCGGGCGGTGGCGGCGCCGATTCCGCTGCTCGCGCCGGTGACGATCGCGATGCGGGTGGCTGCGGCGGCGGTCATGGGCGCTCCTCGGGCAGGGGGTGCGGTTCGGGGGCGGTGGGCCTTCGGCCTTCAGCCCCTTGGTCAGGATATGCGGGCCGGTCAGCGGCTCCACGGGGCGTGGTCGTTCAGCGGCCCCGCGGCGCGTACATGATCACGGCCATGCCTGCGAGGCAGATCAGCGCCCCCGCCACGTCCCACCGGTCGGGCCGGTAGCCGTCCGCGACCATGCCCCAGGCGATCGAGCCCGCGACGAAGATTCCGCCGTACGCGGCGAGGATGCGGCCGAACTCGGCGTCGGGCTGCAGCGTGGCCACGAAACCGTAGATGCCGAGCGCGATCACGCCCGCGCCGATCCACGCCCAGCCCTTGTGCTCCCGCACGCCCTGCCAGACGAGCCAGGCGCCGCCGATCTCGAAGAGCGCGGCGAGGACGAAGAGTGCGGCGGAGCGGACGATGAGCATGGTCGACAGGGTGGCATGTTCGGTTTGCCGCCGACTCGGGCGCATGTGTGCGTCGTACGATTGTTGTCCGGCGCAGGTATTGGGAGAGGGTTCCGGCATGGCAGAGGGCGGGCAGGGGCGGCGCGGGCTGCTGATGAGTGAGCTGTCCGTCGAGTCGCGGCGGTACATGGCCTCGTACGCCCTCTTCAACCAGGCCGTCGCCGACCACCTCGGGCTGCACCCCACCGACGTGCAGTGCCTGAACCTGCTGGGCCTGGAGCGCGGCCCGGTCACCACCGGGCGCGTCGCGGAGCTGACCGGTCTGACGACGGGTTCGGCGACACGGCTCGTCGACCGGCTGGAGAAGGCGGGCTACGTCGTGAGGGAACGGGACACAGCCGACCGCCGACGCGTGCTCGTCGCGACCGTGCCGGAGAAGCTCGGCGAGTTCGGGCGGATGTGGGGGAAGCTGAGCGGCGGCTGGTTCGAGCTCTTCGAAGGGCTCGACGACGATGAACTCGCCCTCCTCATCGGCCATATGCGGCGCACCGTGGAGTTCAGCGGGGCGCAGGTGGAGCGGATCCGGGGCGGGGAGCTGGACGGCTGACGGGGGCGTCTCAGTGCGGGCGTGCTTCCGGTGCCTTGTATGGCAGCAGCCGTACGAGGGGGCAGCAGAGCAGCGTGACGCCCGCGACCACGGCGAGGCTGACCGTCATGGCGTGGGCCGTGCCGTCCCGCGCGGTCTTGAAGAACACCGTGGTGACCGTCGCCGCGCCGATGGCGTTGGCGAGCTGCTGCACGGCGCTCAGTGAACCGCTCGCGCTGCCGGCCTCCTCCTGGGCGATGTCGCCGATCGTGACGTCGTAGACGGTGCCGAAGCACGTGCCCATGCCGATGCCGATGACGAGCAGGGGCGGAACGAGGGCCCAGGTGCCGGTGTCCGTGCCGGTGGCGGCGGTCTGGGCGAGGAGCCAGCCGGTGCCGGTGAGCGTGATGAGCAGGCCCGCGAGGACGAGGGTGCGGCCGAACCTGCCGATGAGGCCGTAGCAGGCGATCGACGCGATGACGATGCCGACGGAGAGCGGGAGCAGGCCGAGCGCGGTTTCGGAGGGCGAGCGGCCGAGGCCCTGCTGGAGGAAGAGCGAGATGACGTAGAGCAGCCCTGAGACCGCCGCGAAGAAGACGACGCCGAGCACCAGGCCGGACGTGAAGCCGCGGTTGCGCAGCAGCGAGGGCCGGATCAGGGGGTCGGGCGCGGTGGTCTGGCGTCGGCAGAACAGGGCGAAGGCGGCGAGGCCGGCCGCGACGAGGAGGACGGGCGTGGCCGTCCAGCCGTTGGCGGAGCCCTCGATGAGGCCGGAGAGCAGGCCGAGCATGGTGGCGCCGAGGAGGGTGGCGCCGAGGCCGTCGATGGCGGTGGCGCGGTCGCCGTCGTCGTGGGGGAGGAGGCGTACGGCGGCCAGGAGGGCCGCGCCGCCGAGTACGAGGTTGATCAGGAACATCGGGCGCCAGCCGAGGCCGCCGAGGTCGGCGTCGATGAGGAAGCCCGCGAGGACGGGTCCGCCGACCGCGGACAGTCCCATGACGGGTCCGAAGAGGCTGAAGGCCTTGCCGATGTGCTCGCGCGGCCAGGCGGCGCCGAGGATGCCGAAGCCCTGCGGGATGACGAGGGCGCCGAACGCGCCCTGGACGAGGCGGGCGGCGACGAGGGTTCCGGGGGTGGGGGCGAGGCCGCAGGCGAGGGAGGCGAGCGTGAAGCCGGTGAGGCCGGCGAGGAAGAGGCGGCGGCGCCCGTACTTGTCGCCGAGGCGGCCGCCGACGACGAGCAGGACGCCGAGGGCCAGCGCGTAGGAGGCGCCGAGCCACTGGATGAGGGCGGGGCCGCCGCCGAGGTCCTCGGTGATGGCGGGGGCGGCGATGTTGGTGATGGTGGCGTCGACGAGGTCGAGGACGTCGGCGGCGAGGACGACGGCGAGGATGGCCCATCGGCGCTTGGCGGAGGCGGCCTGGGGGGTCTGTTCGGTGTCGGTGTCACTGTCGGAGAGCACGGGGTCCTTCGTTCATGTATTACTGCGGTACGCAGATATTGCGTGACGCAGGTAAATGTGAGGGAGGAGCCCCGGAGCTGTCAAGGCGATTGTGTGCCGGGGGCGCGGAACGCCCCCGGCCCGCAGGTCGGGCCCGCGACCTCGGCCCGAGAGGTCCGTCCGGTTGGTCAGCCCGCGCTCAGCGTGACGCGCCAGTCGTTGCACGCATGCCAGTTCCCCTTCGGGTACTCGACCGTCGACTCGCCCCGCAGCGTGAACCCCGCCTTGCGGCACACCGCGTTCGACGCGCCGTGGTCCGTCGCCGGGAACGCGTGCAGGTGGTCGTGGCGGCCCGCCGCCCTCGCCTTCTCGACGACGAGCCGCGCCGCGTCCGCCGCGACGCCCATGCCCTGGAACTCGGGCAGGACGCCCCACCCGGTCTCCCAGACCTGCTCGCCCTGCCAGGTCGTCTCCCAGTACCCGATCGAGCCCGCGGTGCGTCCGTCCAGCGTGATGCGGAACATCTCGCCCTTGCCGTCGAGCGCGAGATAGCGGCGGTGGCGGTCCGCGACCTTCTCGTCGGTCTCGGGGCCGCCCAAGTGCGCCGTCATATCAGGGGTGTTGAGGCCGTGGAGCAGCGCGAGGCCGTCGGTCTCCGACCAGGGTTCGAGCCGCAGTTCTCGTGCCGGTGATCGCTTCATGTCCCCACGGTAGGCGGGGGGTCCGACAACGACCCGTGCCCAGCCTTCAGTGCGGCCCGTAGGCCGTCGGCGGTACGCCCACCGTCGTGGTGAAGTCCCGTACGAGATGGGCCTGGTCGGCGTACCCGAGCGCGGCCGCCAGGTCCGCCCAGTCGACGTCCCGCTCCGACTCGGCCCGCTCCAGGGCCTCGTGGATGCGGTACCGCAGGATGATCCACTTCGGTCCCACGCCCACGTACGCGGAGAAGAGCCGCTGCAGCGCCCTCACGGACATGCCCTCCGTGCGCGCGAACGCGTCGACGCGGCGGATCGAGCGGTCGCCGCGGATGCGGTCGACGAGGCCCGCCGCCAGGTCGGCCTGCGGGTCCCGCGCGGGGGCGAGGTTCAGCAGGAAGGCGTCGAGCGCCGCCACGCGCGCGTGCTCGTCATCGGGGGAGAGGACCGCCGCCACGGCGGCCGCGGCCTGCTCGGGGGTGTGCGGGAACACCTCGTCCAGCGGGAGCCTGTGGCCCGTCAGGTCCGACAGCGGGCGCTCCGGCGCGAACGGGCGGAACGCGCCGGGACGGAACTGCACCCCGCACACCCGCCCGCGCCCCTCCAGTTTCTGGGTGAAGAGGCCGAGCCCGACGCCGGCGACCTCCCCGAAGGCGGTCCCGGTGGCGTCGGCGGCGTCGGCTGCGTATCGCTGGAAGACGACGTTCACCGACGGGTGCGGGACCACGTGGGTGGCGTAGGGCTCGGGCAGGTCCCAGTCGATCAGCCAGTAGTGCTCCAGGTAGGGGCGGAGCGCCTCGGCGGGGGTGTGGCGGCGGAAGCGCACCTTGGAGAACAGCCCCGGTGCGTCGACGATCCCTCGGGTGTCGCGGCGGGGGCCGTCACCGGCTGCGGGCGCGTCTGGCATGGAGGGATGGTAGGGCCCGCGGGGCCCGTCCGCCCGGAGTGTCGCGTTTCTTCAAGCCGCGGGTCCCCGCCCCTTCGTACCGTCGTCCCATGGACACTTCACGCACCCCCTCCGGCCTCAGGATCAGCGAGCTGCTCGCCCTGGCCGTCGAGCGCGCCGCCCCCGTGGTGCGCGCCCTTCCCGACGGCGACCGTCTCGGCGCGCCCACCCCGTGCGCCGACTACGACGTGCGCGCGCTGGTCAACCACCTCTTCCACGTGGTCGTCCAGTTCCAGGAGCTGGCGGCCAAGCGCGACTCGGACTTCTCCGAGACGCCGGACCGGCTGGCGGAACACGTCGACGACTGGCGGGAGCGCCTCCTGGAAGAGGCGGACGAGCTCGTCGCGGCCTGGGGCGAGCCCGGCGCCGACGAGGGCACCACCGGCGCGATGGACATGCCCGCCGAGACCGTCGGCTGCATGGTGCTGCTCGACCTGACCGTGCACGCCTGGGACCTGGCGCGGGCCACCGGGCAGGAGTACGCGCAGGGGGACCCGGAGGGCGATCCCGTGGTGGTGCGGCTCACCGCCGCCGTCGAGGGCATGGCTCCCATGGCCCGGAAGATGGGCGTCTTCGGGGAGGCCGTTCCGGTGGACGAGTCCCGCGCCTCCGCCTTCGAGCGGCTGCTGGCGGCCACGGGGCGCGATCCGTACTGGATGCCCGGCCAGGTGCGGGCCTCCCGGGAATAGCCCGGGCCGCACCCCTGTTCCGTGGGTATAGTTGAACCGTCAACAAATACGCGGAACAGAAAATACGCGGACCAGACACGCGGACCCGCGGAGAGTGAGCAAGCCATGCAGTTCGGGATCTTCAGCGTCGGCGACGTGACCACCGACCCGACCACCGGCCGCACGCCGACCGAGGCCGAGCGGATCAAGGCCATGGTCGCCATCGCGCTCAAGGCCGAGGAGGTCGGCCTCGACGTCTTCGCGACCGGCGAGCACCACAACCCGCCCTTCGTGCCGTCGTCCCCGACCACGATGCTCGGCTACATAGCCGCCCGCACCGAGCGCCTCGTCCTCTCCACCTCGACCACGCTCATCACCACCAACGACCCGGTGAAGATCGCCGAGGACTTCGCGATGCTCCAGCACCTCGCGGACGGCCGCGTCGACCTGATGATGGGCCGCGGCAACACCGGCCCTGTCTACCCGTGGTTCGGCAAGGACATCCGCCAGGGCATCAACCTCGCCGTCGAGAACTACGCACTCCTGCGCCGCCTCTGGGACGAGGAAGTGGTCACCTGGGAGGGCAAGTTCCGTACGCCGCTGCAGTCCTTCACCTCGACGCCCCGGCCGCTCGACGGAGTCGCGCCCTTCGTCTGGCACGGCTCGATCAGGTCCCCGGAGATCGCCGAGCAGGCCGCCTACTACGGAGACGGCTTCTTCCACAACAACATCTTCTGGCCCGCCGAACACACCGCGAAGATGGTCGAGCTGTACCGGACGCGGTACGCGCACTACGGGCACGGCACGCCCGAGCAGGCGATCGTCGGCCTCGGCGGCCAGGTGTTCATGCGCAGGAACTCCCAGGACGCGGTGCGCGAGTTCCGCCCCTACTTCGACAACGCGCCCGTCTACGGACACGGGCCCTCGCTGGAGGAGTTCACCGCGCAGACCCCGCTGACCGTGGGTTCCCCGCAGCAGGTCATCGAGCGGACGCTGTCCTTCCGCGACACCGTGGGCGACTACCAGCGCCAGCTGTTCCTGATGGACCACGCGGGCCTGCCGCTGAAGACCGTCCTGGAGCAGCTCGACATCCTCGGCGAGGAGGTCGTCCCCGTGCTGCGCGAGGAGTTCGCCAAGAACCGCCCGGCCGACGTCCCGGACGCGCCCACGCACGCGTCAAGGACCGCCGCGGCCCAGCAGGCCACCGCACAGGAAGAGGTCACCGCATGAAGCTCGTCGTCGTGTCCGCGGGGCTGAGCGTGCCCTCGTCCACCCGGCTGCTCGCCGACCGGCTCGCCGCCGCCGTCGGACAGCACGCCGACGTGAGCGTGGAAGTGGTCGAACTGCGCGACCTCGCCGTCGAGATCGCGCAGAGCCTCACCACCGGGTTCCCCGGGCCCGCCCTGGACGCCGCCATCGGCGCGGTGCGCGGCGCCGACGGCCTGATCGCCGTCACGCCCGTCTTCTCCGCGTCGTACAGCGGGCTGTTCAAGTCCTTCTTCGACGCGGTCAGCGGGTTCGACAAGGACGCGCTGGCGGGCACGCCGGTGCTGGTCGCGGCGACGGGCGGCACGGCGCGGCACTCCCTCGTCCTCGACCACGCGCTGCGGCCCCTCTTCGCGTATCTGCGGGCCGTCGTCGTGCCCACCGGCATCTACGCGGCGTCCGAGGACTGGGGCGCGGAAGGGCTCGCGGAGCGTCTCGACCGGGCGGGCGCGGAGCTCGCGCGGCTGATGCGGCCGGGGCCCTCCGGAAGGAGCGCCGAGGTGCCGGTCGTCCCGTTCGAGCAGCAGCTCGCCGCGCTGCGGCAGCGGTGACCGGAAAGCGACGGATGAAGCCGTAGCCGAAGACGTCAGGGCCACACCAGGCAGTACGCCTGGTGGCCCGCGTCGTGCAGGCGGTGGCTGAAATCCTGCCATTCGTGCAGGAGTTGGTACACGTTGAAGGCGTCGCGCGGGCCGCCGCGGTCCGGGACCGTGGACCAGATGAACGCCGCGGCGCCAACCGACTCCTCGCCGATGCCGCGCAGCGGGTCGACGACGGTCATGGGGAGCTTCACCACGGCGTAGTCGGGGTGGAGGACGACCAGTTCGAGCGGGGGGACCTTGTGCAGGGGTATGCCCTCGATGCCGGTCAGGACCATCGCGGCCATCGTCTCCGGCTTGATCTTCGTGAACATGCCGCCCATGCCGAGCTCGTCACCGCCGAGCTCCTCGGGCCGCATCGAGATCGGCACGCGGGCGGCGGTCGCGCCGTCCGGGGCGCCGAAGTACTTGTACGTCACCCCCACCCCGCCACTCCTGCTGCTCACCCGGTCCCGCCGGGACTCACCGGACCCGAGAGGCGTCTGGTCGGACGCCTGCGCCGGTTCCGCTTCCGCTTCGCGTCGGTGCTTGCCCCGCCGGGCACGCCGGGGGCCCAGGCCGTCGGTCCCCTCGCCCAGTCCGCCACCGCGATGCATATCTCCACCCGACTGCTTTGCCAGGGCGGCACGGCCCTGTCTTTTCTAGGCCTCGCGGCCCCCGCCACGCAACCCGATCATCGTGTCAGTGACCTCCCCCACGCTCACCCGCTAAAACGTGGAGTGAAACACCTGTCCGCAGGATGTCCGCGCCCTCTGACACCATGGCTCGTGTGAGCTTCCCGTATAGCGCCCCAGTTTCGCAGACTCTTTTCGACCGTGCGGCGGCCGTGACGCCCGGCGGTGTGAACTCTCCCGTGCGCGCGTTCCGCGCTGTGGGTGGTACGCCCCGTTTCATGGTGTCCGGTGCCGGTCCGTACCTGACTGATGCCGACGGCCGTGAGTACGTCGACCTCGTGTGCTCGTGGGGTCCGATGATCCTCGGGCACAGCCACCCCGAGGTGACCGCCGCCGTCCAGGAGGCCGTCGCGCGCGGCACCTCCTTCGGCACGCCCGGTGAGGGCGAGGTCGCGCTCGCCGAGGAGATCGTGGCCCGCATCGAGCCCGTCGAGCAGGTGCGGCTCGTCTCCAGCGGCACCGAGGCGACCATGTCCGCCATCCGTCTCGCGCGCGGCTTCACGGGCCGCGCCAAGGTGATCAAGTTCGCGGGGTGCTACCACGGCCACGTGGACGCGCTGCTCGCCGCGGCGGGTTCGGGCGTGGCGACGCTCGGCCTCCCGGACACCCCCGGGGTCACCGGTGCCCAGGCGGGCGACACCATCGTCGTGCCGTACAACGACCTCGAAGCGGTGCACGAGGCCTTCCACAAGCACCCCGGCGAGATCGCGTGCGTCATCACCGAGGCGGCGCCGGGCAACATGGGCGTCGTACCGCCGCAGCCGGGCTTCAACGCGGGCCTCAAGGCCGCCTGCGCCAAGAACGGCGCCCTCTACATCTCCGACGAGGTGATGACCGGCTTCCGTACGTCGAAGGCCGGCTGGTTCGGCGTCGACGGGGTGACGCCCGACCTGATGACCTTCGGCAAGGTCATGGGCGGCGGCTTCCCCGCCGCGGCCTTCGGCGGCCGCGCGGACGTCATGGCGCACCTGGCCCCGGCGGGCCCGGTGTACCAGGCGGGCACGCTGTCCGGTAACCCGGTCGCGACGGCCGCGGGCCTCGCGCAGCTGCGGCTCCTCGACGACGCGGCGTACGAGAAGGTGAACGCCGTCTCCGCCGAGCTCCGCTCGCTGGTGACGGAGGCGCTGGCCAAGGAGGGCGTCGCCCACCGGGTGCAGAACGCGTCGAACATGTTCACCGTCTTCTTCACCGACCGCGAGGTCCGCAACTACGAGGACGCGAAGGCGCAGGAGTCCTTCCGCTTCACCGCGTTCTTCCACTCGATGCTGTCGCAGGGCGTCTATCTGCCGCCGTCGTCCTTCGAGTCCTGGTTCGTGTCCACCGCCCACGACGAGCGGGCGATCGAGCGCGTCGCCGCCGCCCTGCCGGGTGCCGCGCGCGCGGCCGCGGAAGCCACGGAGGTCTCCGCATGACCGGCACCCCGGCGGGCGACGAGCTGACCGTCGTCCACGTGATGCGCCACGGCGAGGTGCACAACCCGGACGGGATCCTGTACGGGCGGCTGCCCGACTACCACCTGTCCGAGCTGGGCCGCCAGATGGCGGACCGGGTCGCCGAGCACCTCTCCCAGCGCGATGTCACACACGTCGTGGCGTCGCCGCTGGACCGTGCCCAGGAGACGGCCACGCCCATCGCCAAGGCGCACGGCCTGGACCTCGCCACGGACGCGCGGCTCATCGAGGCGGGCAACGTCTTCGAGGGCAAGACCTTCGGTGTCGGGGACGGCGCGCTGAAGAACCCCGACAACTGGAAGCACCTCGTCAACCCCTTCAAGCCCTCCTGGGGCGAGCCGTACATCGAGCAGGTCGTACGGATGATGGGCGCCCTGGACGCGGCGAAGGACGCGGCCCGCGGGCACGAGGCGGTGTGCGTCAGCCACCAGCTGCCGATCTGGATCGTGCGCAGCTTCGTGGAGAAGCGGCGGCTGTGGCACGACCCGCGCAAGCGGCAGTGCACGCTCGCGTCGCTGACGACGTTCACCTACCGCGGCGACAAGATCGTCTCGGTGGGATACACGGAACCCGCACGGGACTTGGTGCCCGCGCATCTCCTCGCCGGCGCCAAGCCGGTGAAGGGCAAGGGCAAGGCATTCGGCGCCTGAGGGCATCTGCTTTTCCCTTTGGGGCAACTCGATGCATCCCTGATTATCGACGTCGCGTAATCGCGCAGCGACTGTATGTCCCCTTCCGGTAAAACAACATAAATAACCGCGACTTACCGGAACCGCGGTGATCGTCGCGCCCTCTAACTGGTCGTCCGTCTTGCATGGCAGATAGAGCAGGGCCGGACCCAAGGGCGCGACGATTGGGGATGGAATGCGCGACATCAGCCGCAGGGGAATGCTCGGACTCGGAGCCGGTACGGCCGCCGCTTTCGGGCTCGCGGCATGCGGCTCCGGGGGCGGCGGCGATTCGTCGGGGCCCGCGGGAAAGGCCGGGGACGAGCAGGGCGGCGCGAACAAGCAGCCGGCCAAGCCGATCGGTGACGGCTCGACCTCGTACACCGGCAAGCAGCCCCACCAGCCGGGCAAGCCCGTCCCGCTGAAGCCGGGCGAGACGCCGCCGCAGTTCGTGATCTTCTCCTGGGACGGTGCGGGCGAAGTGGGGAACGGTCTGTTCCCGCGCTTTTTGAAGCTCGCCAAGGAGCACGACGCGCACATGACGTTCTTCCTCTCCGGGCTTTATCTGCTTCCGGAATCGAAGAAGCGGATGTACCGTCCGCCGAACAACGGTGTCGGCGCTTCCGACATCGGATATCTCACCGACGGTCACATCAAGGACACTCTGAAGTACGTGCGTGAGGCATGGCTCGACGGCCATGAAATCGGCACGCACTTCAACGGGCACTTCTGCGCGGGCTCGGGTTCGGTCGCCAACTGGACGCCCGCACAGTGGCAGGACGAGATAGACCAGGCGAAGTCCTTCGTGAAGAAGTGGCGTACGAACACGGGCTGGACCGACCTGCCTTCGCTGCCCTTCGACTACGAGAAGGAACTCGTCGGCGGCCGCACCCCGTGTCTGCTCGGCCAGGACAACCTGCTGCCGACGGCGAAGAAGCTCGGCTGGCGCTACGACGCGTCCTCGCCCGGCGGCCGCCAGCGCTGGCCCCAGAAGAAGATGGGCATCTGGGACCTGCCGCTGCAGGCCGTGCCCTTCCCCGGGCACTCCTTCGAGGTCCTGTCGATGGACTACAACATCCTCGCCAACCAGTCGAAGAACTCGACGAAGGCCCCCTCGTACAACTACCCGGGCTGGCGCAAGCAGGCCACGGAGGCGTACATAGCCGGGTTCAAGCGGGCCTACGAGTCCAACCGCGCGCCGTTCTTCATCGGCAACCACTTCGAGGAATGGAACGGCGGCATCTACATGGATGCCGTGGAGGAGGCGCTGAAGCACATCGCGGGCAAGAAGGACGTGCGCCTCGTCTCGTTCCGCCAGTTCGTCGACTGGCTCGACGTGCAGGACCCGAAGATCCTCGCCAAGCTCCAGGGCCTGGAGGTCGGCCAGCAGCCCGCAGGCGGCTGGAAGAGCCTCTGAGAGAGGCCCCCGGCCCGCTCTGAAGAGGGGACTTCGTTCGGTGGAGGGGGTGCGGAAGATCCACGAAATGGACATGCGAAACTTTTCACATGAGTGTCGCCTGCCGCGCCCCACACCGCACCGATAGCAGCAATCACCGCCGCAGCCGCGCCGCCCTGCTCGCCGCAGGTGCCGTCGTCGCCGCGCTGACACTGTCCGCCTGCGGTTCCGGCGGCACGTCGGGCGGTTCCGGCAACACCAACTTCGTCGCCGGGTCCGACGGCATCGCCACCGTGAAGAAGGCGGACCGCAAGGCGAACCCCTCGCTCGACGGCGAGACCCTCGACGGCAAGAAGCTGAACATCGCCGAGGACTACAAGGGCAAGATCGTCGTCATCAACGTCTGGGGATCCTGGTGCGCGCCGTGCCGGGCCGAGGCGCCGAACTTCGTGAAGGTCGCCGCCGAGACGAAGGCCAAGGGCGTCGAGTTCGTCGGGATCAACACGCGTGACCCCGAGCGGGGCCCCGCGATCCAGTTCGAGAAGGAACACAAGGTTCCCTACCCGAGCCTGCACGACCCGAGCGGGAAGCTGATGCTGCGCTTCCCCAAGGGCTCGCTCAACCCGAACTTCATCCCCTCCACGCTCGTCGTCGACCGGGACGGGAAGATCGCCGCCCGCTCCCAGCAGCCGCTGAACGAGGAGAAGCTGCGGAAGATGATCGACCCCGTGCTCGCGGAGAAGTGATGTCGACGCTCGCGGCCCTCACCGGACCGAATCAGACCGTGATGAGCGGGGCCCTGCTCCTCGCGATCCCGGTCGCCGTGCTCGGCGGGCTCGTCTCCTTCTTCTCCCCCTGCGTCCTGCCGCTCGTCCCCGGCTATCTGTCGTACGTCACCGGGGTCAGCGGCCAGGACCTCGGCGAGGCGAAGCGCGGCCGGATGGCCGCGGGCGCCGGACTGTTCGTCGCCGGCTTCACCGTCGTCTTCGTCTCGGCCACCGTCTTCTTCGGGGCGCTCGGACGCACGCTCAAGGAGCACCAGAGCGCCGTCAACACGACGCTCGGCGTGGTGATGATCCTGCTCGGCCTCTTCTTCATGGGGCTCATGCCATGGCTCACGCAGCGCGAGTTCCGCTTCCACAAGCGGCCCGCCGTCGGGCTGGCGGGCGCACCGATAGTGGGCGCCCTCTTCGCCGTCGGCTGGACGCCGTGCATCGGCCCGACCCTCGCCTCGGTCGTCGCCCTCTCCGCCGAGGACGCCAACCCGCAGCGCGGCGCCATCCTCGGTGTCGCGTACTCTCTGGGACTCGGCATCCCGTTCATCCTCGCCGCCGTCGCCTTCCGCAAGACGCTCGGCGCCTTCGGCTGGGTGAAGCGGCACTACGTCTGGGTGATGCGCGTCGGCGGCATCATGATGATCGCGACCGGACTCCTCCTCGTCACCGGTGTGTGGGACAGCATCGTGCAGGAGATGCAGGTCTGGACCAGCAGCTACACCCCGGGGATCTGATCCATGAGTAAGACAGAAGCTCCTGAAGGAACGCCCGAAGCCCCCGAGGGCACGGACGGGTCCCGCGAGGACGGCGATCTCGGTGCCGCGGGCGCCAGCCTGTCGACCGCGCCGCAGGACCGGGACGACGCCCCCAACCTGCCACGCCTCGGCGTCATCGGCTGGATCCGCTGGTTCTGGCGGCAGCTCACCTCGATGCGCGTCGCGCTGATCCTGCTCCTGCTGCTCTCCCTCGGCGCGATTCCGGGCTCCCTGATCCCGCAGAACAACGTCGACGAGCTCAAGGTCCAGGACTTCATGGACCGGCACACCACGCTCGGCCCGCTCTACGACAAGCTGCAGCTCTTCGACGTCTACAGCTCGGTGTGGTTCTCCGCGATCTACATCCTGCTTTTCGTCTCCCTCATCGGCTGCATCGTGCCCCGCACCTGGCAGTTCGTCGGCCAGCTCCGCGGCCGCCCGCCGGGCGCCCCCAGGAAGCTGACCCGGCTGCCCGCCTATACGACGTGGCGCACCGAGGCCGAGCCCGAGCAGGTGCACGAGGCCGCGCTCGCGATGCTCGAGCAGCGCCGCTTCCGCGTCC
Organism: Streptomyces venezuelae; assembly: GCF_008642315.1. Taxonomy (NCBI): domain Bacteria; kingdom Bacillati; phylum Actinomycetota; class Actinomycetes; order Kitasatosporales; family Streptomycetaceae; genus Streptomyces; species Streptomyces venezuelae. The sequence goes on along the minus strand of NZ_CP029192.1, from coordinate 3,965,216 downwards.
ACACCGCGGGCTCCGGCGCCGACAGCTCCGTCGCCGCCGAGAAGGGCTACCTGCGCGAGGCCGGCAACCTGCTCTTCCACATCGCGCTGATCGTGATGCTCATCGCGTTCGCCGCCGGACAGCTCCTCAAGTCCGAGGGCGGCAAGCTGATCATGGAGGGCGACGGCTTCGCCAACACCCTCAGCCAGTACGACGACTTCAAGTCCGGCAGCCTCTACGACACCGACGACCTGGAGCCCTTCAGCTTCAAGCTCGACAATTTCGTCGGGACGTACGAGGAGTCCGGCCCCAACCGCGGCACGGCCCGCACCTACCGCGCGGACGTCACCTACAGCGAAGGCGTCGACGGCGCCGAGAAGAAGAAGTCCATCGAGGTCAACAAGCCGCTCGAGGTCGACGGCTCGAAGGTCTACCTGATCGGCCACGGCTTCGCCCCCGCCGTCACCGTCCGCGACGGCAAGGGCAAGGTCGTCTACCGGGCGTCCGTGCCGGTGCTGCCCATCGACCAGAACGGCACCGCGACCGGCGCCATCAAGGTCATGGACGGCTACCGCGACAAGAACGGCAAGTCCGACCAGCTCGGCTTCAACGCCTTCTTCGTGCCGACCTTCGCCGGTGTCGGCAAGGGCCAGATGTTCTCGCAGTTCCCCGCCGCGAACTACCCGGTCCTCGCCCTGTCCGCGTACCACGGCAGCCTCGGCGTGAACGCCGGTGTCCCGCAGAACGTGTACCAGCTGGACACCCGCAAGATGACGAAGTTCAAGGACGCCAAGGGCGAGCTGCTCAAGCAGCGGCTGCGCCCCGGCGAGACCATGAAGCTCCCCGACGGCGCCGGCTCGATCACCTTCGAGAAGGACCTCAAGGAGTGGGCGACCTTCCAGATCTCCCAGCAGCCCGGCACCGGGTGGGCGCTGGGCGGCGCCATCGCCGCCGTCGCGGGTCTCGCCGGCTCCCTGTTCATCCAGCGCCGACGCGTCTGGGTGCGGGCGGTCAAGGGCGCCGACGGCGTCACCGTCGTCGAGATGGCGGGCCTCGGCCGCAGCGAGTCCGCGAAGGTCCCCGAGGAGCTGTCCCAGCTCGCCGCACACCTGCACGACCAGGCGCCCACCGCGCCCGCACCCGCCGAAGGGGCTGAGAAGTGAATCTCGCCACCACCCTGGCCGCCGAGCCCAACGAGAACCTCGCGCACATCAGCAATGTGCTGATCTACTCCGCGATGGCCGTCTACCTCCTGGCGTTCTTCGCGCACATGGCGGAGTGGCTCTTCGGCAGCCGCAGCAAGGTCGCCCGCACGGCGGCGGCGCTCACTCCGCGCAAGGAGACGGCCGCCGCGGCCGCGCCCGCCGTCACCACCCGGGCCAAGGGCGGCACCGCCACCCTGGAGCGCCCCCAGGTCGTCACCCGGTCCGTGGCCGGCGCCCGTGACGTGCCCGACGGGCCCGGTGCCTCCGCGGGCGACGAGAAGGGCGACCTCTACGGCCGCATCGCCGTCTCCCTCACGGTCCTCGCGTTCCTGCTCGAGTTCGGCGGCGTGCTCACCCGCGCCCTGTCGGTGCAGCGCGCGCCGTGGGGCAACATGTACGAGTTCAGCATCACCTTCTCCACCGTGGCCGTCGCCGTGTACCTGGTGCTGCTCGCGCTGAAGAAGAACATCGCCTGGCTCGGCCTCCCGCTGGTCACGACGGTCCTGCTCGACCTCGGTCTCGCCGTCACCGTGCTCTACACCAGCAGCGACCAGCTGGTGCCCGCGCTGCACTCGTACTGGCTGTGGATCCACGTCTCCACCGCGATCTTCTGCGGTGCCGTCTTCTACGTCGGCGGCGTCGGCACGCTGCTCTACCTCTTCCGCGACAGCTACGAGACGAAGCTCGTGAACGGCGGGCAGCCCGGCAGGTTCGCCACCTCCGTCCTGGAGCGGCTCCCCTCCGCGGCCTCGCTCGACAAGTTCTCGTACCGCCTGAACGCCGCGATCTTCCCGCTGTGGACGTTCACGATCATCGCGGGCGCGATCTGGGCGGGCGACGCCTGGGGCCGCTACTGGGGCTGGGACCCCAAGGAGGTCTGGTCCTTCATCACGTGGGTCGCCTACGCCGGTTACCTGCACGCCCGCGCCACGGCCGGCTGGAAGGGCCGCAAGGCCGCCTACCTGGCCCTGATCGCCTTCGGCTGCTGGCTGTTCAACTACTACGGCGTGAACATCTTCGTCACCGGCAAGCACTCGTACGCCGGAGTCTGAGCGACGCACCTCCGCGAGAAGCCGGTTCCCGTGACCCAGGTCACGGGAACCGGCTTCTTCCGTACGGACAGGTAAGAGGGCGTGGAGACGAATCCGGGGGAACTTCAGGCACGTCACAGAGCGCTGCGCGTCCGCATCAGGGACGGTGACGCCGACGCCTACGGCGAGCTCTTCGACGCGTACGCGCGCTCGGTGTACAACCACGCCTATCGGCTTACGGGCGACTGGTCGTCGGCCGAGGACATCGTCTCCCTGACCTTCCTGGACGCGTGGCGGCTGCGCGGCCGGATCGACGCGGACGGCGGGTCGCTGCGGCCCTGGCTGCTCGGCGTCGCCACGAACGTCACCCGCAACACGCGCAGGGCCGCACGCCGGCACGCCGCCGCCGTGGCGCGCCTGCCGCGCGACGAGGTCGTCGCCGACTTCGCGGAGGAGCTCGCCGGACGCATCGACGACGAGGAGCAGCTCTCCCTCGTCCGCACGGCACTGGCACAGCTGCGCCGCGCCGAGCGGGAGGTGCTCGCGCTGTGCGTCTGGTCCGGGCTCGACTACGTGTCGGCGGCCGCCGCGCTCGGCATCCCCGTCGGCACGGTGCGCTCCCGGCTCTCCCGGGCCCGAAAGAAACTCGCAAAAGCCTTGGAACCCCCCAAGATGCGCGGACAGGCAAGAGGTGACCGCACCACGGCGGTCAGGCCCATCAAGGAGGGAAACCGATGAACGAGCTTCCCGAGCGCGACCTTCCGCCGGGCCGTCATCACCTGCTCAAGGAGCACCTGTTGACCGAGATCCGGCAGAGCGAGGCCACCGCGGCCGAGCCGAAGAAGAACTCCAAGACCTGGTTCCGCCCCGCGCTCCTCGCGGGAGCGGTCGCCGCGACCGTCGTGGCGGGCGTCCTGGTCGCCTCGCCGTTCGGCGACCGGGCCGCGCAGGCCGACCCGCCGTCGAAGGAGACGGTGCGGATGCTGGAGGAGATCGCGGCGGCGGCGAAGGCGCAGCCGGCGCTCAAGGGGGTCCGCGACGACCAGTACGTGTACATCAAGAGCAAGTCCGGCTACATGACCACGGAAGTGTCGGACGAGGGCGAGAAGTCGGAGATCGAGCCGGTACGGCCCCGGGAGTTCTGGCAGTCCGTCGACGGCCTGCACGACGAGATGCTCCACGAGCCGGACGGCGGCTTCCGGTACGAGAGGATGGAAGCCGACCCTCCGCTGGTCGAGGGGGACTCCCACTACCGCAGCCTGCAGAAGCTGCCGACCGACCCGGTCAACATGCTCGATTGGCTGCACAAGGTGAGCGACGGCGGCAAGAGCGAGGACCAGAACACGTTCGTACTGGTCGGCGACCTGTCGTACGAGTCGCTCATGCCTCCGAAGCAGGCGGCCGCCCTGTACCTGGCCGCCTCGAAGATCCCCGGCGTCGAGCTGATCAAGGACGCGGTGGACGCCGACGGGCGGCACGGCGTCGCCATCGCCCGCGTGGACGACGGCGTCCGGCAGGAGCTGATCTTCGACAAGAAGACCAAGCAGTTCCTCGGCGAGCGGGAGGTCGCCGTCGAGGACCTGCCCACCGGGTTCGAGAAGGGGACCGTGGTCGGCCGCAGCGCCATCCTGGAGCGAACCGTCGTGGACAAGCTGGGCGAGCGTCCGTAAGGACACCCGTGTCAGGAGTGCGGAACCCGCGCCGCCGGGCCACGCTGGACCCATGACCGCCACGATCGGACAGGGCACCAGCCGCACCGACGGCTCCACCCAGCACCTCCAGTACGAACTGCACCTTCCCCACCCTGTGGACAAGGTCTGGGCGGCGGTGGCCACCCCCGGCGGACTGCCGGGGTGGCTCGCCGCCGCCGACGTGTTCGAGCCCCGGCTCGGCGGCGCCGTCACCCTGCGCTGGCTCAACGGCGGGGAGGACGCCACGCACTCCGGGCGCGTCACCGCCTGGGACCCGGGCGTCGTCGCCGAGTACACGATCGACCTGCACGGCCGGTGCCGGTTCCACCTCGAACCCGTCGGGGCGACCGGCACCACGCTGCGCTTCACCAACGAGTTCGAGGGCGACGACGCGCTGCGGCTCGACTGCCTGGCCGGCTGGCACGACCACTTCGGGCTGCTCTCGGACGCGCTCGACGGCCGGCCCAAGGACTGGTCGACGTGGACGACGGCCCGGTGGCGGGAGCTCCGCGACACGTACGCACGCGGCACGGCCTGACCGGCCACCGGCCTCCCGCAGGGGCCGCTACTCCCCGATGTCCTCGCCCCACAGCTCCGGCTGCTCCTCGGCGAACCGCCGCATCAGCGCCGCGCACTCCGCGTCGTGGAGCAGCACGATCTCCACCCCGTGCGCCGCCAGCCAGTCGTGGCCGCCGCGGAACGTCTCCGCCTCGCCCACGATCACCCGCGAGATGCCGAACTGCCGCACCAGGCCGCTGCAGTACCAGCAGGGGGAGAGCGTCGTGACCATGGTCGTGCCGCGGTACGTGCGTTGCCGCCCGGCGTCGCGGAACGCCGTCGTCTCCGCGTGCGCCGACGGATCGCCGTCCTGCACCCGTCTGTTGTGCCCGCGCCCGAGCAGCGTGCCGTCGCCTCCGTAGAGCGCCGCGCCGATCGGGATGCCGCCCTCGGCCCGGCCCCGCCGGGCCTCCTCGACGGCCGTCGCGAGCCACGCGCGGGCCCGCGCCTCATCCATCGGTGCCCTCGGCCGTGTCGACCGTGATGGCGTCCAACTGGCCCCGCAGGTAGACGTGCGAGTCGACGCCCCGGACGTCGGTGCCCGGGTCGCACTCGTAGAAGTACACGAGCGACATCAGCTCCTCCGCGGGCAGGTCGGCCGGCGGGGGCAGGACGCGGTGGCGGCCCGACTGCCAGCGGCCGCCGGTCCAACGCGCCATCAGGTCACCGATGTTGACCGTGAAGGCCTCCGGGTCGAAGGGCGCGTCCTGCCAGCCGTCCTCGTCCGTGAAGACCTGGAGGCCGCCCCGGCCCGCCTCGCGGTCGAGGACCGTGACCGTGCCGAAGTCCGTGTGCGGGCCGATGCGGAACTGGCCCGGCTCCGGTTCGCCCACGGTCTCGCGGCCCGGATACCAGTTGATGTTGAAGCCCCAGGTGGGGTGCCCGGTGTGGCGGGTGAAGAAGTCCTCGCTCTCGCCCAGGGCCACGCCGAGGAGTTCCAGGAGGCGGTCCGAGAGCGACCGCATCTCCCGCAGATACGTCGTCACCAGGGCCCGCAGCTCCGGCGTCTCCTGGGGCCACGTGTTCGCCGCGAACCACTCCGCGTCGACCGCCGCGTCGCCCGTCGGCTCGTCGGCGGCGAAGGACAGGGACTCCTTGAGGTCCGGGGGAGCGGCCGTGCCCTCCGCGTAGCTGTTCGCCTCGGCGCCCGGGCCCAGCCAGCCGCGGCCACCGACCTTCACCGCGTACGGGCGCTTGGCCCGCTCGGGGAGGCGGAAGAAGCCGCGGGCGGACGACCGGATCGCCGCGCGCAGCGCCGGATCGACGCCGTGCCCGGTCACCAGGAGGAAACCGGCGCTCCGCAGCGCCTCGTCGACGGTCCGTGCCGTCCGCGCGCGGGCCTCCGGATCGCCGGAGAGCCAGGGCCGCAGATCGACGGTGGGGATGCGGGACGCGCTGTGTGCCGGTGCGCTGCTCATGCCTTCCATCGTGCCCGTCCCAGCCCCCTGTCAGGCCTCATCGACAACGCCGATGGAGCCATCGGAAGGACGCCCCACTGGCGCGTGGACCAGCGCTTACGCCCGCTCGTAGCTTCATGGGCATGACCTCCACCAAGCTCTCCGAGCGACTGGGCACGGCCCAGCTCACCGCTGCCATGATGCTGTCGGGCACCCTCGGCATCTTCGTCGTCGAGTCCGGCGCCTCCGCCTTCGACGTCGTCTTCTTCCGCGTCCTGTTCGGCGCTCTCGCCCTCGGCGCGTACGCGTTCGCCCGCGGCTACTTCCGCGACCACGGCCTCACCCTCAAGAAGCTCGGCCTCGCCGCGCTCGGCGGGGTGTTCATCGTCTTCAACTGGGTGTTCCTCTTCAAGGCGTACGAGGCCAGCTCGATCTCCCTGGCCACCGTCGTCTACCACACGCAGCCGTTCTTCCTGGTGCTGCTCAGCGCCCTCGTCCTGCGCGAGCGCCTGACCCGCTCCCAACTGGGGTGGCTGGTCGCCGCGTTCGCGGGGCTCATCCTGGTCTCGGGTGTGCGGCCGGGGGACGCGGGATCGCTCGCGGGCATCGGGCTCGCGCTCGCCGCCGCCGTCCTCTACGCCCTCTCCACGCTCGTCACCAAGCGCGTCACCGGCGTCCGCCCCCATCTGATCGCCCTGGTCCAGGTCGTCGTCGGCATCCCGCTGCTGCTGCCCTTCACCGACTTCGGCGCGATGAGCGGCACCGGCGCCGGGTGGGCCTGGCTCGCCGGGCTCGGCGTGATCCACACCGGCCTCATGTACGTCCTGATGTACGCGGCGTACGCCAAGCTGCCCACCGCCAAGATCGCCGTGCTGGCCTTCACCTACCCGGCGGTCGCGATGGTCGCGGACTGGGCGGTCTACGGCCACCACATCGGGCTCGTCCAGGCGCTCGGCGTCCCGCTGATCGTCGCCGCGAGCCTCAAGGTCACGCTGGCCCGGACGGCGAACCCTGCTCCCGCACGAGCCGCACGGCCTGCTCCACGAACAGCCGCACCTGCGGAGCAAGACGCTTCCCCGACCGCCACGCGAGCTGCGTCCACAGTGTGAACGGCGGCTCCCAGTCCAGCCGGACGAGCGTGCCGGCCGCGAGCTCCCTGGCCACCGTCACGGCCGGAAGCAGCGCGACACCCAGACCGCCCGCCACCCCCTGCTTCGTCGCCTCGATGGTGCCGAACTCCATGAAGGGGGGTGGCGTGCCGGTGCGTTCGCGCAGCTCGTCCTCGAAGAGGTCGCGGTACGGGCAGCCCGGCTCGGTGCCGACGAGCTGCGCCGACGTCAGGTCGCCGGTGGCCAGGGCGTCCGCGCCGCGCGCCGCGAGCGGATGGGTGGGCGCGCAGACCAGGACCAGCGGCTCCCGCGCGAGGACCTCGGTCTCCAGGCCCTGGTGCTCGGTCTCCGGCTCCATCAGGAAACCCACGTCGTACGTCCCCTGCCGCAGCGCCTGCCGGGTCTCGTCGCCCAGCGTGGGGCGCAGCGAGAGCCGCACCTTCGGGTAGCGGTGGTGGAAGAGTTCGAGGAGCGGCGGCAGCCGGTAGGACGTCAGCGACTCCATCGTGCCGACCGCGATCGTGCCGGAGGGTTCCTCGGCGCCGACGACGGCGGCCCGCGCCTCGTCGGAGAGCTCGATGATCTGCCGGGCGTAGGGCAGCAGCCGCTCGCCCGCCTCCGTGAGCCGGATGCGGCTGCCGAGCCGGTCGAAGAGCTCCGTGCCGAGGGAGGTCTCCAGGGCGCGGACCTGGCTGGTGACGCTGGACTGCGCGTACTTCAGCTCGGTGGCGGCCCGGGTGAAGCTGAGGACGGTGGCGACCTTCTCGAAGGTCACGAGCAGCCGCAGTTCCACGGTCCCTCAGCCCTCGTTGCCCTTGTCGCGCTTGTACTCGTCACGCTCGTTCTCGTCCGGGGCCTCGTCCCGCAGGGACTTCAGGAACTCCGGGTTGTCGTCGGGCGCGACCCAGCGGGTCCTGCCGCCCCCGGCACCGGCGCCGGGCGCGTGCCGCTTCTTGCCGGTGACGAACCAGGCGATGGGGCCGAGCAGCACCTCTCCGAAGAGGAGCACGATGATGACCCACACCACCTTGGGCAGATGCCTGACCTCTTTCTCCGGAGTGTTCAGGACATCGATGAAGGCGTAGATCCACACCGCCAGGACCAGCAGGAACGGCAGATACCTGAGCATGGTGGCGCGATCCCCCAAGCGGTTGCGGCGGGTGGCGTGCGTGCCCCCGGTGACGGGGCCAGGGTAACCGGTGCCGGATACTGGAACGCATGGCTTACGACGATCTTCGCTCCCTGCTCCGGGCACTGGACCGCGAGGGCGATCTCAAGCGCATCAAGGCCGAGGTCGACCCGTACCTGGAGGTCGGCGAGATCACCGACCGCGTCCAGAAGGCCGGCGGTCCCGCGCTCCTCTTCGAGAACGTCAAGGGCTCCGCGATGCCCCTGGCGATGAACGTGTACGGGACGGACCGCCGCCTCCTGAAGGCGCTCGGCCTGAAGTCGTACAACGAGATCAGCGAGAAGATCGGCGGCCTGCTCAAGCCGGAACTGCCGCACGGTTTCGTCGGGGTGCGCGAGGCGTTCGGGAAGCTCGGCGCGATGACGCACGTACCGCCGAAGAAGGTGAAGGGCGAGAACGCGCCCGTGCAGGAGACCGTCCTCACCGGGGACGACGTGGACCTGGAGCAGCTGCCCGCGCTCTTCACCTGGCCCGAGGACGGCGGCTCCTTCTTCAACCTGGGCCTGACCCACACCAAGGACCCGGACACCGGCGTCCGCAACCTGGGCCTGTACCGCCTCCAGCGCCACGACAAGCGCACCATCGGCATGCACTGGCAGATCCACAAGGACAGCCGCAACCACTACCAGGTGGCCGCCCGCAGGGGCGAGAAGCTCCCCGTCGCGATCGCCTTCGGCTGCCCGCCCGCCGTGACGTACGCCTCCACGGCGCCGCTGCCCGGTGACATGGACGAGTACATGCTGGCCGGGTTCATCCAGGGCAAGCGTGTCGAGATGGTCGACTGCAAGACCGTGCCGCTCCAGGTGCCCGCGCACGCCGAGGTCGTCATCGAGGGCTGGCTGGAGCCGGGCGAGATGCTCCCGGAGGGCCCCTTCGGCGACCACACGGGCTTCTACACGCCGCAGGAACCGTTCCCCGCACTGAAGATCGACTGCGTGACGATGCGGAAGCGTCCGCTGCTCCAGTCGATCGTGGTGGGCCGACCGCCGACGGAGGACGGCCCGCTGGGCCGCGCCACGGAGCGCTTCTTCCTCCCTCTCCTCAAGGTGATCGTCCCGGACATCGTGGACTACCACCTGCCGGAGTCCGGCGGCTTCCACAACTGCGCGATCGTCTCGATCGACAAGAAGTACCCGAAGCACGCGCAGAAGGTGATGCACGCCATCTGGGGCGCGCACATGATGTCCCTGACGAAGCTGATCATCGTGGTGGACAAGGACTGCGACGTGCACAACCTGCACGAGGTGTCCTGGCGTGCGCTCGGCAACACGGACTACGCCCGCGACCTCACCGTCGTCGAGGGTCCCGTCGACCACCTCGACCACGCCTCCTACCAGCAGTTCTGGGGCGGCAAGGCGGGCATCGACGCGACGAAGAAGCTGCCCGAGGAGGGCTACGTACGCGACGGCGGCTGGCCGAACATGGTCGAGTCCGACCCGTCCATCGCGGCGAAGGTCGACCGTCGCTGGAAGGAGTACGGACTCTCGTGAGTTCAGCATCAGCCGCGATCCCGCAGCAGCCGGGCCGCACCAAGGCGTTCCTGCGCCTCGTCATGATCGAGCACTCCGTGTTCGCGCTGCCGTTCGCGTACATCGCCGCGCTGACCGCGATGTTCCGGCTGGACGGGAACATCCACTGGGGACGGCTGCTCCTGGTCACCATCTGCATGGTGGGGCTGCGGACGTTCGCGATGGCGGCGAACCGGATCATCGACCGCGAGATCGACGCCCGCAATCCGCGCACCGCCCACCGCGAGCTCGTCACGGGCGCGGTGTCGGTGAAGTCCGCGTGGACGGGCGCGCTCATCGCGCTCGTCGTGTTCCTCGGCTCGGCGGCTCTGCTCAACCCGCTCTGTCTGGCGCTCGCGCCCGTCGCGGTGGTCCCGATGGTCGTCTATCCGTACGGCAAGCGGTTCACGAACTTCCCGCAGGCGATCCTCGGCCTCGCCCAGGCGATCGGCCCGATCGGCGCGTGGCTCGCGGTGACCGGCGAGTGGTCGTGGCAGGCGGTGATCCTCGGGCTCGCGGTCGGCATCTGGATCGGCGGCTTCGACCTGATCTACGCCTGTCAGGACGTGGAGACGGACCGCGAGGTCGGCGTGAAGTCGGTGCCCGCGCGGTTCGGCATCCCGGCCGCCATCCGGGGCGCGCGCGGCTGTCACCTGGTGACCACGGCGCTCTTCGTCTGGTATGCGGCGGCCACGGACGCGGGCGTGTTCTTCTGGCTGGGCATCGCGATCGTCGCGGGCGCCTTCGTCTACGAGCACTCGATCGTGAAGCCGCACGACCTGTCCCGCCTGAACCGTGCCTTCTTCCAGGTGAACGGATTCATCGGGATCGCCCTGTTCGCGTGCGCGCTGCTCGATCTGCTCGTACGCGGGCTCACCGTGTGAACGGCCCGGGGATAGGCTTCACAGCGTGAACCCAGGAGATACACAGCGTAGGCCTTGGATCGTGGGGGTGTCGGGTGCCTCGGGCACGCCGTACGCCGCCGCTGTGCTGCGTGCGCTGCTCGCGGCGGGGGAGAGCGTGGACCTCGTCGTGTCCCGGGCGTCACGGCTGACGCTGCTCGACGAGACGGGGATCGCCTTCCGGGACGCGCACTGGCGGGACGACCTGCGGCAGTGGCTGGCGCGCGGCGCGGACGGCAAGCCGGGGGTGTTCGACCCGGACGTGTCCGACGTGCGGTACTGGTCCGCCGGTGACCTGGCGGCGGGGCCGTCCTCAGGCTCGTACGCGACGAAGGGGATGCTGATCGTGCCGGCGTCCACGGCGTGCGTGGCCGGGGTGGCGCTCGGGCTCTCGAAGGACCTGCTGCAGCGGTCGGCGAGCGTGACGCTGAAGGAAGGCCGACGGCTCGTGGTCTGCGTACGCGAGACGCCGCTGAACGGACAGACGCTGAAGCACTTGGTGAGCCTGGACGAGGCGGGCGCGATCGTGCTGCCCGCCTCTCCGGCGTTCTACGCGGGGGCGACGCACATCCAGGATCTGGTGGACTTCGTCGCCGGGCGGGTGCTGGACGCGGCACGGGTGCCGCACAGCCTGTACCGCCGGTGGGAGGGAGAGCTGGGCTCCGGCTCCCAGGGGGGTTAGCGCTTCTTGGCGGCGCGCTTCGCGCGGGCCTTGGGCGCGGCGGTCTTGTGGGCACGCGAGCGGTTGGCCATGTCCTGGAGCTCGCGCATGCGGGCGTAGGCCATCTCGATCGAGTACACGGGTGACTCACTCCTGAAGGATCGTCGTTGATCGGCTGAGATTGAGAAAGATTCACAGGGCCTAGGCCCTGTTACGCCTTAGATTCTACACATAGACTCGCGGTATCGCTGAATAATGAAAGGCATCGCACCTATGGACGCCGTGGACAGGCAGCTCATCCAGGCTTTGCGGGAGAACGGACGGGCGTCGTACGCCGAACTCGGCCGGCTCGTCGGCCTCTCCGGGCCCAGCGTCACGGACCGGATCAACCGCCTGGAGGCGGCCGGTGTCATCACGGGTTACCGCGCCACCGTCGACTCCGCCTCGCTCGGCCTCGGCGTCATCGCCCTCATCGGCATCTCGCTCTCCGACGCCGCCGACCACGAGGACGTGGCACGGCGCCTGAAGGACCTGCACGAGATCGAGGACTGCTGGTTCATCGCGGGCGACGACTCGTACATGCTCAAGGTCAGGGCCAGCGACGTGGACGGCCTGGAGAAGACGATCCGCCGCCTCAGCGGCACGCGGGGCGTCTCCCGCACGCGGACGACCATCGTGCTCTCCACCAAGTGGGAGAACCGGGTCGGAGAGCTGCCCGAAGAGGAGTGACCCCCGGGGCGTACCGTGGGCAGGAGTTTTGTGGCAGGTCGTAGGGAGAGGTAAGGGCGAGGGCATGGACGCAGGTCTCAAGCGCGAACTTGAGCAGAAGGTCCGCGACGGGGAGCGGTTGTCCCGCGAGGACGGCATCGCGCTCTACGAGTCGGACGACCTGGCCTGGCTCGGCGGGCTCGCCCACGAGGTGCGCACCCGCAAGAACGGCGACGTCGTGCACTTCAACGTCAACCGTCACCTCAACATGACGAACGTGTGCACCGCGTCCTGCGCGTACTGCTCGTTCCAGCGCAAGCCGGGCGAGAAGGACGCGTACACGATGCGCATCGAGGAGGCCGTCCGCCTCGCCAAGGCGATGGAGGGCGAGAACCTCACCGAGCTGCACATCGTCAACGGCCTGCACCCGAACCTGCCGTGGCGCTACTACCCGCGCTCGCTCAGCGAGCTCAAGAAGGCGCTCCCGGACGTGTCGTTGAAGGCGTTCACGGCGACGGAGATCCACCACTTCGAGACGATCTCCGGGATGCCCGCCTCCGAGATCCTCGACGAGCTCATCGAGGCCGGTCTGGAGTCGCTCACCGGCGGCGGCGCGGAGATCTTCGACTGGGAGGTCCGCCAGCACATCGTCGACCACCGCACCCACTGGGAGGACTGGTCGCGCATCCACCGCCTCGCGCACGAGAAGGGTCTCAAGACCCCGAGCACGATGCTGTACGGCCACATCGAGGAGCGCCGCCACCGCGTCGACCACGTCCTGCGCCTGCGTGAGCTCCAGGACGAGACGGGCGGCTTCCAGGTCTTCATCCCGCTGCGCTACCAGCACGACTTCGTCGACATGCAGGACGGCAAGGTCAGGAACCGCCTCCAGGCGCGCACGAAGATGGCGTCCGGCGCCGAGGCGCTGAAGACCTTCGCGGTCTCGCGCCTCCTCTTCGACAACGTCCCGCACGTCAAGGTCTTCTGGGTCATGCACGGCCTGCACACCACGCAGCTCGCGCTCCAGCACGGCGCCGACGACATGGACGGCTCGGTCGTCGAGTACAAGATCACGCACGACGCGGACAACTTCGGCACGCCGAACAAGCTGACCCGCGAGGACCTCCTCGACCTGATCCGCGAGGCCGGGTTCCGCCCGGTCGAGCGGAACACGCGGTACGAGGCGATCCGGGAGTACGAGGGGCCCGACCCGCTGCTGCGGGAGACGCCGCAGGCGATGCGGGTCTGAGGGAGCGCTGCCCATGTCGCTCGTCTTTCGGCTGGATCCGCCGGTCGACCCCGCGCTGCGCGACGGCGTCCTCGCCCTGTGGGCCGACGTCACCAACGCCGGCGGGGCCGTCGGGTTCGTGCCGCCCACGACGCCCGAGGAGATACGTCCCGAGTTCGTCCGGCACCTCGCCGCGATGTCCGAGGGCCGGACACGGCTCCTCGTGGGGTACGACGAGGAGGGCGCCGTCGCCGCGACCGCGTTCCTCACCCACAACACGCACCGCCTCATGCGGCACTGGATATGGCTCTACACGGTCATGGTCCACCCCCGCCACCAGGGCAAGGGGTACGGCCGCGACCTGATGGCGGCCGTCGACGACGCGGCCCGCTCGCTGGAGGGCACGGACGCGATCCGGCTCACCTGCCGCGGCGGCACGGGCCTGGAGCACTTCTACGCGTCCTGCGGCTACAAGGAGGTCGGGCGGGTGCCCGGCGCCATACGCGTCGCCCCGGGCGACGACCGCGACGACATCATGCTGCTGCGGGAGCTCCGGTAGGTGCTGTGGCAGGCGCCGCGGTAGGCCCGCCCCCCCTTGCCGGGGGTGGAGTTCTCCGTGCTTCACTGGAGAGGCTCGTCCTACTCGGGCCCATTTCGGAACGGAAGAGTGGATTGACATGCTCCGCTACACGCTGATGCGCCTCGGGATCTTCGTGGGTTGCTTCTTGGTCGTCTGGGGCCTCGTCTACTCGGAGATCCTGCCGCGCGGCCTCGGCGAATCGAACCTCCTCTGGGTGCTGCTGCTGGCGCTGGTCATCTCCGCGCCGATCAGCTTCGTCGTCCTCCGCAAGGAGCGGGACCGCGCCTCGGAGACCGTCGTGGCGCGCGTGGACCGCGCCAAGGCGAACCTGGAGGCGAACCGCACGCAGGAGGACGAGGCGGACGACGTGGCGCGCGCGCAGGCGCAGGGTTCGTAAGCGCTGGGTTCGTAAGCTTCGTCACATACTTCTCGGGACCCCGGTTCCGGAGCGCGCTGCTCCGGGCCGGGGTTTCGTGCGTCGGGGGGGGCCTCGGCGCCACCCTTACCTCAAACAAGACCTTTGATGTTCTCAAAGCACGAGTGTTAACGTGTTCGACATGAAGACAGCAGCAGCGCACCACAACGCCATGAGCGTCCCGCTCGTGGCGCGCCTGCATGTCGACCTCTGCCGCTGCATGTCCGCGGCCTGTCACATCTGAAAGTGACCCCCGCTGCAGCGCCGCTGACCCTTCGCGGTCGCCGCTCCCGTACGTCCCCCTCCCCCTGACTTTCCTCACCGGAGTGTGTCCGTGTCCGCGAATTCCGCGACGCCCGCCGACAAGGCCGGCACGACCGAGAAGCCCCAGTCCGGCTTCCGGATACCCAAGTTCCTCAAGATCCCGTTCTGGGCGCAGATCCTCGGCGGTCTCGTGCTGGGCGTCCTGCTCGGCTGGCTCGCCCGCAGCCAGGACATCTCCTGGCTGGTCACGACCCTCTCCAAGGTCGGCGACACCTTCATCGGCCTGCTGAAGCTCGCGGTCGCCCCGCTCGTCTTCTTCGCCATCCTGGTGTCGATCACCAACCTGCGCAAGGTCAACAACGCCGCCCGGCTGGCCACCCGCACGCTGCTCTGGTTCATGATCACGTCGCTGATCGCGGTCGCCATCGGCCTCGCCATCGGCCTGCTCACCAACCCCGGCTCCGGCACCGGCCTCACGCCGAAGGACGGCAAGGCCCCCGACCACGCGGGCTCCTGGATCGACTTCCTGACCGGGATCATCCCGACGGACGTCATCACGCCCTTCACCCAGCTGAACGTCCTGCAGATCGTCTTCATGGCCGCCGTCGCCGGCATCGCCGTGCTGAAGATCGGCGACAAGGCGCAGCCGATCCTGGAGCTCAGCGAGTCGGTGCTCGCCCTCCTCCAGAAGGCCCTGTGGTGGGTCATCAAGCTCTCCCCGATCGGCACCATCGGCCTCATCGGCTTCGCCATCGCGGACTACGGCTGGAACCTCATCAGCAAGTACGCGACGTTCACCGCCGACATCTACATCGGCTGCGCGCTGGTCCTCTTCGGTGTCTACCCGCTGCTCCTCGCGTTCGTCGCCAAGGTCAACCCGCTCCAGTTCTTCAAGGGCGCCTGGCCCGCGATCCAGCTGGCCTTCGTCTCCCGCTCCTCGGTCGGCACGATGCCGATCACCCAGAAGGTCACCGAGCGCCTCGGCGTCCCGAAGGAGTACACGTCCTTCGCCGTGCCCTTCGGCGCCACGACCAAGATGGACGGCTGCGCCGCGATCTACCCGTCGATCGCCGCGATCTTCGTCGCGCAGATCTTCGACGTGAACCTGGGCATCAAGGAGTACCTGCTCATCGCGTTCGTGTCGGTCGTCGGCTCGGCCGCGACGGCGGGTCTGACCGGCGCCACGGTCATGCTGACCCTGACCCTGTCGACGCTCGGCCTCCCGATGGAGGGCGTGGGCCTGCTCCTCGCGATCGACCCGGTCCTCGACATGATGCGCACGGCGACGAACGTCGCCGGCCAGGCGCTGGTGCCGGTCGTCGTCGCGGCCCGCGAGAAGATCCTCGACCGCGAGGCGTACGAGCGTGCGTCGGCGTCGTCGCTGGAGGAGTTCGACTCGTCGGAGTCCACGGACTCCGTGGGTTCGTCGGACTCGGTGGACACGCCGGAGGATGCGCGGCCGTCGCGGAAGGTGCCTGCGGCTGTGTGATGCCGCTTGCGTCCGTGTGACGCCTGACGCCATGGAACCCCACCCCGGAACGATTCCGGGGTGGGGTTCCGTCGTTTTCGCGGTTCCGGCCGGGTTCCGGCCGGGTTCCGTTAATCGTGACCCGGTCCCCGTTGACCGTACGCTGACGTGTGAACGGACAGCGTGGGAAGGCGGGGGCCGGGGTGGGCGAGAAGCCGGGCGACAAGCGGCGGCAGAAACGGCCGAAGGAGCCGAAGGAGCCGAGGGAGCCGAGGGAGCCGAAGCAGACGAGGATGCCGCGCGCCGTGCGCGAACAGCAGATGCTGGACGCGGCGGTGCGGACGTTCGGTCAGCGGGGGTACCGGGCCGCGTCCATGGACGAGATCGCGGAGCTCGCCGGCGTCTCCAAGCCGCTCGTGTACCTGTACCTGAACTCCAAGGAAGAGCTCTTCAGCGCGTGCATCCGCCGGGAGGCGGCGGCGCTGGTCGCGGCGGTGCGGGGTGCCGACGGCGGGGCCGCGGCCCCGGGTCCGGTCCCGGCGGACCGTCAACTCTGGGACGGTCTGCGGGCGTTCTTCACGCACACCGCGGAGCGGCCCGACGGGTGGGCTGTGCTGCACAGTCAGGCGCGGACGCAGGGGGAGCCGTTCGCGGCGGAGGTCGCCGCGATGCGGGAGGAGATCGTCTCGTTCGTCACGACGCTGATCGCCGAGGCGGCACGGGCCGCCCACGGTGACCCGTCCCTTCCCGAGCGGGAGGTCGCCGGGCTCGCGCAGGCGCTGGTGGGCGCGGCGGAGTCCCTGGCGGGCTGGGCCAACGTGGAGGGGGCCGTCTCCGCGAAGGAGGCGGCGGCGACGCTCATGAACTTCGCGTGGGCGGGGCTCGGAGGGCTCATGGAGGGGCGTCGGTGGGTCCCGTCGCCCCTGTGAGGTGCAGTTTGCCCTGGGGGCTGCGGAGTTCGAAGGTGTGGGGGGTGGGGGTGGAGTAGGTCACGGTGGTGGGGAGCGGGACGGGGGCTTTGAACTCGATGCGGGTGTGGGTGGGGGCGTGAGTGTGGGTGGGGGTGCGTGTTTCTCCCCTCTCCTGCTCGGCCAGGCAGCGGGCGGCGGTCCACATGCCGTGGGCGATGGCTCGGGGGAAGCCGAAGGGGCGGGCGGTGAGGGCGTGCAGGTGGATGGGGTTGCGGTCGCCGCTGACGGAGGCGTAGCGGCGGCCGAGGCCGGCGGGTAGCTGCCAGTTCTCGCCGGGTGCGGGTGCGGGTGCGGATTCGGGTTCGGGGGCGGATTCGGGTTCGGTGCGCGGCGCTGAGGCGGTGCTGGTCGGTCGCGTCTTGTGGCGGGCCAAGTAAGTGCTGCGGGACTGCCAGAGGAGTTCCCCGTCGGCGGAGGCGGCCTCGGTGAGGAGGGTGGCTTCGGTGCCGCGGCGGTGCGGGGTGAGTGCGGTGGTGCGGACGGAGAGGTGGAGCTCTTCGGTGGAGCGGATGGGCTTGTACTGGTCGATCTCGATGGAGGTGTGCACGAGGCCGAGCAGGGGGAGCGGGAAGTCTCGCCCGGTCATGAGCCGCATGCTCAGCGGGAAGGCGAGGACGTGCGGGTACGGGAGGGGAAGCGTGGCGTGTCCTGCCGGGAACCCGCAGAGGCGCCGGTAGGCGGCGAGGTGGTCGGGGTCGGTCGTCCGGGTGGTGGTGAGCCGGGTCGGGGGCGGTGGGGCGGAGGGGTCGGGGCGGGAGTGGGTACGCCTGAGGGCGGCTCGGAGAACGGCCAGTGCGGGCGGCATTGAGTCCTTTCGGGGATTGGGTGGTGCGCCTTCGGTCCGTCTGTGGGTGCGGGGCCGCGGGGGTATGTCCGTACTCGCCATCCCTGCGCCGCGCCCGACGTTTCCGGCCGCTATGGCTGGCTCGGTGCTCCGTGCGCACATACCCCCACGTCCCCTCCGGCGCGTGGGCGCCTGCGGCTGGGTGGGGGTCCCCTGGGCCCCTACTCCCACTGGACGGTGCGGGGCAAACGGGTGGGTGGGTGGGGACCATCCGCCGCGAAGCGGCGGTGTCGGTGCTCCTACCCGGAAAGGGCGGTGCGGGGTGAACGGGCGGGTGGGTGGGAGTGATCCGCCGCGGAGCGGCGGGGTCGGTGCTCCTGCCCGGAAAGGGCGTCGCGGGCAAGGGTCAGGCGCCGAGGAGGCTTTGGGCGCAGACTCGGATCGTCTGGGCGTTGAGGCCTCCCTGGGCCAGCCAGGAGGCCGTCTCGGCGACGTCGACGGGAAGGCCCCCCTGCGCAAGGGAGTTCATGCGGCGCCCCGCTTCGCGGATGAGGAGAGGAACCGCCGCAGTCATCTTCGTCTCGATGAACCCGGGCGCCACCGCGTTCACCGCCACCCCGTGCTCCACGAGCGCCCGAGGCCCGAGCGAACGGACGAGCCCGATGACCCCCGCCTTGCTCGCCGCGTAGTTCGTCTGGCCCGCGTTGCCCGCGATGCCGGCGATGGAGGCGGTGGCGACGACGCACCCCCCGCGGCGGATCGTGCCGGTCTTGAGGAGCGTGTCGGTGACGGTGAGGACGGAGGTGAGGTTGACGTCGAGGACCGAGGTCCAGCGGTCCCGGTCCATGTTGGCCAGCTTGCGGTCCCGCGTGATGCCCGCGTTGTGGACGAGGATGTCGAGGCCGTCGGGCAGCGCCGCGGCGATCCGTTCGCCGGCGTCGTGCGCCGTGATGTCGAGGGGGAGCGCCGTGCCGCCGTCGAGGCGGTCGGCGAGGCGGGTCAGGTCCGGCTGTGCGGACGGTACGTCGAGGAGCGTGACGCGGGCCCCGTCACGGGTGAGGACCTCCGCGACTGCCGCGCCGATGCCGCGTGCCGCGCCGGTGACGAGGGCGGTACGACCGGCCAGGGGGCGGTCCCGGTCCGCCGGGGCGGCCACGGTCTCGGCGGGGCCGGTCTCGACGACCTGACCGGTGACGTACGCCGACTTGGGGGAGAGCAGGAAGCGGAGCGTCGACTCCGCGGTGGCCATGGGGCCGCTGACGCGGACGAGGTTGGCGGTGCGGCCGCGGCCGACTTCCTTGGCGAGGGAGCGCAGGAAACCTTCCAGGGCCTGCTGTGCCGCCGCCTGGTGGTGGTCCGCCGGGTCGGGCGGGGAACCGACGATCAGGATGCGGCCGTTGTCGGCCACGTCGCGGACCACGGGATGCAGTGCCGCGTACACCTCGGTGAGGGACCGCGTGTCCGTGACGGCGGTGGCGTCCACCACAACTGCCGTGGGACGGGCGGAGGTTGACGTCACGTTCAGCGATGTCGACAGGAGTGTCCGGAGGTCCGGGGCGCAGGGGGATGCGGTGGTGGGGGACAGGAGCAGCAAATCGCCGGTCAGGTACGGGTTTTCGGGCGTCCAGCGGCGCAGCCGCGTCGGGCGTGGCAGGCCCAGGCGGCGGGTGAGGAAGCGGCCGGGTCCGGTGGCGGTGAAGGTCAGGTAGCGGTCGGCCATTGTCCAACTCCCAGCTCGGTCGTAAATTTACTTCGGAGTAAGGTTACTCAAGGGTCAGGAGCTGGTCGAGACATGAGTCTTCCCTCAGTGCGCCGCGTCGCGGTTCTCGGTGGCAGCCGCGTTCCGTTCGCCCGGTCCGACGGGCCGTACGCCACCGCGTCGAATCAGGACATGCTGACCGCCGTGGTCGACGGGCTCGTCGAGCGCCACGGCCTCCGGGGGCGGGGCGTGGTCGGGGAGCTCGTCGCGGGCGCCGTGCTCAAGCACAGCCGGGACTTCAACCTCGCCAGGGAGGTCGTCCTCGGGTCCGCCCTCGATTCCCGTACGCCCGCCTACGACCTGCAACAGGCCTGCGGGACCGGTCTGCAGGCCGTCGTCGCCGTCGCCAACAAGGTCATGCTCGGGCAGGTCGAGTCCGGTATCGCCGGGGGATCCGACACGGCGAGCGACGCGCCGCTCGGCGTCAACGACGAACTGCGGCGGGTGCTGCTCGCGGCCCGGCGCGCCACGTCCGTCGGCGGGCGGCTGCGGGCCCTGGGCGGAGTGCGGCCGCGGCACCTCGTACCCGACATCCCGCGCAACGCCGAGCCGCGGACCGGGCTCTCCATGGGCGAGCACGCCGCCGTGACCGCGCGGGCGTGGGGGATCACGCGGGCGGCGCAGGACGAGCTCGCGGCGGCCAGTCACCAGCGGCTCGCGGCCGCGTACGAGCGGGGGTTGCTGGACGACCTCGTCGTGCCGTACGAGGGGCTCACGCGGGACCAGAATCTGCGGCCGGGGTCGACCGTGGAGCAACTGGGCAGGCTGAAGCCCGTGTTCGGGGTGGCGGCCGGCGGGGCGACCATGACCGCGGGGAACTCCACTCCGCTGACGGACGGCGCGGCCGTCGTCCTGCTGGGCAGCGACGAGTGGGCCGCGGGGCGCGGCCTCGAACCGCTCGCGCACCTCGTCGCCTGCGAGACCGCCGCGGTGGACTTCGTGCACGGAGATGTCGCCGGGGGCGACGACGGACTCCTGATGGCACCCGCGTACGCCGTGCCGCGGATGCTGGAGCGCGTCGGGCTCGGACTGGGGGACTTCGACTTCGTGGAGGTGCACGAGGCCTTCGCCTCGCAGGTGCTCGCCACGCTCGCCGCCTGGGAGAAGCAGGGGCTCGGCACGGTGGACCGGGAACGGCTCAACGTCGCCGGGTCCTCGCTCGCGACCGGACACCCCTTCGCGGCCACCGGGGCTCGGATCGTCGCCACGCTCGCCAAGCTCCTCGCCGAGCGGGGGCGGCCCGGGCGCGGGCTCATCTCCATCTGTGCGGCGGGCGGGCAGGGGGTGACCGCGATCCTTGAGCGGTCACAGTGACGGAGGGCGAGGCGGTTACGGAGGGTGAGCGTGGGGTGCGCCGAACGGGCGAGGGGCGAGGGGCGCGCTTAGGGTGAGCCGAGGGGCACACCCTGGGAGGTTGCCGTGCGCGGAGCTTGTGCAGTCGCCGGCGTCACCGTGCTCGTCGTCGTGGGAGCGGGCATGGCCGCCGCCGGCGACGAGAGCGGGCGGCCCGATCTGGCGCGCTACTACACGCAGAAGATCAAATGGGGCACCTGCAAGGGCGACACCGAGGCGATGGCCGAGGCCACGGGCGGCGCCAAGGACATCCGGTGCGGGCACGTCAGCGTCCCGCTCGACTACGCCGACCCCGCATCGGGGGACGTCGACGTCGCGATGATCCGGATGAAGTCCAGCGCGAGCGGCAAGCCGCGCGGCTCCCTGCTGCTGAACTTCGGCGGGCCCGGCGGACCCGGCGTCTCCGCGCTCGCGGGGGCCCAGAAGGACTTCGGCTTCCTCAGCAAGGACTACGACGTCGTCTCCTTCGACCCGCGCGGCGTCGGCCTGAGCGAGCCGGTCAGCTGCGGCGACGCCGACAAGAGCACGGATCCCTCGTCCGGCGGAACGGGTGACGCGGCCGCCGTCCTCGCGGAGATGCGCAACGTCGCCGCGGAGTGCGCGAAGAAGTCGGGGCCCGTCCTGCCGCACATGGGGACCGTCAACGTCTCCCGCGACCTGGACGTCATGCGCCAGGCCCTCGGCGACAAGAAACTCAACTACCTGGGCTTCTCGTACGGCACGCGGCTGGGAGCCGTGTACGCCGCGCAGTTCCCGAAGAACGTCGGACGAATGGTGCTCGACGGCGTCGACACGCTCACCGAACCCGTCGCCGAGCAGTCCCTCGTGACCGCCGAGGGGCGCCAGACCGCCCTCGACAACTTCCTCACCTGGTGCACCGGGAACGCGGGCTGCGTCTTCGGCACGGACTCGCGCAGCGCCCGCAAGGGCATGGTCCGGCTCATCAAGGACATGGACCAGATGCCGCTGCGTTCCCTGGACGGCGCCGAGTTCACCGGACAGGACGTCGTCGGCGTACTCGGTCAGGCCCTGTACAGCAGGCAGGCGTGGCCCGCGCTCTCGCAGGCGTTGGGCGCGCTGCTCGCGGACGGTGATCCTCGGGCGCTGATCCGGATGAGTGGGGGCCTCGTGCCCACGGGCATTCCGGCGACCGGTCCGGCGACCGGTCCGGCGGCGGGGGAGGAGGTGCCCGCCGACAACATGGCTGCCGCGCTCATGGGCGTGAACTGCGCCGACGACCCCGACCGGCCCGACGCCGCGCACATAGAGAAGGAAGTCGGCAAGCTGCAGAAGCAGTTCGACGACGCGTCGCCCGTCTTCGGCAAGTCGATGCTGATGCCCGTCCTGCTCTGCTTCGGCCGGCCGGCCGGGACGAAGTACATCCGTGAGGACGTACGTGACGTGAAGACGCCCAAGCTGCTGCTCGTCGGCACGCGCGGCGACCCGGCCACGCCCTACCGGTGGACGGAGGAGACCGCGCGGCGCCTCGGCTCGCAGGCCGTCGTCCTCGACAACAAGGGGGACGGGCACACCGGTTACCTCGGGTCCACGTGTGTGCAGGACAAGGTGAACGGGTTCCTGCTGTACGGGGAGACGCCCAAGAGCGGGGAGTCCTGTGCCGCCGACGAGGGTTAGGGCTTGTGTCGGAAGTCCCGCCCTCCGCCCGGAGGGCGGGACTTCCGACACAGGCCCTAGCCCGCGGTCAGTCTCAGCATCGCTGTCTCGTCCGGCGTGTTCCGCGGGGCCTGGTAGACCACCATGCGCTGGCCGCCCGTCCTCGCCAGCGTCATCACCTCGTACGTGAGCGTCATCGGGCCGACCTTCGGGTGCTCGAACGTCTTGATGCCGCCGCCGCGCTCGCACACGTCGTACCGCTCCCAGATGCGGGCGAAGTCCGGTGACTTCAGCAGGAGTTCCCCTACCAGGTTCGTCAGCTGCGGCGAGTCCGTGTCGGTGCCGCCGATCGCGCGCAGGTGCGACACCGACTTGGCGACCGTCTCCTCCCACGGCTGGTACAGGACGCGGCCCACGGGGTGCAGGAAGAGGTAGCGGAGTACGTTGCGCCGCTCGGCCGGCCACTCCCACAGGCCGGGCAGCAGGGCCTTGCCGGGGGCGTTGGCGGCCAGCATGTGGCTGTGCCTGCTCACCACGTACGCGGGGAGCGGGGCCAGCGCGTCCAGGGTGCGCAGCGTGGAGTCGCGGACCGTGTGGTCGGCCGTGGGGTGCGGTTCCGTGAGGCGGCCCGAGGACAGCTCCGCGAGGTCGCGCAGGCGCTCGTGGGAGTCGCCCGAGAGGCGCAGGGCGCGGGCGAGGGCGTCGATCACGGCGGGGGAGGGGTTCGTCTCGCGGCCGCGTTCCAGGCGTGTGTAGTAGTCGACGCTCACCCCGGCGAGGGTCGCGAGCTCCTCGCGGCGGAGGCCGGGGGTGCGGCGGAAACCCGTGCCCGCGGGGAGGCCCGCTTCGGCGGGGGCCACCCTGGCGCGACGGGCCCGGAGGTAGCGGCCCAGTTCCGTGCCGGGGCTCGGCGCGATGCCGGTGGTGGTGGTCGTCATCCGCTCATTGTCCCTGGTGGTGGTCGGCCTTGGGGGGCCGTGTCAGGGCCTGCCACTGCGTGGGGCTCGGGCGGAGAGTGGGTGTGCCTTGCCGCTCCGCGGCGGTTTCTCCGTCGCTCCGCGACGGGCTTCCCACCTGCCCACCCGGTACCCCGCGACGGGGTCCCCGTAGCCGCGTAGGAGTTTGTCTCCATGGCCGTCCCCACCCTCGTCCCCAGCGCCCGTGTCCCCCGTTCCCCCGACGCCCCCCGCGCCTCCTCCTCCGGCTCCCTCGCCCTCGTCGCCTCCCTGCTCGGGTTCGCCGTCATCACCATCGACGTCACCGCCGTGAACATCGCGCTGCCCGACATCCGCGCCACCCTGCACGGGGGCATGGCCGGGTTGCAGTGGGTCGTGGACGCGTACACGTTGATGTTCGCCGCGCTGATGCTGTCCGCGGGGGCGCTCGCCGACCGGGCCGGGGCGCGGCGGGCGTATGCGCTGGGGGTGGGGGTCTTCACCGCCGCCTCGCTCGCCTGCGCCCTCGCGCCCGGCATCGGCGCGCTGATCGCCGCCCGCGTGGCGCAGGGCGCCGGGGCCGCCATCGTGATGCCTGCCTCGCTCTCGCTGATCAGGCAGGCCTACGACGATCCGCGCCGCAGGGCCCGGGCCATCGCGTTGTGGACGGTGGGCGGGTCCGTCTCCGTCGCGGTGGGGCCCGTGCTCGGGGGCGTGCTGACGGAGGCCGCCGGGTGGCGTTCCGTGTTTCTGCTCAACCTGCCCGTGGGCGCCCTCATCCTCGTGCTGCTCGCCCGCGTCGCCCGCTCCCCGCGCCGCCCCGCGGCGGTCGACCTCGGCGGTCAGGTGACGGCCGTACTCGCCCTCGCGGGGCTCGCGTTCGCCGTCATCGAGGGCGGGCACATGGGGTGGACCAGTGCGCCCGTGGTCGCGGGGTTCGGTGTCGCCGTCGTCTGTGCGGTCGCCTTCCATCGTGTCGAGAAGCGGCACCCCGCCCCCATGGTTCCGCTCTCCCTGCTGCGGCAGCGGCAGGTCGGTGTCGCTCTTGCCGTCGGCTTCGCGGTGAACGCCGGGTTCTACGGCGTGACGTTCCTGCTCGGCCTCTACTACCAGCAGCTGCGCGGCATGTCGGGCGTCGCGGCCGGGCTCATGTTCGTGCCACTCGCCGCGATCATCACCGGCACCAACCTTGTCTCGCCCCGCGCCGCCGAACGGTTCGGACGGCGGACGGTCATCGTGCTCGGCCAGGCCGTCCTCGCCCTCGCCATGTTCGCCCTCGTACCGCTGGACGCCGACACGCCGCTGTGGCTCGTCCTCGTCCTGCTCGTGCCGACCGGTCTCGGCGGCGCCTTCGCCGTCCCCGCGCTGACCGCCCAGCTCCTCGACAGCGTCCCCGGCGAGCGCGCGGGCACCGCGTCCGGGATGCTCAACTCCCTTCGGCAGACCGGCGGTGCGATGTCCGTCGCCCTGTTCGGTGCGCTGATCGCCGGCGGCGGGGACGGTGGCGTCGGGGGCGGGTTCTCGCTCTCCGGGATGCATGGTGGGCTCGTCGTCGCGGGGCTCGTCCTCTGCGCCACGACCGCCCTCGCCGCGTGGATGCTGCCGCGGGACTGATCCGGCCGGTCCCGGCGACCTCGCGTCAGGCCGGGGTCAGCCGCCTGTGGGACTGGTGCGCCCCTCGGTGCGGGTGGGCCGGCGGGTGGGAGGCGGTCTCGCGGGGGGCCGGTGGATCCGCGAGTGCGGCCGGTGGGCTCTGGGGGCCCGCTGCCAACGTCTCCACCGAGATGCCGAACCAGTTCAAGTACGCCAACGTCCGCTCCGCGTCGGCGTAGTGGCGCCACACCCGGTCGCCGCTCACCGTGCCCGCCTCCGCCAGCGCGTCCGCCGCGGCCGGGCGCATCGCGGTGGCCGTGCCCCGCGTCACCAGTTCCTGTACGTAGTACGCCGAGCGGTACGGGGAGGCGCCGCCCGTCACCCACAGCAGCTTCGGTTCCGGGGTGCCCGCGGCCGCCAGTGCTCCCCAGCGTGCCGAGGAGAACGTCATCTCGTGCGCGCGGTGCGCGAGTCGGGCGCACGCCAGACCCGCGCGGCCGCGGAGCGCCTTGGCCTCGTCGGAGCCGATGAGGTCCAGGCGGGCGTCGACGTGGCGTTCGACGCCGGTCACGTCGAAGGAGACGAAGGAGGCCGTGCGGGCCGGGCCGTCGAGGGCCGACAGGAGGGCGGTGGCCGCCTCGCCGTACCGGCGCGGGGAGCACACCCCGGACACCTCCACGGCGACGTCCAGCGCGAACAGTGCCCGCAGGGTCGCCGTGTCGGCCGCCTCGGCGGGGAGGCGCACGACGAGGTTGGGGCGGTCGATCTCGTCGCGCAGGGCGCGGGCCCGCGCCGCCCAGGCGGCGGGATCGGGCGCCGCTCCCGCGGGGAGGGGGACGGAGACCAGGCCGCCGGTGCCGCCGCTCGCCCGGTGCCGGGGGAGAAGCTGGTCGCAGACCCGCCTGATCTCGGCGGCCGGGGCGTGGCCGGCCGCCGGGTCCTCCCGCGGGACGTCCATGCGGGCCCCCGCCACCTCGCCCTGTGCGAGCGCGCGGCGCACCTCGCGCGCCGCGCCCCCGGCGGTGGCCGACACGTCGATCCATACGTCGACGCCTTCGGCCCGAAGTCGCTTCCAGGCGTGATTCATCTCCCCCACCCTCTCCTCGTGTCCCTCGTGTCCTTCTTGTCCCGCACGTCGGATGCCGTCACCGGAGTCAGCTCCGCTCCAGGACCGCGCAGGTCCAGCTGAAGCCCGCGCCCACCCCCACGAGCAGCACCTGGTCGCCGCTCTCCAGCGTGTCGTCCTCCAGGAGCTTCGCCAGGCCCGCCGCCTGGTCGCCGGCGCCCAAGTGGCCGACCGTCAGGCCGAATTCCTGCAGGGTCACCTCGGGCTGGATGCCGAGCGGGGCCAGGCACTGGAGCCGGGAGAGCCGGGCGCCGAAGAACGGGACGACCACGGCCTTCATCCCGGCGATGTCCGTGTCGGCCTCCGCGAGGCAGGTCTTGACCGCGGACATCATGCCCGTCTCGTTGCGCGTCGTGATCTCCTCCTGGGAGCGCCCGCGCAGGAAGCCCTTCTTGCGCGCCACCAGGTCGAGCGGGCCCGTCTCGCTGCCGCTCGGCAGGAACGGCTCGGCACCGCGGTGCAGGCCTTCCAGCATCGGCTGTGAGTACGACGACGTGGCGACCAGGCGCAGCGCCCCCGGCGTGCGGGACAGGACGACGGCCGTTCCCGCGTCGCCGAACGCGAGGCCCCGGTCGGTGCTCCAGCGGGGGAACGCCGGGTCCGCGAACCGGTCGCCGGTGGTGACCAGCGCGGCCCGCGTGGCGGGAATCGCCGTGAGCCGCGCCGCCGCGTTCTCCAGGGCGCTCATCCCGCCGTTGGACATCTGCCGCAGCTCGTACGCCACGCAGTCGCCGTGGCCGAGCACCTGGTCCTGGACGTACGCGGCCGTGTTCCAGAACTCCAGGCCCTGGTACCAGCAGTCCGCGTGGATGAGCAGCCCCACGTCCCGCGCGTCCCGGCCGGCGCGGGCGAGCGCCGTGCGGCCCGCGGCGACGGCGAGTTCGGGCCCGCTGCGCCCGTCGCTCACCGACACGGAGCGCTGTGCGCTCCGTACGATCTCCTCGGCGGGCAGCAGACCGAGGTCCACCGCCTCCTGACCGGTCTGCAGCTTCCCGAACTCGGCGGCCGCGCTCTCCACGTAGATGTCGGTCCAGCGCATTCCCCACCCCTTTCTGTCGCCTGTCCGCCGCGGCGGTCAGCGGTTGGTCCACCGCGGGCTCGGGCCGAACCTGCGGGCCGCGGTGTGCTGCTCGTACGGCATGCCGGGCGGCATGTTGAGCACCTCCAGCTGGAATCCGCCGACGCCGCGGAAGTAGACCCAGCGGTCGCCGTGGATCGGGCCGCCGTCCTCGATGAGCTGCGGCTCGCCCAGCACCTCGGCGCCGTCCGTCGCCGCGAGCCACGCGGCGGCGCGCTCGACGTCGTCGACGAAGAACGCCAGGTGGTGGCCGCCCACGTCGCTGTTGCGGGGGCGTTCCGTGCGGCGGCCCTCGATCTCGTAGCTGCTGAGCTCGACGGTGGTGACCGGGCCGAGGCGGATCGCCGCGGTGTCCTTGCGGAAGGGGGACGTGACCGCGTACTGGCGGCGGGCCGTGCCCGCGTCCACCGACTCGCTGGTGCGGTAGGCGAGTTCGCCGCCCATCGGGCCGGTGAAGAAGGCGACGGCCTCGTCCAGGTCGGCCACCGAGTAGCCGACGTGGCCGATGCCGAGGGAGCCGGGCAGGCCGCGCGGCCAGTCGCCCGCGGGGCGGTAGACGCGGGCCTCGGTCTCCTTCTCGTACGGCAACTCGGTCGCGAGTTCGCGGAGTTCGAGTCGCATGCCCCAGCTGGTGAGCAGGTGGATCCAGCGGTTGCCCGCCGTCGGGCCGCCCGTGTCGGTGTGAGGTTCGCCGAGGACACGGACGTGGGGGGAGCGCTCGGCCTTGGCGAGCGCCACGTCCAGGTCGCTCACGTGGATGCCGATGTGATGGCCGCCGACGTCGGTGAACTCCGGTGCCTGGGTGCGCTGTTCGGGCGCTGTGTACTGGAAGAGCTCCAGGTTGCTGTCCGGGCCGAGGCGCAGCATCGCGATGTTCGTGCTGGCCCGCGGGTGGACGCCGAGCTGGCGCGCCATCCAGTCGCTGTCCGGTTCCTCGACCGGGCCGAGCCGGTAGAGGACGTCGGCGCCGAGCACCGTGGTGCAGAAGTCCACGGCCGTGTCCAGGTCCGCGACGGTGTAGGCGTAGTGGTCGACGTTGCGGGCGGTGGGGATGGAGAGGCCGTCCGCGGTCCGGCCGGTCGCGGCGGCCCGGGTGTCCGACGGGGCTGTGGGTGACATGTTCTTCTGCTCCAGGGTTGTGGGCGGCCGGGGTCAGACCGTGCCGGCGTGGGCGGCGTTGGCGACCGCCGCGGAGAGCGCCATGCCGCCGTCCACGAGGGTCGAGGTGCCCGTGGTGTAGGCGGCGGCGGGGGAGGCCAGGTACGCGACGAGGGCGGCGACCTCGTCGGGGCGGCCGGGGCGGCCCGCGGGGATGGCGGGGCGGGCGATGTCGGCGGCGTCGAGTCCTGCCGGCACGTTGTTCATCGGGGTGGCGGTCTCGCCGGGTGCCACGGCGTTGACCGTGATGCCGTGTCCGGCCAGGTCGAGGGCCATGGCCTTGGTGAGCGCGCCGAGGCCGCCCTTGGCGGCGCAGTACGTGCTGCCCTCGCCGATGGGGATGTGCTCGTGGATGCTGGTGATGTTGATGATGCGGCCGCCGCGGCCCTGCGCGATCATGCGCGCGGCGGCGACCTGGCTCAGCCGGAACGGGCTGGTCAGATTGACGTCGAGGATGCGCTGCCAGTCCTGGAGGGTCTCCTCGACGACGGAGGCGCGCCGGTTCAGGCCCGCGTTGTTGACCAGGACGTCGATGCCGCCGAACGCGTCGACGCGGTCCCGCAGGGCCTCGCCCGCGGCCGCGGGGTCGGTCAGGTCGAGCCCGAGGGTCTCGGCCCGTACGCCGTGCCGCACGGCGAGCCCGTCGGCGATCTCCTTGGCGGCGTCCGCCTGCCGTCCGTAGCCGACGACGAGGTCGAAGCCGGCCGCGGCGAGCGCCTCGGCGACGGCCGCGCCGATGCCTGAACTGGCGCCGGTGACAACGGCGATGGGGCGGTTCATGGGATGTCCTTTCCAGAAAGTGGGGCGAGGTGGGGTGGGGCCGGAAGCCCCTGACGCAGCCGGGGGAAGGAAGCGTCAGGGGCGGTTGCCGGCCACATCCCCTTCAGGGACGGGGAGTCAGTGACAGAGCCACCTTGGGAGCGGCTCGACGCCCCCTCTCCAGGAGCTCGAACGCCTTGTCGACGTCGGCCAGCTCGAAGACGTCGGCGATCATGCCCTTCGCCGACAGGACGCCCTCGGAGAAGAGCCGCAGTGCCCGCTCGTAGTAGTCGAGCCCGTGCCGTACGCCGGTCATGGTGACGCCGCGCAGCACCAGCTCCGAGGCGTCGACGGCCGGCAGCGGGTCGTTGGGCACGCCGACCGCCGCGATCCGGCCCCCGACGTCGGCGACCCGCAGCGCTTCGAGGAGGGCCGGCACCGCGCCGGACGCCTCGATGACGACGTCGTAGTCGCCGTCGCGCGCCTCGCCGGGCAGGAAGGCGTGCTCCGCCCCCATGCGCAGCGCGGCGCCGATGCCCGCGTCGTCGATGCCGACCACGTCGACCGTGCCCGCGACGCGGCGCGCCATCTGCACGGCGAGCAGGCCCATCGTGCCGGTGCCGAAGACGAGGACGCGTTCGCCGGGGAAGACCCCGACCTTGTCCAGCGCCGCGAGCACCGTCACCGCGGGTTCCGCGAGCGCCGCGGAGAAGTCGTCGACGCCCGGCGGGACCTTCGTCAGGGACTGGGCGGGGAGTCTGATGAACTCCGCGGCCGCGCCCTGCTGGCCGTAGAGGCCGACCTCCTTGAGCTGCGAGCACTCGTTGCGGTGGCCGCGCTGGCAGGCCCGGCAGCCCCCGCAGGAGAGCATGGTCTGCCCGACGACGCGGTCGCCGATCTGCAGCTGCCGCGAGTACTGGCAGTTCCCGGCGATCGCCACCACACGTCCGACCCACTCGTGGCCGAACACGTGGGGCATGGTGGCCCTGCCGTCCCGCACGTAACTGGCCGTGCCGTGCAGGAGTTCGAGATCCGTGCCGCAGATGCCGACCGTCGTGGGGGCCACCAGGACATAGCCGAGCTCGGGGCCCGGTATCTCCACCTCCACCTGGCCGACCTTGTTGACGTCCATGACCGCCGCGGCCTTCATGGAGCCGTTCGGCCAGCGGCCGCACAGCAGGTCGTCCGTGGGCGGCAGCACTTTTTCGTGGTGATCAGCCAACGTGTCTGCTCCTCAATCAGCGCCCGTCTTCGGTCGGCGGGCGGAAAATCGGGGTCTGCTCGCGCGTCGGCAGCTCCGGCACCCGCACGGGGAGCCGGGAGGCGACATCGGCGGGCAGTACGCGTACGGCGAGGAGGTCGAGCCCCTCGGACCCGGCGGTGACCCGCACCGCGGCGCGCGCCTCGACGAGCAGCGCGCCGCCGGTGTCGAGCGCGCGCCCGGCACTCTCACCGGCCTCCACCGACGCCGACCCGGCGACGGCGTAGAGCGCGGCCTCGGTGCCGTGGGCCGGCTCGTGCGCCCAGGAGGCGCCGGGGGCGAGCCGGATCTGCTCGAAGGACTCGCACTCGCTGTGCAACATGCCGCGGCGGGCGAGGCAGCGCCAGGTGCCGCCGGCGCCGCGCAGGGAGGGCGGGGCGGGTTCGCTGACGATCACCGGTCGGACCCCGGCGTCGCGACGGCGACCTCGGCGTGGAAGAACTCCAGGCCGTCCTCGCGGTCCGCGCCGATGCGGGCGCGGGTGCCGAGCGGCAGGGTGACGGCCGTGCCGGGGTGGAGCTCCGCGGTGTCGCTGCCGTTCTCGACCCAGCCCGTGCCGGAGAGCACGAACACCATGTGCTCGCGGCCGTCGGCCGTCAGCTCGACGGTGCCGGAGGCGTCGACCGTCTCCAGGGAGAGCGTGCGCAGCGGTCCTGTGAAGACGCCGGCGGGGGAGACGGAACGCTCGGCTCGTAGGTCGTGAAGGCGTGCGGTGGGCACCGGGGGCTCCTCCTTGGCGGAAGCGGGTACAGGGGGGTGGGCCGGGGCGTCGGTCGCGCCGAGCTCCGCGCTGAAGCGGGGCGACCGCATTTCGATGACCAGCCAGGCCAGGTCGCTGTCGCCCGTGTTGCGCAGGCCGTGGACGGTGCCGAGGCCCGTGAGGACCATCGAGCCGGGCGCGATGGGGTGCGCCGTGCCGTCGAGGTAGATCTCGCCGGTCCCGGAGAGGATGAAGTAGACCTCTTCGGTCCGGGTGTGCAGGTGCTCGCCGCTGACGCCGCCCGGCGGGACGCACGCCCACTCGACGGCCTCCCAGCCGCCGCGCAGGTCGGCGCCGGACGCGAGGGCCTTCCAGCGGGTCACGCCGGTGGTGCCGTGCACGCCGTGGATGTGGGCGGGGCCGCTGACGTCGCCGATGATCACGTCACCGCCGCCGTACGCGGAGAGGGGCTGTGCCTCGGGAGCCGGGGCGTACGCGGTCTCAGACATGCTGGCCCTCCACGAGGTCACGCCCGCGCCCGGCGACCCGCAACTCGGCGACCGCGTCGAGGAGTTCCTGCTCGGTGACGTCGTTGACGAAGGTGACGTCGCCGATGCCCACGGGGAGCGGGAGGCGCTGCTGTCCGTTGCGGTGGCGGACCGTGTCGAGGAGGGCGGCCGTCAGGAGTTCCGGCTGGTCCAGGAGGTCGTCCCAGGCGGGCAGTTCGAGGCCGTGCATCACGTCGTAGACGCGTCGCGCGTCCGCGTCGTCGATCAGGCCGCGCCGGCGGGCGAGTGCGGTGGTCAGCGCCATGTCGACGCAGACCGCCTCGCCGTGAAGGAGTGCGGGCAGGGCGCGCATCTCGACGGTGGGGCTGAAGGTGTGGCCGTAGTCGACCGAGCGCTCCAGCTTGGTCTCCCACAGGTTGGGCTGCAGCTCTTCGAGCATGCCCTGGATGGCGCGGTGCACGACCTCGCGCGCGGCGTCCTCGCCCGCCTCGCTCTCGCCCTGGAACTTCTCGTTCAGGAGCAGCGGTCCGTGGCTCTCCAGGACGTCGAAGAGGCGGGCGTCCTTGATCAGGGCGATCTTGAGGATCTCGGCGAGCCCGTTGCCGATGTGACGGCGGTCGAGCGTGGCGAGGAAGGTGCGGTCCAGGAGGGTGAGGTCGGCGGGGAAGTAGGTGCCGAGCCGGTTCTTGTGGCCGTTGAAGTTGACGCCGGTCTTGGCGCCCACGCCCGCGTCGACCAGGCCGATGAGGGTGGTGGGGACGCGGATGAACGGGGTGCCGCGGCGGTAGAGGCTGCTCGCCAGGCCGACGATGTCCATGAGGACCCCGCCGCCGATGACGATGAGGGGCTCGCGGCGCCGGTCCACGCCGAACGCGTCGAGTTCCTCGACGATGCGGGACGCGGTCTCGAAGCTCTTGACGGTCTCGTCGGCGGGGACGACGCAGATGACGTGCTCGACGTCGTGGTAGTCGAAGTAGGCGCGGATGCGGTTGCCGTGGAGCAGGTCGACGTCGGAGTCGAGCACCACGAACCGGCGCAGGCGCTTGCCGGGGGCCGCGGCCGGTTCCAGGAGGTCCGTGCGCTCGAAGTCGAACAGGCCGTCGGCGACGCGCACTTCGTAGCTGACGGGCTTGGCGGTTCGGACGACCCATGAGTCGACGCGCTCGCTGTAGGCGTAAAGACCGGCGCCGGGCTGGGCCGCGACGGCTGCGTCACCGGCGGTGCCGGCCGCCCCGTACCCGACGGTCTGGACGCGCTCGCTGGGTCGGCCCAGAAGCGCCGAATTGTTCCCGGACACAAGTCACCTCAACTGGTTCGGAGTGAGCCTCTCGGTTGTGGAGAGCGACTTAATCTATGCATTCTCAAGCAATCAACGGCAAGCGCGATCGGCCATTTCCTGGACTTGGCGAAGTAGCAGTCCATGGCTCGCGGGGGCGGGATCGAAGAACCGAACGACTGCTACGTTCTCCCGTAATCACATAACTCGCAGGAGGATCTACGTGCGTGCCAGCACCCTGCCCCGGTACGGGGGCCCTGAACTGCTGACCGTGGCCGAGCTGCCCCGCCCCACGCCGGGGCCGGGGCAGATCCTGGTCCGGGTCGCGGCGTCGGCCGTGAACCCGGTCGACCTGGAGGTCCGTTCGGGCTCGCATGCCCAGAACGTCCGCCACGGCTTCCCGATGATCCTCGGCTGGGACCTCTCCGGCGTCGTCGAGGAGTGCGGCACCGGGGTCGACCGCTTCACCGCGGGGGACCGGGTCGTCGCCATGTCGGCGCAGATGGCCACCGGGGCCGGCACCCACGCGCAGTACGTCGCGCTCGACGCGGAGCTGGCCGCGAAGGCCCCGCGCACCGCCGAACTGCCGGACGCCGCCGCGCTGCCCCTCGCCGGGCTCACCGCCCACCAGGCGCTCGAAGCCCTCGCCCCGCAGGCCGGCGCCACCCTGCTCGTCACCGGCGCGACCGGTGCCGTCGGCGGGTTCGCCGTCCAACTGGCCGTCTCCCGCGGCTTCAAGGTGCTCGCGTACGGACGGCCCGGCGACGCCGACCGGCTGACGGCGCTCGGCGCCCACGAGACCTACTCCGACGAGCGCCCCGTGCCGCCCGGCGCCGCCGACTGCCTCCTGGAGACGGCGGGCCTGCCCGGCTCGATCGCCGGGGTACGGGACGGCGGCCGTGCCGTCTCCATCGTGCCCAAGGCGCCGCCCGTCGCGGAGCGCGGCATCGACGTACGGATGTCGTTCGTGGAGCAGGACGGCCGGCGCCTCGAAGAGCTCTCCGCCCTGGTGGACGAGGGCGTGCTCACGCTGCGGGTGGCGGAGACGTTCCCGCTCGCCGGGGTGGGCGAGGCACACCGGCGGCTCGCGGCGGGCGGCTCCCGCGGCAAGCTCCTGATCTCTCCCTGGGACTGACCCCGGCTCTCTCCTTTTCCCCGACCCGTGCATTGGAACAGCCATGCCGTTTGCCCTCTTCCCCCTGATGCTCTGCGTCTTCAGCGTCGGCAGCGCGGAGCTGGTCGTCGCCGGTGTCCTGCCGGCCATCGCCGGTGACCTGGACGTCTCCCTGTCCGACGCGGGGCTGCTCGTGACGGCGTACGCGCTCGGCGTCGTGGTCCTCGGCCCGCTCGTCACCCTCGCCACCAGCCGGGTGCCGCGCACCCCGCTGCTGCTCGCCCTGATGGGGCTGTTCGTGGCGAGCAACGTGCTCGCCGCGCTCGCCCCCACGTACGCGGTCCTGATGACCGCGCGCGTGCTCTCGGCGATCACCCACTGCACGCTGTTCGCGGTCTGCATCGTCGTCGCGGGGTCGCTGGCGGAGAAGGGCAAGGAGGCCTCGGCCGTGTCGCGGGTCGCCGTCGGCCTCAACCTCGCCACCGTGCTGGGCGTGCCGCTCGGCGTCCTCCTTGAGGAGCACTTCGGCTGGCGCTCGGCGTTCTGGAGCATCGCGGGCCTCAGCCTGCTCGCCCTCGCCCTGGTCGCCTGGCGGCCGCCCGTCACGCCCGCGCCGGTCGCCGGCGCGTCCGGTGGCGTCGGTGCCGAGCTGCGGGTGCTGCGCAACCGCACGGTCCAGATCGCCATCCTGCTCACCGCGCTGGCGATGGCGGGCGTCTTCACCGCGTACACCTTCGTCAACCCGATCCTCACCTCGATGGGCGGGTTCGACGACTCGACGGTGAGTTGGCTGCTGCTGCTCGTCGGCTGCGGCTCCCTCGTCGGCAACCTCATCGGCGGCAAGCTCGCCGACCGCGCGCTGATGCCCTCGCTCGTCGGCGTCCTCGCGGTGCTCGGCGCCGACCTCGCCCTGATGGCGCTCGGCGGCGACGTGCCCTGGCTCCTGCTCGTCCTGCTCGTCGTCTTCGGCGCCGCCTACTTCGCCGTCATGCCGGGGCTGCAGGCACGCATCCTCAAGGGAGCGGGGGACGGCGCGCCCACGCTCGCCATCGCCATCAACATCGGCGCCTTCAACATCGGCATCGCCTTCGGTGCCTGGTTCGGCGGTCAGATCCTCGGCCTCGACCACGGGCTGCGCGTCGTCATCGCCGCGTCGGCGGTCCTCTCCTGGCTCGCCATGTCCCTCGCGGCCAACGAGCTCAGGAAGGACCGGCGCGCCGAGCGCGCCGCCGCCCCGGAGCCCGCCGCCCCGGACCCCGCCTCCGCCCCCGCTTCGCGCGTTCCCGCCACGGCCGACTGAGGCAGGCCCCCGTCGTCCGCGGCCCCACCTGCCGCAGCAACCACCTGTGGCACCCGACTTCTCCTGGAGTAGCACTGATGAGTGAGCTCACCCGGCGCAAGGTCCTGCGGCGATCCGCGGTGGCGGGCGGCGTCGCCCTGGGCGCGACGGTCCCCGGCGCGGGATTCGCCGAGGCCGCGCCCGTCCGGGCCACGTCCGTCCGGGCCACGTCCGTCCGCGCCGCGTCCACCGCCTCGTCGGCGGCCGGTCCCGCGGTCACCGTGCGGCCCGACGACGCCCGCTACCCGGAGCTGATCCGCGGCACCAACCAGCGCTGGGTCGGCAGCCCCGACTACGTACGTCTGGTGACCAGTGCCGACCAGGTGGTCGACGCCGTCAAGGAGGCCGTCGCCGCGGGCAAGCGCGTCGCGGTGCGCAGCGGCGGGCACTGCTACGAGAACTTCACCACCAGCTCCGACATCAAGGTCGTCATCGATCTGTCGCAGCTCGCGTCGGTGACGTACGACGCCGGTCAGCGGGTCTTCGTGGTGGAGCCGGGCGCCTGGCTCTCCGACGTCTACAGCACCCTGTTCAAGCGCTGGGGCGTCACGCTGCCCGGCGGCTCCTGCCCGTCGGTGGCGGCCGGCGGCCACATCGTCGGCGGCGGCTACGGCGCGCTGTCCCGCCTGTTCGGGCTCACCGTCGACCACCTGCACGGCGTCGAGGTCGTGACGGTGGACAAGGACAAGACCGTGCGCAAGGTGGTCGCCACCCGGGACAGCGCCGACGCCCGCCTGCGCGACCTGTGGTGGGCGCACACCGGAGGCGGCGGCGGCAACTTCGGCATCGTCACCAAGTACCTGCTCCGCACCCCCGACGCCACAGGATCCGATCCGGCGAA
Source organism: Streptomyces venezuelae (assembly GCF_008642315.1). NCBI lineage: Bacteria > Bacillati > Actinomycetota > Actinomycetes > Kitasatosporales > Streptomycetaceae > Streptomyces > Streptomyces venezuelae. Next base: position 3,929,153 of record NZ_CP029192.1, on the reverse strand, counting down.
GCTCCTGCCCCGCCCGCCCGCGGAGCTGCTCACGTCCACCGTCACCTGGTCCTGGGACGGTCTGACGCAGACGGGCTTCAAGCGTCTGGTGAAGAACTACGGCGACTGGTTCGTCGCCCACGGCGGCCCCGACGCCGCCCACCTCGACCTGTTCAGCCAGCTCAAGGCGGCCCACAAGGCGGCGGGCGCGATCACGATGGTCACGCAGCTCGACGCCACCCGCGCCGGCGCCGAGGCCGACCTGGACGCGTTCGTCGCCGCCGTCGGCGCGGGCGTGCCCGTCAAGCCGCAGGCGAGCACTCAGCGGCTGCCGTTCCTGCACGCCACCAAGTGGCCCGGCTTCGCGGGCGGCGACCCGACGCTGCGCTTCGAGGACAAGTCCGCGTACATGCGCGCGAGTTTCCCCGACGACCAGCTCTCCGCCGCGTACCACCACCTGACCCGCACCGACTACACCAACCCGGCGGCGCTGCTGCTCATCGCGGGGTACGGCGGGCGCGTCAACGCCGTCGCGCCCGACGCGACCGCGGTGGCCCAGCGGGACTCGGTGATGAAGCTGCAGTACCTCGCGTTCTGGCAGGACGCCGCCGAGGACGAGCGGCACCTGGCGTGGGTGCGCGAGTTCTACCGCGACGTCTACAGCGCCTCCGGCGGCGTCCCCGCGCCGGGCCGCGTCAACGACGGCTGCTTCGTCAACTACGCCGACGTCGACCTCGGCGACCCGGCGCACAACACCTCGAAGACGCCGTGGCACGCCCTGTACTACAAGGACAACTACCCGCGCCTGCAGCGCGTGAAGGCCGCCTGGGACCCGCGCGGCATCCTGCGCCACGCCCAGTCCGTCGAGCCCTCCGCGGGCTGACCCCCTGATCTCCGCGGTCCCTCCCCGGGCCGCGGCGCCGCGCCGGCCCCACAACCGGCGCGGCCTCCCCTCCCGCACGACAGCAGAACGAACACGACGACAAGGAGAAAGCGATGCCTTTCGCTTCGACGCACGGCTCCAAGGTGGAGTACTTCGAGACCGGCACCGGCCCCGGCCTCGTCCTGGTCCACGGCACCGGCGGCGACGCGGGAACGTACGACCAGCTGCGCGACACCTTCAGTGACCGCCGCACCGTCGTCGTCCCCAACTACTCGGGCAGCGGCGCCACCGAGGACGAGGGCGGTCCGCTCACCCTGGACCTGCTCGTCGACCAGATCGACGCCGCGATCGAGGACAGCAGCGCCGAAGGCCCCGTCGACCTGGTGGGCTGGTCGCAGGGCGCGCTCGCCGTCGCCGCCTACGCGGCCGCGCACCCGGAGAAGGTGCGCCGCCTCGTGCTGCTCACCGGCTGGATCAAGAACGACGCGCGCCAGCAGCTCTACTTCGACCTGTGGCACCGCCTCGACCAGCTCGACCACGAGACGTTCGGCCGGTTCCTCCAGCTGAACGGCTGGACCACGGCGCAGGTCAACTCCTTCGGCGTCTCGGGCGTCGAGGAGATGGTCTCGGGCGGCGTCCCCGCGGGCATCGGCCGGCAGATCGCGCTCAACCTGGAGCTCGACATCACCGAGCAGCTGCCGAAGATCACCGCGCCGACGCTGGTGATCGGCGCCACGCACGACAACATGATCCCGGTCCAGCACTCGCGCGCGCTGCACGCGGCCATCAAGGGCAGCCGGTACGCCGAGCTGGACGCCGGTCACTTCGCGGTCTTCGAGAAGCCCGCCGAACTGGCCGAGCTGGTCGAGGAGTTCCTCGCGGAGGACGACGCGAAGGGCGAGACCGAGGCGGCCTGAGCCTGCTGCCGTACGGAGCCCGGCCGGGGCGGTGAGAGCCGCCCCCGCCGGGCTCCGTCGCGTGCTCCCGCTACCGGGCCGGCGGCGCCGGGGTGTGCCGGAGCCGGTTGACCAGGGATGCCGTCTCCGGCTCGAAGGAGGCCATGTCCAGGGCGAGCGACAGCTCCTTGGCGAACGTGCCCTGCGCCTGGGCGACCAGCTTCTTGCCCTCGGCGGTGAGGTGGGCGAACATCACCCGCCGGTCCTCCTCGCCGACCGTGCGGGCGACCAGGTCCTCGTTCTCCAGGCGGGTCACCAGCCGGCTCATCGTGGACTGGCTCGACCCCACCGAGTCGGCGAGCTCCTGCATCCGCAGCGCGCCGCGCCCCAGGACCGACAGGGCGGTGAACTCCGAGGCGGTCACGCCGTGTTGGCGCTGGAGCTTCTTGTCGAGCGTCGTGCTCACCCCGTTGACCAGGAGCAGCAGCTGCCTCCACAGTTCGAGTTCGCCACTGAGTCGTCCGCGCGCGGCAGTCGCCATGCCGTCCTTCACCGTCCCGATATCCGCCTGCGCCCGAACCCCGGCCCCCTGGGAAGCGGCTCGGCGCCCCACGGTGTCGTCACAGCAGTGTGAAATACTTGCCTTTGCAAGCATAGGTCAAGGTGCGTCACGAGGGCCAGCATGTGGACGCACGGAAGAGCCGGCGCACCCCCGGGCGGGGCACGCCGGCTCTCGTCGTGGCTACGGGCGGCGCTCCGCGCGGGGTGCGGCCCGGCGCTCCGCGCGCGGCTTGGCGAACCGCCGCATCAGCGGCATCTCGACGCCCTTGTGCAGCAGCCACGCGAAGGCCATGCACACCACGAAGTACAGGACCATGACGCCCATGCCGCCGGCGAACCCGAACTGCCGCGTCTCGCCGATCAGCGAACGGACGTGCACCAGAAGGACGTTGTGCACGATGTAGAAGGCGAACGACACCTCGCCCAGCCACACCATCACGCGCCCGCGGAACGGGGAGCGGCCCCCGCGCAGGTCGGTGGCGGCGACGGCGGGGATGAGCAGGGCGAACGGGATGAGCGCCGCCGCGTTGAGGCCGAAGAGCCAGGGCGTGGCGTTGGCGATCGCGTACCCGACGGCGACGAGACCGCAGGCGGGCAGCATCCCCAGGTTGATCCAGCGGCCGGTCATGAGGATGCGCGCCATGACGATGCCGAGGACGAAGTCGAGGGTGCGCACCGGCGGCAGCATGTAGACGGCCCAGTACTGGACCTCGGAGACCGGGAAGCCGTTGGACATCGTGCCGTCGGGCAGCAGCAGGTAGCCGAGCGCGGGGATCGCGGTGATGACGGCGACCAGGCCGCCGGCCCACGCCCACAGCCGCTCGGGGCGTATCGCCGAGATCCAGCGGTGCAACAGGGGGAAGCAGAGGTAGAAGAAGACCTCGCAGGAGAGCGACCAGCTCGGCGGGTTGATGCTCAGGTACGTGTGGTAGTCGGGGATCCACGTCTGCAGCAGGAGCAGGTTGGGCAGCCACTGCTGCCAGGTCGCGGTGGCCGCGGCGAACAGCACCATCGCGCCGATCCAGCCGACCACGTGGCTCGGGTAGAGCTTGACGAGGCGGCGGCGCCAGAACCTGCGGGGCGTGTCGTCCTGGCGCGCGGAGTAGGTCAGGATGAAGCCGCTGAGCAGGAAGAAGAACGTGACGCCCATCCACCCGGTCTTGCTGGCGGCGGCGTGGAAGAAGTCCGAGACGTCGCCGCTGAAGGGGTTCAGTGGCGGCTCGGTGGTCAGGGACGCGTGGAAGAGGAAGACCATGACCGCGGCGATGAAGCGCAGGCCGGTCAGCGAGGGGAGCCGGGCGAAGCCGACCGGTCTCGCGGCCGGGGCGGGGTCCGTACCGGCCGTACCGGCTGCGCCGGCTGTGCTGTCTGCACCGGCTGTGCCGGTGGTCCTGCTGGGGGGTGCGACATCCGTCGCCATGGGAACCTCCGTGAGTGAGTTAGATTGCATCCTGATGCAAGGATTAGTGCCGCGCGCCTGCGGCCAGTTCCCGCTGGATCGCGTCGAACGAGCGGTTCTTCGTCTCGGGGACCGTGCGCACCACGAAGACCAGCGCCGCGACGCAGACCGCGGCGAAGAACCAGAAGACGCTCGCCTCGCCGAACTGGTCGGCGGCGGGCAGGAAGAGCTGGCCCACGACGAAGTTGGCGGACCAGTTGACGAGGACGCACAGCGCGACCCCCTTGGCCCGTACGGCGGGCGGGAAGACCTCGGCGGCGAGGATCCAGAACACCGGTCCGATGCCGACCGCGAAGGCGGAGACGTAGAGCCCCATGGAGACAAGGCTGACCACGTGCGAGGCCCCGCCGAACGCGCCGTTCAGCGCGCAGCCGAGCGGCACGAGCGCCGCGGCCATGCCCACCAGGGAGAGCAGGAGCAGCGGCTTGCGGCCCGCCCGGTCGACCAGCGGGATCGCGGCGACCGTCATCAGCAGGTTGGCGACGCCGATGGCGACCGAGTACATGATCGAGTTCGTGGCGGGGAGCCCGGCGCGCTGCATGATGCTGGGGGCGTAGTAGATGATCGTGTTGATCCCCGCGAACTGCTGCACCGCGCCGATCGTGACGCCGATCAGCAGCGCGCGCCGCACGACGGGCTCGGCGAGCATCCCGCGCAGTGTGCCGTGGCTCGCGCCCTTCGCCCGTGACATCACCTCGCCGCGCCTGCGCCGCTGGAGCCACACCGGGCTCTCGGGGACGAAGAAGAGGCCGACCAGCATCAGGACGGACGGGAGCAGACCCGCGCCGAACATCGCGCGCCAGTTGGCGTCATCGGCGAACCAGAGGTTGATCAGGTACGAGACGAGGATGCCCGCGGTGAGCAGGATCTGGTTGACCGTGATGAGGCGGCCGCGCAGCCGGGGCGGCGCCACCTCGGCGAGGTAGAGCGGGACGAGCGAGGAGGCGGAGCCGACGGCGAGCCCGAGGATCACGCGCGCGGCGACCAGCGTCCAGAAGCCGGCGGCCAGGGTGGCGAGCAGCAGCCCGAGCGTGAAGGTGGCGGCGATGACGATCAGCGTCTTCCGCCGTCCCCAGCGGTCGGCGGGCGTACCGCTCCACAGGGCGCCCGCCGCCGCGCCGAGCAGGAGCGACGAGATCACCGCGCCCTCCTGGAAGGACGTCAGGTGGAAGTCCTCCTTGAGGAAAAGGAGCGCTCCCGAGATGACGCCCGTGTCGAAGCCGAAGAGCAGTCCGCCCAGGGCGACGACGCCGACGGTGAACGCCAACCGCCCGGTAGGAATGGCTGATTCCAGTCCTTCGGACTCCGTCGGCCCCCCGGGGGCCAGGGACGTCGCCTCGTCAGATGTCACGGTCACCGACGGCACTCTCCTTCTTGAGTCTGTATGCGCAGGGTTCGTGTCTCACACGCCGTACCTGGTCCGGTACACGGCATAGCGGCTGTGCAACTCCCGCCGTGAGAGGTCGAATTCGGCGGGCTGGAAGGGGCGTGCGCGGCGGGCCTCGCGGGCCGTCCCGGCGACGAACGTCGTCACGACGCGGTCGAACATCGGTGTCGCCGTCACGCCCGCGAAGGCGAGCACGGCACGCACCTGCCCCGCCGGGTCCGCCACCAGGTCGTCGAAGCGCAGGTCGAGCAGGCGCCCCCGGGGGACGTCGAGCCTGGCCCGCTCGGCCGCCACGAGGTGGCGCTCGACGCGGTCGGCCCACTCCTGCCCGGTGGGCCGGACCTGCCGGGCCGTACGTCCGCGCAGCGCCGTCGCGATCCCGGCGCACGCGGCGACGGTGTCCGCGGGATCGCGGTGCACCTGGACGACCTTGGCGTCGGGGTAGACCCGCAGGAGCTGCTTCAGGTGGCGGGCGTGGAAGGAGTCGCGCAGGACCGGGCGGGAGGCGGGGACGCGCCAGGTGAGCGCCTGGAGCTGGGCGCGGTGGAACGCGTACGCCTCGGTCGTGTCGGTCGTCTCCAGCCAGGCCGCGTAACCGGGCACGCGCCAGGCGAGCGTCGCCGCCATGCCGTGGAACGCGTTGCCGAGCAGCCGGTGGCAGCCGCCGGGCCGCGTGGCGCCGATGAGCAGCCCGGAGCCCCGCCCGGCCGTGGCGAGCGCCGTGTCCCGCGCGACGCTCCCGGCCCGGTCGAGGGCCGCGCGGCGCCCGCGGATCGTGGTGGGGCGGCCCGCCGGGTCGTGCAGTTCGGCGAGGGTCGGGGCGTCGAGTCCGGGGTGCTCGGCGAGGGCGTTGTGCAGCATCGCCGCGCCGCTGCCCGGCAGTCCGGTGACGAAGATCGGGGCGCGGATGTCGTTCAGGGCGATCTCGGGCCGGTCCCGCAGCAGCCGGATCATCTGCTGCTGCTTCAGCAGGGCCGTCACCAGGGCGGAGCGTGCGGCCGCGCGGCCCTCCGCGTGCAGGTCGGCCTCGGTGTCGAGGGAGTGGAGGAGACGGTCGAGCGCGGGCAGGAAGCGCAGCCCGACGGCGTCCGCGCCGCCTTCCGCGCCGCCGTCCTCGCGCACCCGGTCCAGGAGGTCGTCCACGGCGAGCACGTCACGGTCGCGTCCGCGCGGTAGCCCGCCGGGCATCCCGTGCGCCGCCGTCCGCAGCGGGGCGCCGGCTCCCCGCCGGGGCCGGCCCGCGGCGCGCCCCCAGACGGGGCCGCCTCCGGTGCCGCCCCAGGGAACAGCCGACTCGCGTGCGAGGACAGCGGGTTCACTCCGTCTGCTCACCGACCCACCTTCCTGATACGTGCGTCACTCGGCGCCGTGCGTGTCGTGTCCGCACGGCGGCAGGGCCGGGTCGGCCCCGTCGAGTCCTGGATGTTCTTCGCGTACGTGTCCCGCCCGGCCTCCGCCCCGGCGTCAGTGCCCGGAGAGGCCCGGCAGGACGAGTGCCCAGAGGCGGGAGAGGTGCCGCTCGACGCTGCCGTCGTCCTCGGCCGATTCCTCTCGCTCGCCTTCGCCCTCGCTCGCGTGACCGTGGATCCGCCCCCGGATGCGGGACTCCGCACCCGCGAGGAGGTACTCCGCGAGGAGTGCCACGTCGCGTCCGCCGACGGCGGGGGCGAGTCCGGTGCGGCCCGCGCGGTCGAGGGCCTCCGCCACCGCGGGCAGCCACAGGGCGGACCACGTGCCGTCGCTGTCCGGGACCTCCCGCCAGAGCCGGACGGCCGCGCGCACCACTTCGTCCTCCTCCAGGAGCCGTGCGAGCGCGAGGGTGAGCGCGACAACGCTGTCGAGCGCGGGCGCCGTGCCCGAGCCGGCCTCCGCCACGCACGCGCGGACCGCGGCGTCGCCGCGGGTCCGCACGGCCTGCGCGAGGCCCGCCTTGGAGGAGAAGTGGAAGGTGAGGGCGCCGACCGAGATGCCCGCGGCCCCGGCGACCCGGGTGAGGGAGGTGCCCTCGTACCCGGTCTGCTCGAACTCGTGGGCCGCCGCGCGGACCAGCGCCTCCCGGGTCCTCGCGGCCCGTTCCTGCTTCACCATCTCGCCCTTCCCTGTCCCCCCGGAGCCGTGGCATCCGCTCCGGTCCTGCACGCCACAGCCACTGTGGGCACTGGGCGCTTCGCCGACAACGCCGACTTCCGAAAGTCGCCCCTCGTGCCGCACGGGACCGCATGGACTTGGCCAAGTAGCGGCGGTCCGCGTGCCTGTTCGGCCCCCGGGCTTCAAAAGAAAACGAACGTTCTCTATTCTTGTGGGAGTCAGGCGCCATCACGGGGAGGGAATGCCATGACGGAGCTGCAGGACCACCGGCTGCCCGAGCTGATCGCGGACGGGTCGATCACCTCGTACGCGGAGACCGTCTTCGGTCATCTGCGCCGCGCTGACCAGCGGCGCTGGGCAGCGGCCTACGTACTGGGGCTGCTCACCACGCCCGGCAGGAAGTCGGTCAAGCGGCTCGCGGCACAGCTGCACGCGGGACCGACGGCCGCCCAGTCCCTGCACCAGTTCGCCAACGCCAGCCCCTGGGAGTGGAATCCGGCGCGGTACGAGCTGCTGCGTCTGGCCGAGCGCCGCACCCGGGTCCGTGCCTGGACCGTCGGCGTCGCGGTGCTGCCCAAGCGGGGCAGCCACTCCTGCGGCGTGCACCAGCGGTTCGAGCGGGCCACGGGCCGCACCGTCAACTGCCAGATGGGGATCGGGCTCTTCCTGTCCTCGGACACCGACCACATTCCCGTGGACTGGCGGCTGCGGCTCCCCAAGGAGTGGGACGAGGACGAGGAGCTGCGGGCGCGGACGCGCATCCCCGACACCGTGCGGCACTGCTCTCCCACGGAGCACGTCCTGAACCTCGTCGACTCGCTCACCCCGCACACCGGCCGCGAACCGGTCCCGGTGGTCGCCGACACGAGCCACCACCCGACGTCCGGGGCGCACCTGGCCACGGAGCTGACCGCGCGCGGACGCCACAGCGTGATCGCCGTGCCGCACGGACTGCGGGTCGTGCCGGAGGGACAGCGCGTGCTCACGCCGGGCGCGCCCGACGGCATCCTCACCGCGGGACGGCTCCTGCAACTCCTGTCGCCGAAGGGCGCGGTGTCGGCCGCGGTCGACTTCCGGCACGGTGCGCCGCGCGTGGACCGGCTGGTCTCCGCCCTGGTGCGGCTGCCCGGGCGGCGGGGCGTCTCACCGGGCGTCTACCGGGTCTTCGCCCGGCGCAGGCCCGGCTCGCCGGGTGTGGGGCGTGTCTGGCTGACCAGTCTGGTCAACCCGCGGCTGCACGATCTGCTGCCGCTGGTGCAGGCGCACTCGGGCACGGTCGGCGCTCTCGCCGACCTCACGGAGAACTACGGCCTGCGCGACTTCGAGGGCCGCTCGTTCCCCGGCTGGCACCACCACATGACCCTGGCGTCGGCCGCGTACGCCTACCGGCGGCTCGTCGCGCCGGACCCGGCCGAACAGTGGCCGCAGCGCCGCATCGCCTGAAGGCGTACACAGGACGTGTCGTGATGTCGCGTCAGCTCGCGCGGTCGAAGTCGACGGCGCTGTACGCGCGCAGCTTCGCGAGCCGGTGCGTGGAGTCGATGCGGCGGACCGTACGGGAGCGGGAGCGCATCACCAGGGACTCCGTGGTGGCGCCCGCCGCGCCGTAGCGCACGCCACGCAGCAGTTCGCCGTCGGTGATGCCGGTGGCGACGAAGAAGACGTTGTCGCCCTTGACCAGGTCGTCCGTGGCGAGGACACGGTCGAGATCGTGGCCGGCGTCCAGGGCGCGGCCGCGCTCCTCGTCGTCCCGCGGACGCAACTTGCCCTGGATGGTGCCGCCCAGGCACTTGATGGCGCAGGCGGAGATGATGCCCTCGGGGGTGCCGCCGACGCCGAGCAGCAGGTCGACGCCGCTGTCCTCCTGGACGGCGAGCACGGAACCCGCGACGTCGCCGTCGGAGATGAGCTTGATGCGGGCGCCCGTCGCCCGGACCTCGTCGATCACCGCCCGGTGCCGCGGCCGGTCCAGGACGACGACGGTGACGTCCTCGGGCGCCAGGTTCTTCGCCTTGGCGACGCGGCGGACGTTGACCGACGCGGGCGCGTCGATGTCGACGAAGTCGGCGGCCTCGGGGCCGGTGACGAGCTTGTCCATGTAGAAGACGGCGGACGGGTCGAACATGGCGCCGCGGTCGGCGGCGGCGAGCACGGCGATCGCGTTGGGCATGCCCTTGGCGGTCAGGGTCGTGCCGTCGATCGGGTCGACGGCGATGTCGACCTCGGCGCCGGTGCCGTCGCCGACGCGCTCTCCGTTGAAGAGCATCGGGGCTTCGTCCTTCTCGCCCTCGCCGATGACGACGACGCCGTTCATCGAGACGGTGGAGACGAGGGTCCGCATGGCGCGCACGGCGGCGCCGTCGGCGCCGTTCTTGTCGCCGCGGCCGACCCAGCGGCCCGCGGCCATGGCGGCGGCCTCGGTGACCCGGACGAGCTCCAGGGCGAGGTTGCGGTCGGGAGCCTCCGGGGCTACCGCAAGCGGGGAGGACGTCGGGACGGGGGAGGTGAGCAGAGACACCGGTGAGACCTTCCGATTCCGTGCACGGGCAGCTTCCGTCCGGACGTTACGTCCCGAGTGCGCCTCGATGCCCGCCCCGGCCCCCGATCCCCCCACGCCTTTGGCAACTCCCCGAGGCCCCGCGGCCCTTGGGCGCGCGTCGGCCGGGGCACCCCCCTCCTGTGCCCCGGCCCGCGCGTACGACCGCCGTGCCTCAGGCCGCCGTCCACCCGCCGTCGACCGGCACGGAGCCGCCCGTGACGAACGACGACCGGTCGCTGAGCAGCCACGCGGCCGCCTGCGCCACCTCCACCGGGTCGGCCATCCGCTTCTGCATGGAGCGGGAGACGAAGCTCTCCTCCAGGGACGGTGTGTCCGTGAGCACCTGGTCCATCAGCTCCGTGCGGGTGCTCCCCACCACCAGGGCGTTCACGCGGATCCCGCGTCGGCCGTACTCGTCGCCGCCCGCTTTCGTCAGGCCGAGCACCGCGTGCTTCGCCGCGATGTACGACGCCGTGGCCCCCGTCGCGACGACGCCCGCGGCGCTGGACGTGTTGACGACGGCGCCCCCTCTGCCGTCCGCGAGCATCGCGGTGATCTGCGCCTTCATGCAGTTCCAGACGCCGCGTACGTTGACGTCGATCACCTGGTCGAAGACGGCGTCGTCGGTCTCGTGCAGCGGTGTGCCCGCGGTGGCCCACCCGGCGTTGTTGAACCCGCCGTCCAGTCGGCCGTACGTCTCCACCGCCGCGTCGACCACGCGCCGCACGTCCGCCGGGACCGTCACGTCCCCGGCGACCGCGAGGGCCCGCCCACCGGACTCCGCTATCTCCGCGGCGATCTTCTCGATCAGCGGCTCACGGCGTGCCGTGAGGACCACCGCGGCCCCCTCCGCGGCGAACAGGCGTGCCGCGGCCGCGCCGATGCCGCTCGAAGCGCCGGTGATCATGATCGTCTTGCCGGCCAGCATGCCGTGTCCGCCGTGTCCGCCGTGCGTCGTGGTGTCGTTCATCGTCTTGCCGTCCCCCTGGTTGTGGTGGTGTCCGGTTCAGCTGGCCGTCGTCGCGGGCCAGTTGGCGCCCGCCGCGGCCTCGGCGTCGAGGGTGCGCAGCAGCTCCTCGTCGATCGCGTCCAGCGAGTCGACGATGTGCCGCACCGACAGCTCCTCCATGAACGTGCGCTGGAAGCTGCAGGGATGGCCGATGAACGGCACGCCGAGCCCCTTCGCCGCCTCGGCGACCCGGGCGACGTCGTCCACGAACAGCACCTCGTCGAGGCCCAGCGAGAACACGTCCTCGGCGATCTCCTTGATGCCGGGGCGGAAGGAGTCGGTGCAGACGTAGCCGGGGCCGTCGAAGAGGTGGGCCCAGGAGCCCAGGTGGGTGTCGAAGTGGGGCTTGCTCAGGCCGCCGTAGCAGACGACCTGGAGGCCCAGGCCGCGTATCCGCTCGATGAGTTCCGCGGCGCCGGGGTTCGGCCGCACGGGGTGCTCGGCGACGTACCGGTCGCGTTCGGCGAAGTAGAGCTCCAGGGCCTCGTCGCCCGTGATGTCGAGGCCGGCCGCGCGGGCCATCTCGCCACCGGCGACGCGGCGCGGCTGGGAGAGGATGCGCCGCTCGGTCGAGGCGTCGTACACGCCCCCGCGGCTGGTGATGAAGTTGCCGATGACGGGGCTGAACGTGTCGTTGAGCAGAACGCCGTCGATGTTGAGCGCGACGAGGCGCAGTCGGTCGAAGTGCTGGTGCATGGAACGTCCTTGGCTGCTGATCGGTCGGAAAGTGATGTGGTGCTAGGGCCTGTGTCGGAAGCCCCGTCGTTCGCCCGGAGGGCGGGCCCGACAACGCCGCGAGCGTGCGTGCCGGGCGTCGCCGGGCAGACGGGACTTTCGACACAGGCCCTAGGAGGGGGCCGTCGTCAGGCGTTGACCGCGGCCTCCCGCGACTCGCTCACGTCGATGCTGTCGGCGGCGCTCGCCGTGGCGATGGCGGGCATGAGCAGCCGCCACATGGCCCGGGTCCGCTCGGGCAGGTCCTCGCGGCCGGTCGCCAGCAGGGAGTACGCCTGGAGGCCCGTACACGCGGAGACGATGAACTCGGCCAGCGTGCGGACGTCGACGTCCGGGCGGACGTCGCCCGCCGTGCGGCCGTCGGTGAGGCACTCCTCCATGATCCGGGCCCACTCCCGGTAGGGCGTGGCGTCGTCGAGGCCGAAGCCGGTCTGTTCGCTGGTGAGGCGGACGCCCGCGCGCAGCGTCGGGTCCGTCTGGAGCTTGTGCGCCCACACGAACGTGATGTCCACCAGGCGCTGGAGGCCCTGCGACTTCAGGGCGGGCACGATGCTCGCGGGCTGGGCCCGCATCACCGCCAGGGCCAGCGCTTCCTTGTTGGGGAAGTGGAAGTAGACGGCTCCGAGCGTCACACCGGCGCGGTTCATGATCTCCCGCATGCTGGCACCGCTGTACCCGCGTTCGTCGAAGACCTCAGCGGCGGCGCGAAGGATTTCCTCGCGCGTCTTCTGGGCCCGCTCCTGCTTCGGTTCCGGCATCCGGACGGCCTCTCTCGACAAACAAAAAGAACGCACGTTACTTTACGCGTCATGGTTCTGGGAGACCAGAGCCCGCGCACTTCGATCGGGCATCACACATCCCTGGGGGGGACCCATGACTCTCGTTTCGTATGCACAGACCACGCCAGCTACCCAACTGCGGGACGTGCCGCAGGAGTACGTCCACAAGCTGGTCAGCGCCGAAGTGCTGCTGACCGGCTGGGCGCCCGCGGGCGAGGACCGGGTGACGGTCACCGCCCGGTGGCCGCGCGGCCACGCCTTCTACGAGCCCGTCACCGGACGGCACGACCCGATGCTGCTCGCCGAGACGTTGCGGCAGAGCATCCCGCTGATCTCGCACGCCCTCTACGACGTGCCGCTCGGCCATCACCTCATCTGGCAGCACTTCACCTTCGAGGTCGCGCCCGACGCGATGGTCCTCGACAGCGGCCCGATGGACGTCGAACTCCGCATCACCTGCGGCGACATCACCCGGCGCGGCGGCCGCCTCGCCGCCCTCACGATGGACATCGAGATCCTCCGCGACGGCCGGCACCTGGGAACCGCGCACACCCGCTTCAGCAGCAACGCCCCGGCGATCTACCGCAGACTCCGCGGCGACCGCGGCACGGCGCCGGGCGCCACGTCCCCGACGCCGCTCACCCCGCCGATACCGCCCGCCCCGGCGGGCCGGAACCACGCCGACGACGTAGTGCTCTCACCCACCTCGCAGCCGCACCAGTGGCAACTGCGCGTCGACCAGACACACCCCATCCTGTTCGACCACCCCGTCGACCACGCACCCGGCATGCTCCTGCTCGAAGCCGCCCGCCAGGCCGCCCACGCCGTCCAGGACCCGCTGGGCAGGCCCGCCTTCCCGATCCGCTTCGAGTCGGCGTTCTTCCGCTACGTCGAGTTCGACGCACCCTGCCTGATCACCGCCCACGTCGAACCCGCCGCCTACCCGAAGGGCCACCAGAGCATCTCGGTCACCGCCCTCCAGGAGGACAACGAGGCCTTCTCCTGCCGCGTGACCCTGGCCCACCCGGCCCCGTGAACCACCCGACCCCGTGAACCACCGGGCCCGGCGGAACGGAGGGCCGCCGGGCCCGGTACCACGCCTGAACTACCGACCGACCAGCCGCTGAATCGTCGCCCGCCCCGCATGCCCCCAGGTCACCTTGCCGCCGGGCAGACCCCGTTCGCCGTTGCGGCCGACGTCGATGAGGGCGAGGGACTGGATGGCCGCCCAGCCCTTGGCCCGGCGGATCATCGCCGGGTCGGCGCGGCCGTACGCCTCGAAGAAGCGGGGGGCGGCGCCCTGCGGCAGGAGGAGCCACGCCGCGCCGAGGTCCGTCGCCGGGTCTCCCGCGCAGAGTTCTCCGAAGTCGAGCACTCCGGTGAGGGCGCCGTCGGCGACCACGACGTTCGCGGGGTGCAGGTCGCAGTGCAGCCAGGTGGGCGGGCCCTGCCAGGCGGGGGCCGCGACGGCGTCGTCCCAGAGGGCGCGGAGGGTGTGCGCGTCGTCCGTTCCGATGCCGGTGTCCTCGGGCGACAGGTCCGCGAGCCGGCCGGGGAAGTCGTCTGCGAGCGGGCGCAGTGGGCCGCCCCTGCCCTGGTGCGGGGGCGCCCCCGGCGGCGCGGGTTCGTGCAGTGTTCGCAGGAAGTCGCCGAGGGCTTCCGCGGCCTGGGCGCTGCGGCTGACCGGTGTGCGGTCCGCCGGTGTGCCCGGCACCCAGGCCGCCACGGTCCACGGTTCCGGGAAGCGGGTGGACGGGACACCCAAGCGCAGGGGTGTCGGAACGGGAAGGGGGAGGCCCGGCGCCATGGCCGGCAGCCAGCGGTACTCCTTGCGCAGGAGTCCGGGCGCGCGCTCCGTGCGGGGCATGCGCAGCGCCAAGTCGTCGCCCAGGCGCCAGAGTTCGTTGTCCCAGCCCCTGGCGGCCCGGCGGATCTCCAGATCCGCCAGATCCGGGTGCTGTTCCTTGAGGAGGGTGCGCAGTAACGGTTCGGTGATCTCGGGGGACTTGATGGTGGCTCCTTAGCGGCGGGCGGTGTTCCGTTGAGGCCTGCGGCTTGTGCGAGCGCCCACCGTGAACCGGACCTCGTGCACGGAGTTCCGTGCGCCCGGCGGCGGCTGGACGCGTCCCGCCGCGTCCGTCGCGCGCGAGCGGACCGTGTGCCGGCCCGGCGCCAGCGCGCGGCGCAGGGAGAAACCCTGCCAGGCCGGGTCGCCGCCGGGGACGTCGAGGGTGGCGGGCTCCCACGGGCCGCCGTCGAAGGAGAGGTCGAGGCGGACGACCTCTGTCGTGCTCCAGGCGCGGCCTCTGAACGCCCAGCCGGTGTAGGGGAGTTCGGCTTCCGCGTCGGGGGAGAGGATCTTGCTGTTGACGTCCAGCGCGCGCACCGGCTGCGGGGTGTCGTGCCCCGGAAGCGTCCGCGTGTAGAAGGTCGTCGTGAACATGTGCTCCGGGCGTTCGTCCGTCAGCACGATCCGGGTCAGCCACTTCACCGAGTTCGTGCCGAACATCCGCGGGACCACGGCCCGCAGCGGATACCCGTGCCGGACGCGCAGCGGCTCGCCGTTCATGCCGTGGGCGAGGAACACATCGCGGCGCGCGGTCTCCAGGGGGAGGTCCTTCACGTACGAGAGGCCGTCCTCGCCGTGGAAGGAGCCGGTGTCGGCACCCTCGAACAGCACGTGCCGGGCGGTGGGCAGCGGGCCCGCGCGGTCCAGGAGGGCGGCGAGGGGCAGGCCCGTCCACTCGATGTTCGTCACCGCGCGCGTCGGCGTCTCGGGCCGCAGCGGGCTGCCGAAGCACTCGTGGACGGCGGTGAGTTGGTCCGCCGGGATGGCGCGGAGCGTCGCGAGGTCCAGGCGCAGGGGGCGTTCCACCAGGCCCTCGACCGTCAGGGTCCAGGCCGCGGCGTCGATGTCGGGGAAGCCGCCGAGGTGACTGCGGACGAAGACGTTGTCCACCGGCGTGATGAAGTCGGGGCCGGGGGCCGGATCCCCGTGCGAGGGGTCCTCGGGCGGCGGCGTCAGCGGCGGCGTGGCCGTCGGGGCGGGCGCGGACGCGGGCGAGGGCGCGTCGGACGGCGGGCGGGGCGTGGTGCGTGCGGTCATCGGGCGGCTCCCTTTCCGGGGCGTCCGGGGCGTCCGGGGCCTCCGGGGCTGCCGGGGCCGTCGGGTTAGGCGCCGGACTCCGCCCCGCCGCGGTGCGGCGCCGCGTCCGACGCCTTCATCGCCAGGACGAACAGGGCCAGCATGGCCAGGGACAGAGCCGTGGGCGCGATGAGCATGACGAGAATTCCCCCCGGGTTCTCGAAGTCGTGCAAACCTCAAGATCCTAGGGGGACTTCGCCACCGGGCCCAATCCTTTTCCGCTCCGCCCGTGTGTCGGAACGCGGCTCAGCAGTTGCCGCGCGCCTCCTTGCCCGCGAACCGGTCCGCCAGCCACTGCGCGGCGAGCGGCGACTGCGTGATCACGCCGCTGACGTGCTCACCGACCGGCACCGTGTGCCACTCGACGTTCGCGCCCCGCCCGCACCATTCCTTGCGGACCTGCTTGCCCACGGCGTACGGGATGAGCTCGTCGCCGAGCGCGTGGTACTGGTACACGGGCGCGTCCGGCCGTGCCGACCCGACCCGGGACTCGGTCAGGCGCTGCTTCCAGTCGGGCTGGTCGAGGGGGTTCTTCGTCGTCATGGACGCGATCGTCTTGAACGAGCCGAGCACCGAGCCGTCCGCGACGCAGGAGTTGCGCAGGGCGCCGATGAGCGTCCTGCCCTTGGAGTTGAGGTAGGAGTCGAGCTTCAGCTCGGGGAAGGCCGCGTTCTGGCCGATCGCCGCCATGAAGATCAGGCCCGACCCGTACAGGCCGTCGTTGAACTTCGCGACCTTCAGCAGGTCACCGGGTACGCCGCCGGTCGCCGTGCCCTTGACGTCGAGCTCGGGAGCGTACGAACCGTGCAGCTCGGCCGCCCACGACGAGGCCTGGCCGCCCTGCGAGTAGCCCATGATGCCGACCGGCGTGTCCTTGCCGAGACCCGCCTCGGGCAGGCGGATCGCGGCGCGGGCGGCGTCCAGCACGGCCTGCCCCTCGGCGCGGCCCACGGTGTACGTGTGGTCGCCCGGTGTGCCGAGGCCTTCGTAGTCGGTGACGGCGACCGCCCAGCCCCGCAGGGTGAGCTGCTGGATGAGGTTGGCCTCCACGGTGGTGCCCTTGGGGAAGCCCGCGCTGGGGGCGCAGTGGTCGCCGACCCCGACGGTCCCCACGGCGTACGTGATCAGGGGGCGGGGGCCCTTCCTGCCGTCCTGGGGCACGATGACCGTGCCCGAGACGGTGTTCGGCTCGCCCTTGGCCGTGGTCGAGCGGTAGTGGATCTTCCAGGCCCTGGTGTCGGTCGGCTGGCCGGGGAGCGGGTGGAAGCTGCTGGGTTCGGAGGACACGATGTCGCCGGGGGACGCGGCTTTCGCGGGGGTCTCGGTGGTCGTGGGGGTGCCGGTGGGTACGGCGGCGGCGTGCGCCGCGGTGAGCGGGGTGATGGCCGACAGGCCGAGCGCGGCCACCACGGCCCACGCTCTGGCGCTGGTACGTGTGTGCATGCGGCTCTCCCAACTTTCCTCAGGGGCAGGGGTGTTCTGTCAACGACCGTAGAGACCGGCGGGTAATCGCCGGGATGACCGGGACGCTCACCTTCGTTGACCTCGGCTCGCAGGTATCCAGGCCGCCGTCTCGGCGCTACGTTCCCAGAGGGGGAGCCGCGGGGCCCGGACGCGATGGGGGTGTGGCGCATGCTCGACGACGCCATGACGGCGCCGGCGGCCGAGGGCTGAGCGGGCCGGTGGGCACCGGGCCGTTCACCCGGCACGGCCCGCACCGCGCCCGCGCGGCCTCGCGAGCCCCCTGCTCGCCCGCGGGACGCTGCCCGACCCCGGCGGCATCCTCCGCCGACCACACCCCCGGGGTCCCCCATCAGGCCGTACGCGTCCGCCGACTGGTCCAGCGCAGCATCCGCGAGGCCGGGCGCCGCGGGCGAACACGGACGCACCGGGACGGAAGCAGGACCCCACCATCCGACCCCGAACGGAGAACCGCCATGCCGGAAGAGACCAGCCAGTCGCGGCCCGCCCGTCTGGAACAGGCCCTCGCCTGCTTCCACGAGGCGCGCGGGCTGACCGACCCCGAGGAGTCGCCGGGCGTCTACGGCATCATCCTGCACGACATCGCCGACACCTACCGCGACGCCCACGACCTCAAGGAGGCCGTCGAGTACTTCCGGCAGGCCGTCTCGTACAAGCAGCGGGCCGACAATCCGAGCGACCTCGCCACGACGATGACGGCCCTCGCCAACACGCTGGTCGCGATGGGCGAGCGGTCCGAGGCGCGGGACATTCTCGAGCAACTCGCCGCGGAGGTACCGAAGATCGGGGACACCGAGCGGCGCGCCGCGGTCCTGCACAACATGGCCCTCACCTACGAAGAGCTGGGCCGCATGGGCGTCGAGGGGGCCTATGCCGACGCCGTGGCCTCCTGCCAGGCGGTGCTCGCCCTGATCGACGGCGCGTCCGACCCCGGCTGGTACGCGTCCGTGCTCAAGGACATGGGGGACGTCTACGACGCGCAGGACATGCTGCCGCAGGCCCACGCCGCGTACGAGGAGGCCGTCCGCCACACCCGCCGCATGGAGTCCACGTCCGCCTCGCTGATCACCGTCCTGATCGCCCTCGGCCGCACGAGCAGGCGGCTCGGCAAGCGGGAGGGGGAGACGACGGTGTCCGGCGACGGCGCGGCGGTCAACGGCGCCCGGTTCGACGCCGTGCGGTCTCAGCCGCGCGGCGCCTCCTCGGAGCCCCCGTCGGACGCGCCCCCGCCGCCGGACGGCCCGCCACCGGAGGGGAAGGCGTCCGACGAGGAGTCGTAGGGCGGGGCTCCGGGCGGGCGTTCCGTCTCCGTGCGGTAGGCACCCGGTGTCGTGCCCGTCCAGCGTCGGAACGCCCGGTGGAACGCGGTGTCCTCGGAGAATCCGAGCCGGGCCGCGAGCTCGGCGATCGGCTCGCGGCCCTCCACCAGACCCGCGATCGCCGCGTCGCGCCGCACCGCGTCCTTCAGCCGCTGGTACGACGTGGACTCCTGGGCGAGCCTGCGGCGCAGCGTCGCCGGGCTCACCGCGAGCCGCGCCGCGATCTCGCCGAGGGAGGGCAGCCGCGGCGATGAGCGCAGCGCCCGGGCGAGGACGCGGCGCACCTGCTCGGCGACGGTCGTGCCGTACTCGCGGCGGCTGAGGAGCTCGAAGGGGGCCCGGCGCAGCATCTCGTCGAGCGCGTCCTCGTCCCTGACGAGCGGCGCGTCGAGCCAGTGCGGGTCGAAGCCCGCGCCGGTCCGCTCGGCGCCGAACCGCACGGGGCACCCGAAGAGCAGCTCGTACTCGTCCTTGTGCGGGGGCGGCGGATGCCCGAACTCGGCCCAGCGCAGCGGGATGCGGCGCCCGATCAGCCAGCTGCACAGCCGGTGCCAGATGATGACGAGGCACTCGGCGAGGAAGTAGTCCTGTTCGAGGTCGCTGCGCACGCCGAACACGGCCTCGTCGCCGCGCCGTTCGAGGACGAGGTCGGGGCCGCCGGGGAACAGTCCGTAGAACGTCGCGCCCCGCTCGACGGCCGCGCCCAGATCACGGCAGCCCAGCGCGGCCTGGCACATCATCGCGAACGTCCCCGGCCTGCTGACGGCGGAGCCGAGACCGAGGAACTCGTCCTGCGTCGCCCGGTACAGCTCACGGAAGAGCCGGGCGAACTGGGGCGCGGTGACCCGCGCCCGGTCGTCCCCGAGCAGGAGCGGCGGAATCTGCGCTCCCCGCAACAGCGGCACCGTGTCCACGCCGTGCCGCTCGGCGCCGCGCAGCACGGCCCGTACGTGGTGCACGGTGATCGTCCGCCTGGCCATGCCACGACGTTAGCGCCGGGAGGTCCGACCCAGAACACCGCGTTCCGAGAACGGCTGAGCGCCCCGGCCAGTGGTGCTGACGTTTCGCGTCATCCCCGCGGCCGGGCGCGCTCCTTAGCGTCGTACGCATGCAGCAGACGCGGAAGGACCCCGTGAAGCCGTCCGAACTGCCCGGCACCCTGGCGCTCCTCGCGGAGTGGGCGGCGGAGCGCCACACCGGTCTGCCCGCCCTGCGCTTCCGGCGCGACGGGGAGTGGGCCGAGATGTCGTACGAGGAGCTGCGCGACGCCGCACGCCGGATGGGCCGGGCGCTGCTCGCGCTCGGGGTCCGTCCCGGGGACCGTGTCGGGATCCTCGCCGAGACGCGGCCCGAGTGGACCTGCACGCACTTCGGTGTCCTCGCGGCGGGCGCCGTCGTGGTGCCGGTCTATCCGACGGCCGGTGACGACGAGGTCGCGTGGGTCCTGTCGGACTCGGGCGCGGAGGTCGTCATCTGCGAGGACGCGGACCGGGCGGCGAAGGTCGAACGGCTGCGGGACCGGCTCCCGGCCCTGCGGCACGTACTGCTCATGACGGACCCGCCCGCCGAACTCGGCTCACCGGACGAGCTGTTGGCACGGGCCTCCGCGCGCTCCGCCGCGGACCTGGCCACCATCATCTACACGTCGGGCACCACGGGGCCGCCCAAGGGCTGTCTGCTCACGCACGGCAACCTGCTGGCCGTGCAGGCCGCCACCGTGCCGCTCGTGGACGGCGGTCCCGGCGAGTCCACGTACCTGTATCTGCCGCTCGCCCACCTCCTGGCCCAGCTCATCGAGTTCATGACGCTCGTCGAGGGCGGCACGCTCACCTACTTCGGCGGGCGCATCGAGGACGTCGTCGCGGAACTCGCCGAGGCACGGCCCACGCATCTGCCGTCCGTGCCGCGGTTGTTCGAGAAGGTGCGGTCCGTGGTGCTGTCGCTGGCCGAGGCGGAGGAAGGCGGGCGCGAACGGTTCGAGGAGGCGGTCCGCATCGGGGTCCTCGCCGCCGATGGCGAGCTCCCCGACGAGCTGCGGGACGCGCACGAAGCGGCCGACAAGGCCCTCTACAGCCTGGTCAGGCAGGCGCTCGGCGGCCGGGTCCGGTGGGCGCTGACCGGCGGCGCGCCCATCGCGCCGGACACCGTCGACTTCCTGCGGGCCTGCGGCATCGCGTTCTACGAGGGGTACGGGATGACGGAGTCGGCGGGCGTCCTCACCCTCAACCACCCGGGGGCGGTGCGGTACGGGACCGTCGGCCGGCCGGTCGACGGCGTCGAACTCCGCATCGCCGACGACGGGGAGGTCCTGGCCCGTGGCGCCATGGTCTTCCCGGGCTACCACGACAACCCCGGGGCCACCCGTGATGTGCTCGACGCCGAAGGCTGGCTGCACACGGGTGACCTGGGCGCGCTCGACGCCGACGGGTATCTCACGATCACCGGCCGCAAGAAGGACCTCATCATCACCTCGGGCGGCAAGAACCTCACCCCCTCCCTGACCGAACTCGCCATCCAGGCCTCGCGGTTCGTCTCCCGCGCGGTGATGGTCGGCGACCACCGGCCCTACCCGGTCGCGCTCGTCACCCTGGACGCGGAGGAGGTCGCGGGATGGGCGGAGCGCGCAGGTGTGACACTGACCGTCCCCGTCTCCCGCGACCCGCGCGTACGCCTTCTCGTCCAGGAGGCCGTGGACGCCGCCAACGCCACGGCGTCCCGCCCCGCCCGCATCCGCGACTTCACCGTCCTGGAAGGCGACTTCACGGTGGAGGACGGCCTGCTCACACCGAGCCTGAAGGTGCGCAGGAAGGCGGTGACGGAGCGGTACGCGCAGGTGGTGGAGGAGCTGTACGAGCGGGGGCACGCGCCCCGGTAGGAACGGGCGCCGACGGCTACCGCACCCCGGCCAGCCGCAGCAGCGCCGTCGTCGCCGCCGCGCCCACCACGACCACGGCGAACGGCGCCCTGCGCCAGGCGAGCACCCCGCCGGCCAGCACCCCGGCGGGCCTCGCCCACCCCGCGAAGCCCTGCCCCTCGGTGAGCGCACCGGTGGCGAGCAGCGCGACGAGCAGCACGGTGGCGCCCACGGTCAGCATCTCCTGGAAGCGGGCGGGGAGTTCGACGCGTCCGTGCAGGACGGGCCCGGCGAGCCGGAAGACGTACGTTCCCGCGGCCAGGGCGAGGACGCAGGCGAGCGTGGCGTTCATGAGGTGCTCCTCGAAGAGGCGGTACGGGGGCGGCGGGGTCCGCGGCGGGCCGCGAGCAGCCCCAGGAGGGCGAGGAGGACGGGCACCCCCGCGGGCAGCAGCGGCGCCGCGATCACCGCGATGACCGCGCCGGCCGCCGAGGCCCGCCGCGCCGCGCTGTCGCCGCGCAGGGCGGGCAGCACCAGCGCGAGCAGCACCGCGGGGAACGCGGCGTCGAGCCCGAACCGGTCGGTGTCGCCGAGCGCGGACCCGGCGAGGGCGCCCGCGAGCACGGAGAGGTTCCAGGCGACGAACAGGCCGATCCCGGATATCCAGAAGGCCGCCTTGCGCTGTCCGCGGCCCTCCTGGGCGAGGACGAACGCGGCGGTCTCGTCGGTGACGAGGTGCGCGCCGATCAGCCGCGCGGTCCAGGACCGGCCGAGGTCGTCGGCGAGGGCGAGGCTGAACGCGGCCGTACGGGAGTTGAGCAGCAGCCCGGTCGCCGCGGCCGCCACGGGCCCGCCGCCCGCGGTGAGGACGCCGACCGCGCTGAACTGGGCGGAGCCCGCGTACACGAGCAGCGACATGAGCACCGGCACCCACACGGGCAGCCCGCCGCCGACGGCGATGGCGCCGAAGGAGACGCCGACGACGGCGTCGGCGAGCCAGACGAGCGCGATGTCGCGCAGGACACCGGGCGGCAGGTCGGAGAAGCGGACGAGGCCGGTGGGCCCCTCGTCCGTTCGGCAGGTCGGGTCGTCTGTTCGGTGTGACGAACGCATGCGTCGTAGGATGGGCGGAGCGGGCCGCGTTCGTCAAGCCGAACGATCGGTCCCCTTTACCGAACGAACGGGGAAGAGGGCGAGGAGAGGCAGATCATGACCGACGGGTCCGACGGGTCCCGCATGCCGCGCGAGTGGGTGGCCGCTGCGCTGCGCCGCGAGCGCGCCAGAGCCGGGCTCTCCCTCTCCGAGCTGGCCAAGCGCGCGGGCATCGCGAAGTCCACGCTGTCCCAGCTGGAGGCGGCCACGGGCAACCCCGGCATCGAGACGCTCTGGGCGCTGGCCGTCGCGCTCGGCGTCCCCTTCAGCGTGCTCGTGGAGTCGCCGGCGCCCGCGGTGACGGTGATCCGCGCGGGCGAGGGCCCGACCATGCACGCGGAGAATTCCTCGTACGCGGGCACGCTGCTCTCCGCGGGCCCGACAGGCGTACGGCGCGACATCTACCACGGCGCCCTGGAGCCCGGCGCCCCCCGCGAGTCCGACGCGCACATCCCGGGTTCGGTGGAACACCTGGTCATCAGCACGGGCCGCCTCCTGGCGGGCCCCCAGGGTGAAACGGTGGAACTGACCCCCGGCGACTACATGTCGTACCGCGGCGACGTCCCCCACTCGTACGAGGCCCTGGAGCCGAACACGACGTTCGTCATGATCATGCAGCACACCTAGCAAAAGGCAGGAGCCCCGTCTTCCCTGCTTGCGCAGGGAGCGGGGCTCCTTGGGTACTGCTATCAATCTCCGGATCTGGTCACCGGAGCAACCACACGCCCCACTCGCGTGAGGCGCCCGATTACATCGGGGTGACGTTCTCCGCCTGCGGGCCCTTCGGACCCTGCGTCACGTCGAAGGAAACGGCCTGGTTCTCCTCGAGGGAGCGGAAGCCGTTCGCGTTGATCGCGGAGTAGTGGACGAAGACGTCCGGGCCGCCGCCTTCCTGGGCAATGAAGCCAAAGCCCTTTTCAGCGTTGAACCACTTCACGGTTCCGGTAGCCATAAGCCCTCCTTGGGCCAAAGGGTTGCCCTGCTCCAGAACCAGCGATTGTTTAAACAACTGCATAAGTCTGAAAACGACGAGAGCCCGCGGAGTTACATGCTCCGCAGGCTCTGTACTGCAAGGGAAACCAAACTGCAACTTGCGGCGAGCTTAGCACGCAGGCAGGGGAATGCAATAGGGGGCAAGATCACGTCACCCGGAGGTTTGACGCGTCCCCCGGCAGGGTTGACGAGGCGCGTCCCGGCCCCGGCGCCCCGACCGTACCGCAAGGGGGCTAGCCTCCCCGATGTGGACAATTCTCCCCTGAACGCCTTCGCGGGGGCAGGCGCCGAACAGCCGCACGACTCCCGTCGCATTCCCCGGCCGCGCGTCGGTCACATCCAGTTCCTCAACTGCATGCCCCTGTACTGGGGTCTCGCGCGGACCGGGACCCTCCTCGACTTCGAGCTCACCAAGGACACCCCCGAGAAGCTCAGCGAGCAGCTGGTCAGGGGCGAGCTGGACATCGCGCCGGTCACCCTCGTCGAGTTCCTGAAGAACGCCGACGACCTCGTCGCCTTCCCCGACCTGGCGGTCGGCTGCGACGGCCCCGTCATGTCGTGCGTGATCGTCTCGCAGGTGCCGCTGGACCGGCTGGACGGCGCCCGCGTGGCGCTCGGCTCGACGTCCAGGACCTCCGTGCGGCTCGCGCAGCTGCTGCTCGCCGAGCGCCACGGCGTGCGGCCCGACTACTACACGTGCCCGCCCGACCTGGGGCTGATGATGCGGGAGGCGGACGCCGCCGTCCTCATCGGGGACGCGGCGCTCCGCGCGAACCTCATCGACGGACCGCGGCTCGGTCTGGACGTGTACGACCTCGGGGAGATGTGGAAGGAGTGGACGGGCCTGCCGTTCGTCTTCGCCGTCTGGGCGGCGCGGCGCGACTACGCGACGCGCGAGCCGGAGGTCGTCCGCGAGGTGCACAAGGCGTTCCTCTCCTCCCGTGACCTCTCCCTGGAGGAGGTCGGCAAGGTCGCGGAGCAGGCCGCGCGCTGGGAGTCCTTCGACGCCGGCGTCCTGGAGCGGTACTTCACGACCCTCGACTTCCGCTTCGGCGGCGCGCAGCTGGAGGGCGTGACCGAGTTCGCCCGCCGGGTCGGTCCGACGACGGGCTTCCCGGCGGACGTGCGGGTGGAGCTGCTGAAGCCGTAGGCGGCTCAGCCGCCGCTGCCGGGGATCGGCGCCTGCATGTGCTCGCTGATCCACTGGATGGGGCCGTCGGCCATGGCGGGGACGTAGGAGCGCGCGTTGTGGCCGCCGCCCCGGATGACGTTGAGCCGCGTCTTCACGGGGCCCTTCCCGTACGTCCTGATGAACTTCCGCAGGTTCGCCTGCCCCGACTCCTCCGTGCCGATCTGGAAGGCGAGGTCGACCTCCGGGCCGCCGCGTTCGGCGAGGCGGCGGGCGAGCCGCTCCGGGTCGTTGGCCCGGCGCTCCTTCTCGTGGCCCGCCCAGAGCGGCGAGTCGGGGACGGTGTCCGGGCCGCTCGCGATCACCGCGCGGAACCTGTCCGGGCGCTTCAGGACGGACTTCAGGCCGACGAAGCCGCCGGACGACGAGCCCATGAAGGCCCAGCCGTCACGGGACTTGAAGGTCCGGAAATTCGCCCGTACGAAATCGGGGACGTCGTCCGTCATCCACGTGCCCATTCTGGGCTGCCCCGGAATATCGCTGCCGTCGTAATAGTTCTTTGCGTCCGGATTGAGGACGGGCATCACCACGATGAACGGGAGGCTCTTCCCTTCCCGGGACCAACGGGCGATGCTGCTCTCCAGCTTGAGATCGGTCCCCATCCAATAGTTGTTGGGATAGCCGGGGCCGCCCGGCAGGGCTATCAGCACGGGGAAGCCGCTGTCGGCGTACTTCGGGTCGAAGTACTGCTTCGGCGCCCAGACCCATACCTTGCCGGTGAATCCGGACTTCTTCCCCTTCAGCGTCGTCACGCCGATCTTCGTGCCGTCGTCCAGCGTGCTCTCGGTGGTGAAGGCCGCCTTGGGGCCGGTGGGCAGCAGCGTCTTCGCCGCCGCCGGGCCCTTCGCCTGCGTCGTGGTGCCCGAAGGGCGCTTCGGGTCGTCGAAGCTCACCGGCTCGCCCTTGTCGGAGGAGCAGGCGGACAGGAGCAGCGCCGAGGCCAGGGCCGCCGCGGTCGCGGCGAGTGCGGTGGGGGAGGGGCGGCGACGGTTCATGGGGACCTCGGGGCGGGGGTGGAGGACAGAAGGGAACGAAGGTGAGTAATACGGTCATTGCGTACATGTAGAGGGGAATGCGGGCGGGAGCGTTCCGTCCGCGGCGCGCGCACTACGCTGATCCGCGGTGCCGAGGCGCGCGAGGTGTCCGGCGCCGCGCCTGGGGGAGGCCAAGGTCATGCATCCGCTCGAAGCCGACGAACCCACCGCGATCGGGCCCTACCGACTCCTCGGCCGGCTCGGCTCGGGCGGCATGGGCCGGGTCTATCTGGGCCGCAGCGCGGGCGGCCGCACCGTCGCCGTCAAGGTCGTGCACCCGCACTTCGCGCTCGACGAGGAGTTCCGGGCGCGCTTCCGCCGCGAGGTCGACGCGGCGCGACAGGTGGGCGGCGACTGGACGGCGCCCGTCCTGGACGCGGACCCGGACGCTGCCGTCCCGTGGGTCGCCACGGGATACGCGGCCGGGCCCTCGCTCACCGAGGCGGTACGGGACGGCGGGCCGCTGCCCGAGCACTCCGTGCGGGTCCTCGGCGCGGGCCTCGCCGAGGCGCTGGCGCACGTGCACGGCCTCGGACTCGTCCACCGCGACGTGAAACCCTCGAACGTCCTGCTCACCCTCGACGGCCCCCGCCTGATCGACTTCGGCATCGCGCGCGCCACCGACGGCACCGCCTCCCTCACCTCCACCGGCGTCTCCATCGGCTCACCCGGCTACATGTCGCCCGAGCAGGTCCTCGGCAAGGGCGTCACGGGCGCCGCGGACGTCTTCTCGCTGGGCGCGGTCCTCGTGTACGGGGCGACGGGGGAGTCGCCCTTCCCTGGCGACTCGTCGGCCGCCCTGCTCTACAAGGTCGTCCACGAAGAACCCGAACTGGGCGCCCTCCGCGGCGATCTGCGCGAGCTCGCCGCCGCCTGTCTGGCCAAGGACGCGTCGGCGCGCCCCGCCCCCGGCGACCTCGCCCGCCGCCTCGCCCCACAGGGCGCGGCCGCGCTGGTGGCGGCCGGCTGGCTGCCGGGACCTGTGGTGGAGCGGGTGAGCCGGAGCGCGGTGCGGCTCCTGGATCTGGACACGGGGGCGGGCGCGGGTCCTGCCCCTCAGGAGGCACCCTCGGGCCCCGTGGCGTTCAACTCCCCTTCCGTGGAGGGCTCGTTCGGGCCGCCGGACCCGTCGTACGCACCCGCACCACCGCCCGTGCCCTCGGCCGCCCTCACCCCTCCCCCCGCCGCACCCGGCAAGTTCTCCGTCTCCGTGGCCGCGACCTCCGTATCCGAGGGCCCGAACGGGCGCGGCCGTAAAGTGAGTTGTACGGTCGCGCTCGCCGTGGCCGGGGCGTTGGCCGCCGTCACGGTCGGCTCGGTGTTCGTCCTAGGGATGCTGCGGGAGGACGAGAACGCGGCGGGCGACCAGGACCCATCGGCGACCGGCGCACCCAGCACCCCGGGGGACTCCGCGAGCCCGGGCAAGGTCCCCGAGGCGTACCTCGGCAAGTGGCGCGGAGACGCCGACGCGAGCGGCGGCCGGGTCCCCCTCGGCACCTTCACGGTCACCCTGCGCCAGACGGAGCCGGGGGGCCGGCTCGGCACGGTCCTGCAGCGCGACCCGATCGGCAACACGTGCACGGACGTCCTGACCCTCAAGTCCGCGACGAAGGCGGAGATCGTGGCGGTCGGCAAGGGCGCCGAGAACAACGGCGGCCAGTGCGCGCAGACGCCCCACACGGTCCACCTGCGCCTGGACGGCAAGACCCTCGTCTACACGTCGGACGACCCCGACGCGGGCGACCCTAAGGCGCGGCTGTCCCGGGTGGAGTGAGGGCCGTACGGCGCCTCCGCACGTACAGGTGCACGAGCCAGCCGCCCGCCACCGCGCAGAAGACGGCCGCCGCGACGCCCGGCAGCCACAGGTAGGGGTACTGCTCGTGGACCCAGCAGGGCTCGCCGTGCGCGAAGCACTCCGGGCCGCGGCGGCGCCGCTTGGGCCTGGTCGCCCCGAAGCAGAGCAGGAGCAGCAGACACGTCAGCGCCACGCCGGGCAGGGCGGCGACCGCCAGGCCAGCCGAACGCAGCGGCTCCTTCTTCCAGTTCGCCCGCATCAGCGGCACGACGATCGCGGCGACGGCGGGCGGGGCGAGGAGCCCGATGGAGATCGCGAAGCCGTACCCCCCGCCGGGCCAGCCGGGCGCCACGTCTCCCCACAGCGTCTCGCCCCACGCCAGGTCCGCCAGGGCGAAGAGGACCACCACGGCGAGGACGGCGAGGAACATCAGGGCTCCGAAGCGATAGTTGGCCCGCTCCCCCTCCTCGGCCCCCTTCCTGTCCCGCTTCCCCGACCGGCCCGAGGTCCGCGCCCCCGGCACATGCGCGTACCGCAGCGCGGGCCCCGCCGCCCGCCGTCGAGAACTTCCCACGACCAACCCCTCGCTCCCGCTACAGCGGAGTCGTCACCGTCGAGATCTCGCCCGTGCCGAGGTGCAGCATGCCCTTGCCCGGCGCCACCGGCCCGCCGACCATGCTGCGCGAGATCCGCAGCCCGATCAGGTCGCCGCTCGAGCTGTCCTGCGGCGACAGCAGGATGCCGCGGCGCCCCTTCTTCGCGTCGACCTGCCAGCCCGAGAAGCCGCTGCAGACGTCCTCCTCGTCACCGGCGATGACCATGGCGAGGCCCAGGTCGGTGCCGCGCTGGATGATCCGCTTGAAGTGGCTCGCCGCGTCCGCGTCCTCCAGGATCTCGGCGTCGTCGATCAGGACGACGACCGGGTCCTCCGTGGACGCCTCTGCCTCGTCGATGAGCTCCTCGAACTCGTCCTCGTCGATGTCGTCCCCGGTGAACACCTTCAGGACGCCCTCCGTGCCTTCCAGCGCACGCAGCGGCGACTGGCGCGGGGCGGCCACGACGAGACGTACGCCCTGCGTACGGAACGAACGCGCCATGTTCATCAGAACCGTCGAACGGCCCGACTTGGCCGGACCCGCGATGACGAACGCCGGCACGCCCTCCGCCAGGTCGGGCCCGTGTCCCATGACCTCGTCGCCGCCGATGCCCACCAGCGCCCACAGCTTCGAGCGCGAGGCGTCCGGGTCGCGCAGCTCCCACGCCTCCTCGAAGGAGATGCGGCTCGGCAGCGTGTCGACCCTGAACGGGCGGCGGTGGCGCGGCACTTCGGCGTCGCGCGCCGCGGCCCGCTCGCCGATCGCGGCGATCGCGGCGGCCTGCCCCTGACCCGTGGAGTCCTCGGAGAGCAGCGCGAACTGCGTCTCCGTGCCGCTCTCGTTGCGGAAGGCGCGGCCCGGCGCGATCTCCTCGGGGACCTTGCGGGCCGGGATGCCGAGCATCGAGAAGTCGGAGCGGTCGGCGAGGCGCAGCCCGTACTTGTCCTCGGTGAGGGAGGAGATGCGGCCCACCAGGATCTGGCGGTCGCCCGTCATCACCATGTGGAGGCCGACGCTCGCGCCCTCCCGCATGATCGTCGTGATCTCGTCGGTCAGCGAACCGTGGTCGATCTCGCCGAGCGTGGGCAGCCAGCCCTCCCAGCGGTCGAGGAGCACGACGATGTGCGGCAGCCGCTCGTCCTCGGTGGCGTCGGCCCGCTGCTCGCCGATGTCCGCGTACCCCTTGTCGGCGAGCAGGTCCTGGCGGCGGGTGAGTTCGCCCTTGAGGCGGTTCATGAGGCGTACGACGCGCTCGGTCTGGTTGCGGCCGACGACGGCGCCGCAGTGCGGCAGGCGGGTCAGCGCGTTGAGCGCGCCGTTGCCGCAGTCGATGCCGTAGAGGTGCACGTCGGCGCTGGAGTGGGTGCGGGCCAGCGAGCCCGCGATGGTCCGCAGGACCTGCGAGCGTCCGGAGCGCGGGGCGCCGCCGATCATCAGGTGGCCGAAGTGCGCGAAGTCCACGACGACGGGGCGGCGCGCCTGGTCGGCGGGGAGGTCCTCGACCCCGTACGGGGCGGGGGTGAGCGTGCCGGGGGCCGTGCGGGGCGCCGGGGCGGGGATCTCGTCGAGCAGCAGGGTCTCGCCGAGCGCGGGCAGCCAGGGGCTGTGCTGGGCGGGGATGCCGAGGGCCCGGTTGGCCTCGATGATCTCGTCGACGAGGACCTTCAGGTCGGTGATCTCCTCCTCCTCGCGTGCCTGCGCCTTCGGCTTCACGAGGGTGGCGCGGCCGAGGGCCGCCCAGTCCAGGGAGTCGACCCAGGGGGCGAGCAGGGCGGGGTCGGCGGCGCCGGGCCTGCGGCCACCGACGCGGCCCGACTGGAACGGTACGAGGGAGGCGTGCCCGAGACGCACGTACGCCCGTCCCGGGGTGTTCTTGGAGATGTGCCCGGCCTCGGGCGAGTCGATGACGTCGCTGGACTCGCCGCCGTCCGTCACGCGCAGCGCGATGCGGAGGTTGGTGTTGGCGCGGATCTCGGGCGACACGACACCGGAGGGCCGCTGCGTGGCGAGCAGCAGGTGAATGCCCAGCGAACGGCCACGCTGAGCGATGTTCACGAGGCCCGTCACGAAGTCGGGCAGGTCGCGCACCATGGACGCGAACTCGTCGATGACGATGAGGAGTCGCGGCACCGGCGCGTGCGACGGGTCGCGCCGCACCAGATCCTGGTAGTCCTCGATGTCCTTGGCGTCGGCGTCGGCGAGGATGTGCTCGCGCCGCTTCAGCTCGGCCCCGAGGGATTCGAGCGCCCTCTCGACGAGGTGGGCGTCGAGGTCGGTGACCATGCCGACGGTGTGCGGCAGCTTCACACAGTCCTTGAAGGCCGACCCACCCTTGTAGTCCACGAGAACGAAGGTCATGTTCTCGGGCGTATTGGCGACGGCGAGCGCGGCCACGATGGTCTGCAGCAGCTCCGACTTACCGGAACCGGTGGTACCGGCGATGAGGCCGTGCGGTCCGTCCTTGCGCATGTCGATGCCGAAGGGCCCGTCGTACGACTCACCGATGACGGCCATCGTCGACTGCCCGCCGGCCTGCCACCTGGCGGTGATCGCCCCGGACGTCGGCGGCTCCAGCTGCAGCACGTCGAGCAACCGGCTGGAGCCCGGCAGCGCGGAGTCCTCGGTCTCGCCGCTGATGTCGCGCAGCGGCGACACGGACCGCGCGAGACGCAGGCACCAGGCGGGGGTCACGAAGTCGGGCCGTACGTCGAGGAGCCGCTCGGCGCCGCTCATCTCGACGCGCAGCCGCAGCTCGCGCGGGGCGCCGGCCTGCTGGGGGTCGGGCGCGGTGGTGTGCCAGGCCTGGAAGGAGGGGAAGCCGCCGGGGGCCTGCTGGGGCATCGCGGGCCCGCCCGGCGCGCTCGGCAGGGCCCCGCCGCTCGCGTGCGCGTACGCGTTCGGGTCCGGCTTCGGCTCGGCGACCACGAAGGCCTGGCACTCACCGGGCAGGAACCGTTCCTCGGTGTCGAGGCAGAGCGCGTACATGTGCACGGCGGGCCCCTCGCGCAGCAGCCGCACCACACCGGGCAGCGACCGCAGCCGCCGCGACCCGTCCCACACCACGACGATGTCCGGGTCGGAGAAGTCGGCGCCCTGGCCCCTGTTCTCCTCGGCGGCCTTGACCCGCGCGTCGAGGATCTGGGTCAGCTCGCCGATGCGGGCGCCGACGGTCTCGGCGTCCGTGCCTATGAGTACGTTGACGTCCTGGCCGCCGGACGGCCGGGCGTGCGGCAGCCACCGCACCCAGTCCCAGCTCTCCCTCGACGTGGTCTCGGTGAGCACGTAGAACTGCACGTCCATCGGGCTGTGCAGGGTCGCGGTCTGCGCGACGGCCCAGCGCCCGAGCGCGGTGGCGGAGTCGTCGGGCCCCGCGACGCCGATGACGCCGAGCCCCTTCAGCGGCAGCGCGACGGGCGCGTCCTCGATCTTCCACGTCACCTGGCGCCGGTGGTCGTCCTTCTCCGGGTCGTCGAGGACGACCTCGGAGGGCAGCTGCCCGGTCCCGAACCGCACGAGCAGATGGTCACCATCGGTCCGCCGCCGCTCCCAGAGCCGCGTACGGGGCCCGGTGGCGAGGGCGAGCACGGAGGCGGGATCGGGCACGGCGCTCCGCCGGTCAACCCGCTCGGCCACCAAGGCGTCCTGCGCGTCCCGCTCGATCCGGGCCTTGGTCTCCTTGTACTCCTTGACCTGCTTCGCATGGGACTTGCGCCCGTGCTTCTTGTCCATGAAGTAGTTGCCGAACAGCATGATGGGACTCAGTCCCGCCATGATCAGGTAGTACCAGCGATTGAAGATCATTGCTGCGACGACGGCACCGACCAGCGGAAACAGCGCCATCAGCCACGGCAGCGGCCGCGCCTCGAACTCGCGGGGCGGGCTCGGCAGCCGAAAGGCGGTCTGCCGCTCGGGCGGCCGCAGCCGAGGGGGCCGGTTGTAGTCGAGCCCGGCACCGTCCTCGGACCACTTGAGGGCGGCGTTCGGGGGCGTGTAGCGGACGAGTTCAAGGAGGGTGTTGCCAACCCCGATCTGAGCGCCCAACGGCCAGACAACGGTATCGAGCCGCCCATTGCCCCCGCGGGCCCTCTCCTTCACCAGCTTGGCGCGGGCCTCCTTCCGCTCCTTCCACTCCTTGCGGGCCTGCCGCTCCCGCTTCTCCCGTGCCTTGCGCTCCTTCTTGGACTCGCCTTCCATGGGCGCCGCGGCCTCGACCGGCTCGTCCTCCTCCTTCTCCACCCCGAAGGGCGCACCGTCGAGAGTGACGCCCTCCTTCTCCTCGGGGGTGCCGTGGAGGGTGGCCTGGCAGGTGCCGTCGGTTGCGACTGACAACGTCAGGGCGCGGGCGGGCAGCTCCGGATCGTCGATGCGGATGTACGAGGCGGGCCCGCTGCCGATGTCGTACCGCCCGATCCCGAGCCGGTGCACGGCCCCGGCGGCGGCCCCGCTCGCGACGCGCAGCTCGACGAGGCCGGAGGGCTCACCGGGCAGGCACCCGGCGGGATCGTCGAGACTGACGACGGCACCTTCGCGCAGCGGCGAGGTCACGACGGTGGCGGACGGATCAACGGCATACCCGTCCACGTAGATGATCGGCGCACCCCTGCCGGGCGCCTGCTGCCCGTGCCCGATCGGAATGACCTGCGCGCCGCTGCGGCCGACCTGCCGGGCCAGTTCCACCGCGATGTCCTGCACGGTGGACTCGGGATCGGCGTCGAGAACCACGTCGGCGGAGTCCCCGCCGAACGGATCGACGACGGTCAGAGTCAGGCGCACGATCGTCCTCCCCGGAGCTGAACAATGCGCCTGACGATATCCGCTCCACCCTTCCCACAGGCAACGGCCTGCGCACAGCCGCACCTCCCGGAACGGAACGCGCCCGCCGCTCTCTCCCTTCTCTCTCCCTTCACATCCCTTCGCACTCGCTCATAGCAGAGCTGTGACTGAACCGGACTGTGATCCCATCCGCCCCACCCGTAAGCTGCTGGCGCAAGAGCGGAAGATCACACCATCCGCGTTACGGGAGCCACGGGGGTTGGCCCTGCGGCGAGTTGATTGGGAGAGAGCCTCATGGCCAAGGACCTTGATGTCACATATCAGGACATGCGAGACGCGGCCAAGCACGTGGTCAAGGAGAAGGACAAGCTCAACGAGAAGCTCGACGGCCTGAAGAAGTACATCAAGCACCTCGTCGAGACGGGCTTCGTCACGAAGAGCGCCTCGAAGGCGTTCGACGAGAACTTCGACGAGTTCGTCGAGGGCGCGAAGAAGACGATCGACGGCCTGGACGGCATGGGCGACTACCTGACCAACGCCGCGGACAAGTACGAGCAGATCGACGACGAGCTGGGCAAGGCTGCGCGCAAGTAGCCGGGGACTCGGCTCCTTCGGGGCGGGGGTGGCGGGAGGATTCCGCCGTTCCCGCCCCGCCTTCGTTGTTCGCATGCGAGAACTTACGGACCACGACGCGACAGAGGGGACGGCTCGTGGGGGAGTACGCGAGGATCGACGACCTGAACGTCATCCGCGAGATGGGTGTCGGTCTTGGCAGGATCAAGGACGCGTTCGACGGACTGGACAAGCTGAAGGGCCAGTACGAGGACGACTTCGGAGAGCACGACCTGTCCTGGCAGTTCGGGGACTTCGTGGACAACTGGGACAAACACCGCGAGGAACTGGGCGACGAGATCAAGCGTCTCGGCGAGATCGCGAAGGCCGCCGCGAAGACGTACGAGAAGATCGACAGCGAGCTGGCCAAGGCGCTCCGCGACTCCGACAAGAAGAAGTCCTGATGGCCGGCGCACGCCCCAGGGACTGGCAGCCGCTCGCCGACCAGGACCCGGTTCCCGGCGACCCGGACCGCCTGGAACAGCTGGGCCGCAAGCTCCGCAAGACGGCCGACGAACTCGAACGCCAGGTACGGCACCTCAAGGCGGCTTCCGAGGTGACGTCGTGGGACAGCGACGCCGGGAAAGAGTTCCGCGAGAAGGCCAAGAAGTGCCGCGGCCGTCTGGAGGCCGCGCACAAGCGCTACAAGACGGTGGCCGATGCGGTCGGCGACCGGATCGTGGACCACGGAGCCGACTACGAGTCGAACGCCGCAGCGCCGCCCGGCAGTTACGCCACAGAACTCCACCGCGCCCAGCGGATCGCCGAGATCGCCCGGCAGGAGGCCCAGGAGGCGGAGGCCGACAAGAGCGCCGCGAAGAAGAGCCTCGACGGCCTCTCCGGGAAATCCGACAAGGGCGACGGAGCGAAGGGGGACGACAAGGGCCGCAAGGAGAAACTGGAGGACCGGGCGGAGGCCGCCGGGAAGTCCCTGGAAGCGGCCCGCGACAAGCTGAAGAAGGCGCAGAGCATCCGCGACGAGGCGGCGCGCAAGGCCCGCGATGCCATTGACGACGTCATCTCCGACGATGCGCTCAAGGATGGTTTTTGGGACGACTTCTCCCAGGTCGTGGACGTCGTGGCGAACTGGACGGAGGACATCTCCAAATGGGCCGGTATCGCCGCTCTCGCGGTCGGTTGGATTCCTATCGTCGGCCAGGGGCTGGCAGGATTTCTCGGCGCCGTCTCCATGGTGGCCACGATCGTCAACATCGCCTGTACGGCGATCCAGGTCGGTATGGGTGATGAGTCGTGGACGGCGCTCGCCACGGCCGCGGTGGGGCTGCTGATGATGGGCGTGGGCAAGGCGATGTCCAAGGTCAGCGGCAAGTACGCCAAGGGTCTCGCGGACCGCATGCAGGCCGCCAAGGACGGCAAGCTGACCGGGCGGCAGTTCAAGCGGTCCCGCCAGAAGTTCAACCGTGACGCAGGTGTCGTCAAGGGGCTCGAAAAGGGCGACATCAAGAAGTCGCTCCGTGAGCCCGTGACCGAACTCTTCAAGGGGGCGACTTGGAAGGACGCTTTCAAGGGCGGATACCGTGAGATGGGACGGACGCTGAAGGAAACCGGTAACGGCAGCTATATGAAGGGCATCGGCAAGTCGATCACCTTGGCGGACGCATCCGCGGCATCGTCACTCAGTCAAGCCAAGAACCTGGGCAAGGGCTTGGACGATGTCGGGTTCGATGTCAACAAGATGTCGCGCAGAGCGACGCAGCTCAGCTTCGCCGGAAGTGTAGTCACGGCCGGCGGCCTATTCATCGACGAGGTGTCGTGATGGAGCGGGAACAACGGAGTCCGGACGGCCGTGCATGGGGCCCCGAGGACGATTTCATCGCCGAATTCGACTTCGGCGGCGGATGGCTCGATCTCACTCTCCATGAGGGCACTCGGGCCGAAGCCAGAACACTGGCCGCACGCCTCGTGGGACAGTTCGACCCTCTGCGCCTTGGCGTCAGCAAGGCGGCGCTCCAGCAGGAACTGGAGGAACACGCCTTGTCCGTCCAGGATTCCGGGCCGATCCTGAGCGCCGTCGCGTACACGGACAGCGGCGTGTTCCTGGCGGACATGAACGTCATCGCCTACGGAGAGGACGGGGTGACGCGGCCTACCCCCGAGGAGTACCAGGGGATGCTGCTGAAGTGGTCCTACGCCGAAGTGAAGGGCGACGCCCGGATCACGGAGGTCGAACTGCCGATCGGCCCCGCCGTGAGGGTGCAGGCGGTACTGGTCGAGAAGCGACGCCTCGGCTGGGGCAAGAAGCTCAGTGAGTGTGTCCGGTACTGGGTCTGGCCGACCGGCCACGAGGAGATCCTGCTGGTCGAGGCCAGGTGGCTCAACTTCGAGCGCACGAACGAGCTGACGGACCTCGTGGACCGGGTCATGCCCTCCCTCCGCCTCGTGCCCGTCCCGCCGGAGCCCGAACCGACCCGTGCCCCCGAACCCCCCAGCGAGCTCTGACATGCCTCTCCGCACCACATGGGACACCCCGCCCAGCGACTACACGATCCTCGTCCCCGCCGGATGGTTCCAGCTGCACCTGGATCCCGACGAACGCGACCGAGGCATCGCCGCACTGGCCGACCGGCAGTTCGAAGGAATCGACAACGCGCCCGTACTCAAGGAACGCCTGATGCGGGACCTGCAGAAGCAGGCGAAGGCGGCCCATCGCGAAGGCGGTGTCGAGCTCTACATCTCGCTGCTGACCGTCGAGGGTCTCCCGCTGGCCTCCTCACTGCTCGTGAGCCTGATCCCGGACGGCTGGCCCGGCTGCGCCACGGCGCACGACCTCGCGCGCAGACTCGCGGAGACGGGGCGGCCCGCCGAAGTGCGGAGGCTGGACGCCGCGGGCGACGCCGTACGGACGGAGAAGACCGAAGCGGCCGATCCCGAGCGCCAGATGGGCAACACGCTCGCGACGACCACGGTGACGTATCACGTCCCGGTCCCCGCGAGCAGCCAGTGGCTGAACCTCACCTTCTCCACCCCCATGGAGGGCCTGGCGCCACAGATGGTGGAACTCTTCGACACCGTGGCCGGGACGCTTCACTGGGAGCAGGCGGGGGCCCTCAACGGTTGATCGACTGGATCTCCTCGACCGTGACGTCCTGGACCGCCTCGATCTTGCCGTCGGGCATGGGCTCGGCCCCGGCTTGGCCCGTGCCCGTCCAGCTGATCTCCCAGGTGAGGGAGGCCTTGAGGGGGAACGTGGAGCCGGCGGACGAGCGGCCGTAGACGATGCCGCAGGGCGGGGTCTCCTTGGACTTGCCCTTCGCGTACGGTTCGCCGATCGTCTCGCCGACGAGGGGGCACTCACCGTTCGCGGGGAGCGTGGTCGCGTCCGCGGTGCCGGGGTCGAGGGTGAGCGACTTGGGCTTCGCCGTCGTCGTCGCCTCGATCCGGAAGCCGGGGACATTGATCGCCGCCGTCGCCTTCACCTCGTCGAAGGCCGCCTTGTCGAGCCAGGCCCACGTCGGCAGCTTCACCTTGGTCGTGCCGTCGGGGGCGAGGGTGACCTTGGTCTTCGGCAGTTCCATGTGCTGGTAGGCGAGCGCCGCGAGGATCTCCGGGCTGATGGCCTCCTCGTACTGGGGCGGCGGCGCCTCGCCGTTCTCGACCCAGAAGGGAATGTCACTGCACGAGGTCCGCTTGAGGTAGTCCGGCTCGTCGGGGTTCTCGACCGCCGCCCAGAACATCCCCTCGCCGTCCTTGTCGACGTTGTAGTCCTTGTAGCCGGGCGTGTCCGTCCAGCCGTAGTCGTCCTCGTAATGACGCTGGAGCTCATTGATCGCCGCGCCCGCGTGCCCGGCCATCCCGGGCGCGCTCGCCGCGTCCTTGAGCTCCTTCGACATCTTCTTCTTGAATTCCTTGGCCCCGTATTTCGGTGCGTACCAGCAGGGCGGCGGCGTCCAGTTGACGTCGGACGACGTCACGTTGCCGCTGCCGCCGCCTTTGGCGACGGAGCCGGAGTACGTGACTTTGGCGGCGGCGTAGATGCCGCCACCGGATTTGTCGCTGCCGCCCTGCTGTTCGGTGCTTCCGCCATCGCCGTTGCTGCTGGGCTCCGCGGCGTACGCCGGGTGTGTGAGGGCGAGCGCTCCGACGGCGAGCGTCAGGGCCGCCGCGCCGGTACCGAGCGTCGTGACCCGTGATCTGTTCACTGGCATTGCTTCGCCTTCGTCTCGACGAACACCTTGGAGGCCTGCCACAGAGCGTCACCCGTGGGGTACTTGACCATCACGACCTTGAAGTGGTCGTAGTCCTTGATGCTGGGCGTGCTCTTCAGGACTTTCCCGGTCTTGACCTCTTTGCCGTAGAACTTGCTCGAGTCCACGCAGAAGGCGACCTCCACCGAATTGCCGTTCTGGGCGGAACGAGTGGTGGCCTGGTAGTGACGCCGGGTCCCGGTGGCCGTCCAGCCGCCGTCGATCCGGTTGTCGATCTGCACCTTCGCGTAGTGCAGCCCCTCGCCGGTGGAATACGCGGACACCGCCGCGTCCTTCGAGGTGCGCTTGTCGATGCCCCGATAGATCGCCCGCATGAAGTTCGCGGCGTCATCCATCGCCGCCGCCTCGTTCTTGTCCTTCGGCCTGTCCCAGTCGAAGACCAGATTCATGCTCTTCGGCAGCGATACGTCGACGCCGTCCGGCTTGTCCGCGGCCGGCGCGCCCGACGGGTCGGCCGACTTCTTCGGCTTCGCCGAACCGTCGTCGGCCCCGGCGATCTTGTCGTTGTCCTTGGAGTCACTGTCGCTCCCGCCGCCGCATCCCGTCAGAAGCAGGGCAGCGGTCGCGGCGAGCGCGGCGGTGACGGGCATGGTGCGGCGGTTCACGGTCGGCTCCCGGTGGGGCGAGGGGTGTCTCCAGCGTGCCGACGTTAACCGTGGGGTTCCGGGTTCCGCCAGGGTCGAAACTGGCTGGATAGCGGGGCGAATCGGGTGATTCCCACGGACTGTCACCGTGTCGTGACGCGGTGGGCGGTGCCCGTCGCGGGCGGCGGTCACATGGAGGTCGGGGCCAGCCGGAGCGTGCGGGCGAAGTCGTCGATGGCGTCGAAGGAGGCTTCGAGGAGGGCCGGGTCGTCGTAGTGCCCCTTGAGGACCAGGTCGATGTCGTGGGTCGGGTCGTTCCACGCGTACGTGACGGAGAGCATGAGTTCTCCGTCGGGGCCGGTCCAGCTGCGCAGGCAGCGCAGCCCCTCGCCGAAGTGGGGGGAGACGAAAGGCGCAGTCTCCACTCGCTGCCCCGGAGCGGCCGAAGAGTCGGGGACGGCCAGCATGTTCAGGTGTTCGGTGCTGTGGGCCTCGTCGCAGGCGAACTGCTTGGTGAAGAGGACCAGCGGTGCGGCCTGCGGCGGCATCGGGCCGAAGACGAACGCCTGCTCCGCACCGATCCGGTCGCGCAGCATCGCGGCCGAGCCCTCGAGGAACTTCTTCATCTGCCGCTTCTCGCGCCAGGTGAGCTTGCGCTGATGGACCAGGCCGACCGCGTCGAGCTGCATGTCCAGCCACTGCGCGAACTCCGACTTGCTGTCGGTGAGCGGCATGTGGAACCACACGCCCGGGTCGGAATCGGTCTCGACGATCAGCATGCGTAGCTCCATCGGAAGGTGGTCATCACCGCGTCGAAGAGTTCGACCAGGGTCTCGGTGAACTCGGTCTCCATGCCGGTTGCGATCAGCGTGCTGAAGGAGAACGTCAGCCACTGCGCGGGGGTGCTGTCGGGGATCGGCACGGTGTACTGCACTTGCCAGGACGGCACCTCGACTCCCTTGTCGGGATCGGCATGCAGCTTCTGCAGGGTGCGTACGGCAGCGGTTCCGTCGAGCTCGTGGACCGATGCGTCCTCGGAGTCGCGTGCCAGGTCTCGGAGCACGTCCTCGGGGCCGATGTCCGGCCGCGGGGCGGCCAGCGGCTCGGAGGCGACGAAGGAGGCGGGAATGATCACGCCATGCATGGGCTCGACGGGAAGATAGAGGGTCAGGCCGTCGGACTTCCGGGCTCGCCGAACCGTCTCCTTCAGCTCCTTCGTGAGCTGCAGCCGCGCCTTTGGGATGTCGTCCTTCGGAAACCCCGCCGGGAGTTGCGCCACGGACTTCCGCACGATCCGCTGGATCGCCTCCCTGGTTCCGAGCTGGAGAGGAATGGTGTCCCAGCCGGGTGGCGGCACGATGTTGAACCCATTGGGCACACGGGCAGATCCGGTGATGCTCTCCGGCCGGGGCGTCGGATTCTCAGGGTGTTGCACTGCGCTTCCGCATCTTCTCTGCGACCGACGTCGCGCCGACCAATACGGTGAACAGGGGGGCTCCGATGATTCCCGGCCAGAAGGAGCTGAAGAGACTGGGCAGCAGGAGAGCCCAGCCCATGGCGAGATCACGGGTCAACAGCGGGGGGCGCGTGCTGGGCACGGGATTCCTGATCAGGATCCACACCAGGTTGAGCAGGCATCCGGTCAGTAGTGCCCAGTAGATCCAGAACAGGGCATCACGGCCGCCGTCCGGCAACAGAAGTGCGATACCGATCAGCGGGACGATCGACACCAGTGCTCCGATGATGGTCACGCGCACTCTGAAATTGGGCCCCGTGCCCAATTGTTCTCTGAGAGAGTCGGCCATTTCTCCTGCTTTCTGTGCCGCGTCGACGGTGCCCCGGTGGTGCATCCGAGTTCTCACCAGTGAGTGTCGGGGGCGGGCATCCAGCCGCTTTCTTTCCAGGTGTTGTAGTCCTCGTTGTACGGCTTGTCCCCGGGCACCAGGCCCTGCTGGTCCAGCCAGCCGATGGAGTCGCTCTTGCTCAGCGATTTGTCCACGACATCGACGCCCATGCCACCGTACGCGGCACCCATGGATGCCACGTATCCAGCGTGGCCGAGCTTGGACGCGCCTCCCGCGACGGCGTCGGGGAAGGCACCCTTGTTGGAGCGGAGCTGGCCGAGGAGCCCGGCCGCCTCGTCGTCACCGAGGTGCAGCCACTTGGAGGCCGTGGATACCTCGGTCGGGCCCTTGGCCACCAGCCCGTGTCCCTGGAGATCTTCTTCAGGGTGAAGCGGCGAAGGTCCGAGAAGAACTTCCGGGACACGTCGTCCTGTGCACCGGACATGGCCCTGCTCAGGTCGTTCAGCATTCCCTTGTGCGACCTGAGGCCCGCCTTGAGTCCCGCGGTCCGGCTGGTCTGAGCGGCGGCACTGGTGACCTTGTTCGCGCCCTTGAGCATTCTGATGCCACCGCGTCCGATGCCCATGAGGAGCAGACCGCCGATGTCGAAGGCCAGATCGGTCCAGGACGCGTCCCCGGAGGCGACCAGCATGGATCTCGTCAGGATGGTGAGGATGGCGATGCCGAGGACCAGGGCGTTCAGACCGGGGATCCAGATGGCGACGATGCCGGCGATGGTCGCGATCCAACCGAGTCCATCGAGGACCGTCTTGATCCAGTCCGCGTTGTCGTGGAACCACCCCTTGAGGTCGTCCCACCACGAGTCCTCGATGACGTCGTCGATCTCGCCCTTGATCTTGCCCGCATGGTGGCCGGCGCGGGTGTCGCGGTCGCTGGTGATGCCGGCCAGCTGGTTGCGGTACTCCTGCAGCGGATCGTGATCCGTCCCGCCGGCCGACGGCTTCGGGGTCTCCTTGCCGCCGGAGTCGACCTTCTTGGCCTTCTCCGTCTCGAGTTCGTCCTGCTTCTCCTTGGCCCGGCGCAGGACGTCGTCCGCTTCGGTCTGGAAGCCCTCCAACTCGTTCGCCCAGCTGGTCAGGTGCCCGTGGACCCGCTCGTAGCGGCCTGCCACCTCCCGCATGTGCTTCTCCAGAGTGGAGGAGTCCTCACGCAGCCGCTTGACGTACTTCCCCTTGAGGTTGTCTCCTCGCTCAGGGTCTTGAGGTTCTTGGCCTGGGCGCGAAGCTTCTCGGCGACCGAGAGCATGTGCTTGACCTCGTCGCGGATCTCCTCCGGGTCTCCGGGCACCGGGTCGGAGTCGCGGAGCGGGTGCCAGTCGGCCGGGCGTCGCTTGGATGTCGCTGTGGTCACTTCTTCGGCTTCTTCTCGTCGCGCCTGCCCAGTTGTTTCTCGAGATCCCCGAATGCCTTCTTCGTGCCGGACACGAGCTTGCCGACCGAGTCGAGGCCTTCGATGAGCTTGGTGCGGTAGTCGTCCCAGTTGTCGACGAACTGTGCCATCGCGTCGGCGATCTCGCTGGACCCCCAGTGCTTGTCCATCTCGTCGCGGCGCTTCTCGATGTCCTCGAACGTCTTCTTGAGCTGCCCGAGCTTGCGCTCCGAATCCGTGAGGAAGTCGAAGTCGACCGTCAAGTCTGGTCCTGACACTGCGGACTCTCTCCCCGTGCGGCGCCTCCAACGGGACGACGCTATCCAGCGGACCGCCGAGGCTGCCACGGGAGAAAGCCGGGCAAGTTCGGAAATGTCGACGACCGTCACTGTGTCGTAATGCGAAGTGGGCGGGCGGAAAGGTTCGTTCTGACTTGGTAATTCAGGTATCAGGTGTTCGGCATCCGTTTGCCAGTGCGACTCGCGTGGCGAAGGTGGGGAGGTGGATGAGTGGTGATAGCTTCGCTCTACATGCTTGTAGTAGTTCGGCGTGGGGCCGTGGTCCAGAACTGACGGGGGGTTTCAGGTGAGCGTTCCGGACTTGTCCGTCGACATCACCCTGCTCAAGTCGACGGAGAAGCAACTCCACTCCATCAAGAACGAGTTCGACGGTATCGACGAGTGGAAGAAGGAGCTCAGGGGGGTTGTCGGGGAGGAGCGCATGGTTGAGGCCATGTCGACCTTCGTGGACAACTGGGACCGGCACCGCGGCAAGCTCGTCGAGCAGATCGAGGAGATCGGCGGCTGGGTCGAGTCGACGCGGAAGACCTTCGAGAAGGCCGATCTCGATCTCGCGGAGGCCGCGCGGAAGCGGAAGAAGGAGCGGCACAAGTCCGGTGCCGGGGAGGGGGAGTAGCCGTGTCGCGCGCCTCACTGGACTGGCACCCGCTCGCCGACAGCGACCCGGTGCCCGGCTCGCCCAAGGCCATCGACGAAGAAGTCGAGCACATGACCGGCGTCGCGAAGAAGCTGCGCGACCAGGCGGAGAAGCTCCGCAGGATCGCCAGGAAGGACGGCCTGAAGGGCAAGTACTCGGACCGGTTGACCGAGGGCGCGGGTGAGCTCGGCGAGAGGCTGGACCAGACCGCGGAGCGGTACGAAGGCGTCCGGAAGCACCTCTCGGACTGGTCCGAGCAGCTGCGGATCGTCCAGTCCGCCGCCGAGGACGCCCGCCTGCTCGCCAAGAGCGACGAGGAGCAGGCCAAGGAGGATCTGAAGACGGCCACCGAGCGCTACCACGAGCGGGCCGACGAGCTGGCCACCCTGATCGAGAACGCCATCGACGACGACCCCCTCACCGACAGCTGGTGGGACGACGTCAAGGACTGGATCGACAAGAACGCCGGCTGGCTGAAGGTCGTCATCGAGATCGCCAGTTACGTCGCCACCGCGCTCGCCATCGCGGCGATCTTCATCTCCGGCATCGGGATCGGGGTGGTCCTCGCCGCGGGAATCGCGGTCCTTGTGGCGAGAGTGGTGATGGCCGCGGCGGGGCAGGGCTCCTGGGCCGACGTCGCCCTCGACGTCTTCGCGCTGGCGACCATGGGGCTCGGCCGCGGTGCGGTGTCGGGCCTGAAGGCCGGCCAGGCCGCCACCCGGCTCGCCGCCGGGCAGGGCGCCAAGAAGGCCGCCGCGGGCGCGGCCAAGAACAGCATGAACAAGGTGTACGGGCAGGCCGGGCGCACGCTGGCCAGCAAGAGCGCCACCAAGGCGCAGAAGCGCGCCGCGCGCGCAGCCATCGAGCAGGCCGACGCCGTGGCCGCCAAGGCCGGCGCGGGCGCCGAGAAGCTGGCCGCCAAGGCGCCGGTGCCCAAGGCGAGCAGGATGGACATCGTCAGGGCGGGCGGCGACAAGGACGCGGCCGTGGCGTACAAGGACATGATGAGGATGCGGGGCGCCCACGCGGGCAACGACGCCGTCCACGCCGCCAGCCGGGGCGCCG
This sequence comes from Streptomyces venezuelae, assembly GCF_008642315.1. NCBI lineage: Bacteria > Bacillati > Actinomycetota > Actinomycetes > Kitasatosporales > Streptomycetaceae > Streptomyces > Streptomyces venezuelae. The sequence continues at coordinate 3,885,850 of NZ_CP029192.1, read as the reverse complement.
AGAGCCAACTCCGCCTCAACCAGCAGGTCTTCCTCTCCGGCCAGGGCATCGACCTGGGCGGCAAGGCCCTCGGGTCGAGCGACACGGTGGACAAGCCGTACTTCGAGCCGTTCCAGGCCTACAAGAACGAGTACACCGCCGAAGTGGGGTCCTCCTGGTGAACATGAGCCGAGGGGAACGTCGCGAGCCCGGCGAGCGCTACTTCGCCGCGCTCGACCGCGACCGCGCGGAGCGGGAGCGCGTGGCCGAGGAGGCGGAGCGCGCCTACGCCAGGGACGTCGGCGTGGTGCGCGTGATCTCGATGGTGCCCCCGCTCCTGTACTGCACGTCCATGATCGCGGGCGCCGCCTCGGAGGACGTCTCGCTGTTCGTCCTGCGGTACGTGCTGGGGCCCTTGGGCGTCGTCGCCACGGCCTTCGTGATCTGGCTGATCCTGAAGTACGAACGCTCGCCCCGGCGCGACTTCGGGGTGCCGGTGGTGGTCTTCGGCGCGGCCCTCCTGAACGGCCTGACCGGCTTCGCCACGGGGTCGGTCGTCTACGTACTCGTACCGCTCCTCGCACCGCTCACCCAATGGGCGCTGCCCACACTCCGCACCCTGCCGAAGGCCCGACGACGTGACTGACCGCACCGCCACCGCCCCCCGCGGCTACCAGCTGATCCTGCCGCCCGAATGGGCCCGCATACCGATGCGGACCGGCACCGAAGAGGCGATCCGCGCCCTCGTCGACGACGCGTTCGCGACGCTGCCCGCGGACGCGCCGCGGGACAAGGTCGGGCCGTACCGGCGGGAACTGGAGCGGCGTCTGAAGGACGCCGTGCAGGAGGCCCGCAAGGCCGAGGCGCTCGACCTCTATCTCCCGGTCGAGCGCATGCACGGCATCGCCGTCCCCGCGTCGATCGTCGTCTCGGAGATGAAGTTCCCGGACGAGGTGGCCGTCGACCCGTCCGCGGTCTCGCGCCGTCTGCTGGAATCGCCGGGCCGGGCGGGCGAGGCCACGGTTGTGGACGTCGACGGCGTGAGCGCGGTCCGTACGGAACGCACGGTCGCCGCCGGGGGACCGGGTGGCGGCGAGCTCGCCTCACGTCGCGTGGACTACGTGGTTCCCGTGCCGGGCGATCCCGGGCGCTGGCTCGGTGTCGTCTTCTCGACGCTCGCCGAGGGCGTCGAGGAGATCGAGTCCGCCGAGTCCGCCGAGTCCGCCGAGTACGCCGAGTACGCGGATCTGTTCGTGGAGCTGTTCGACGCGATGATGTGCACCTTCCGATGGAGTCGCCCGTGAGCCGGCCGCATGTGGACTACGACACCGACCTGTGGATGCAGATCCCGAACTCCTGGGAGGGCACCCCGTGGAAGGGCCCCAAGGAGTGGGGCCGCGACCTGTCCGCGGCGTGGTGGGGCGACAGCGGCCTGGAGCCGAGCCGCAAGGACCTCAAGATCCTGGCGGCGACGCTCCGTTCCTGCGCCGAGCGCTTTCCGTTGAGCCACCCCGGGTTCGACGTATACCTCCACCTGCCCGACCCGCGCCTGATGCCGCTGCCGGTGTACGTCGCCTCGATCGAGGCGGAGGGCGACCGGGACGAGAGCCTGCGGGCCCTGGTCACCACGGACGACCCGGACCTCGTCGAGAAGCCGATCGTGGAGGACTTCACCAGCGACTTGCTCGGCACGGGCCTGCGTTCCCTGCGCTACACGCAGCTGCCGCGCGCGGAGTCGGAGGGCGGCACGCTCGTCGCGGGCGTGCGCTACGCCTGGCGTCACGAGGCGAGCGCATGCGACGTCGTGGTCATCGTGTCCGCCCCCGACCCGCGACGGGTGCTGGGCGCCATGGACGACCTCGACGATTTCGTGCATCGGATCGGCATGCCGGGGCCGGGGCCGGGGCCCGGGGAGGCGCAGGGGCCGTCGTGAAGCGGGGGCGGTGGCAGTCCGGTCAGGGAGTCCAGATGCTCAGCGTCCGCGCCAGGTTCTCCAGGTCCTCCGCCGCCCGCATGACATGCGCGATGTCCTCGGACGCCGTCCAGATGACGACGTCCGCGCCGTGCTCCTCGACCTGCCAGGCGTACCGCACGCAGGCCAGCAGGTGCGGGGAGTCCTCCTGCGGGACGTAGCGGAACGTGGTCATGCCCTTGCCGAGCCTGTCGGACTTGACCGTCTTCACGACCGGCGGCTCGACCGCGCTCCTGTCGTCCGCCTCGGTGAGGGCGCGGAGGGTCTCCTCGCGCGGTCCCGCGGCCGGGCCGAGCGCCGCGCAGACGGGCAGCGGGACGTCCGCCGGGTGGTCGAGGTGGAGGAAGAGCCAGTGGTCCGAGCCGGGCGGGGCGAGGGCCTCCGCGGTGCGCAGCAGGGTGCCCGCGACGAAGTCGACGCCGTCGGGGCCGGGGTCGAGGTCGCTGTCCGTCCACAGGTCCTCGGCGACTTCCCGGGACCAGGCGCCGATGTCGTCCCACTCGGGGAAGGGCGCCGCGCGCCCGGCACGGGGCGGGACCATCACCCACGCGTCGTCGTCGACGCCCTCGACGTCGAGGATCGGCCAGAACAGCTCACTCACGCCCGTACCCCCGCTCGCACCCATACCCGTGCTCATGCTCATGTCCGGCTCCAGCGGAAGTTGGCCATCACCGCGTCGAACCATTCGACGAGCGCTTCGGCAAGCTCGTCCCGCGGGTCCCCGCCCCCGACCGTCGAGAACGCGGCGACGAACCAGCGGTCCGGGTCGGCGGGCACGGAAAGGATGTACTCGACGCGCCGCGAGGCGAGTTCGGCGCCCTTGTCCGGTGCGGCGTCGGCGACGTGCTCGCGCCGTACCGCCAGCGCCCCGTCGATCTCGCCCGAGCTCAGGTCGGCGTCCGTCACGTCGTCCCGGCCGTCCCGCGACAGCAACTGCACCGCCACCTCGGTCGGTTCGGCCGTGTCACGGGGCTGACCGGGGCGCCGGGGCACGAGGGATTCGGAGACCAGGATCGAGGCCCCGACGTTGAAGTCGCCCATGGGCTTCACCGGCAGGTAGAGGTCCAGGCCCTTGCCGCGCTGGGCCTCGGCGACGGACGCGCGGAAGCGGCGCTCCAGTTCGCGCTTGTACGGGCCGATCCTGTCCCGCGGGGCGTCGGCGGGGATACGGGCGTACGCCTCGTCCAGGATGCGGCGTACCGCGTCCTCCGTGCCGTGGCGCAGCGGGATCTGGGCCCATTCGGAGGGCAGGAGGATGCGGTAACCGGTGGGCGGCAGCTCTACGGCGGACTCGTCGGTCGGCTCGGTGGACGGCACGCCCGGTATGGGCTGGTCAGCGGGCACTTTGATGTTCCTTGCGGTTGAGATGCCACATCCCGGCGAAGCCGGCGAGGGCGGCGGCGACGGCGACCCAGAGCACCAGGACGTCCTGCGCGAGCGCGAAGGCGAGGGCGTAGAGGAAGTAGAAGGCGAGGGCGATGCGCAGGAGCGAGCGCTCGCCCTCCAGCCGCCGCCAGTCCTTCGGCGCACGCGCGAACCAGATCAGCAGGCCGGGGATGAGAGAGCACAGCGCCCACTCCCACGTCGCCCACGGCAGCAGTTCCTCGTCGAAGAAGTCCTTGGTCGCGGGGGTGGCGAACATGCGGAGCAGGGCCAGCACGAAGATCCACCGGAAGGCGAGCACGCCGATGTTCAGGCGCCGGTCCCGCACCTCCTGGGCCTCCCGCCGGGCCTCCCGCAGTTCCCGCGCCTCGCGAGGTTCCCGCGTCACCATCGCGATGTCCCCGGCACCGGCGTGGTCATCCGGTCCTTCATCCTGCTGTACTCCCCGCCCGACACCGCGTCGCCGCTCTTGTCGGCGGCGTCGAGGCCGGTGCCGACCGCCCACGAGCCCCGGAGCGCGTCCTTCTGGCGCGCGGCCTCGCTGGCGTTGTCCGCCAGCTTGGTGTTGCCCGGGTAGGTGTCACGCCACTTGTTGATGTCCTTCATCTGCTGGCCGAGCTTGGCGTCGCCGAGAACGCCTGCCTTCTCCTGTGCGGTGATCTGGGGCATCTCGGCGTCGCGCACCTCGTCGCCCGCCTTCTTGCCGGCCGTGCGGTTCTTCTGTTCCATCTTCAGGCGACGGGCACGGTTCTTCTGGCGGTCGCCGCCCGACCGGCCGCCGCCCTTCTTCTCGCCCTTCGCCGCGTTCTTCATGGCGTTCTTGCGGGTCGCCGCGGCGCTGGACTCGGCACCTTCCTTGGCGACTCCCGCCGCCGTCTTGCGGGAGCTCTGCTGCAGCATCTTGATGGCCTTGGCGGCCTTCACGCCGTTGCGCGCCATTTTGAGCGCGCCGATGTCCATGACGACGTCGAACCACGACCCGTTGCCTGTCGCCGCTTGTACCAGGTGGGCGACGGCGACGATGGCGGTCAGGACGAGGGCGATGACGCCGAGGGCGGGGAAGAACATGGCGGCGATGCCCACGATCGTGGCCGCCCAGCTCAGAATGTCCGCCCAGTCACCTATCCAGTCGGCATCGGCGACCCAGGCCTTGAAGTCGTTCCACCAACTGTCCTCCATGTCGTCGTCGATGGACTTGCGGATCTTGCCGGCGTAATGGCTCGCGCGCTCGTCGTAGTCCCCGGCCGCGGAGTTGAGACGCCCTCGGGCGTCCGACAGGTCTTCCTTGGCCTTCTTCAGGGCGGGATCCTCGGTGTCGGAGTCCTTGTCGCCCTTCTTGTCCTTCTCGTCGCCGTCCTTGGCCTTCTTGTCGGAGTCCGGCTTGTTCTCGTGGGCGTCGATGACGCGCTGGGCGTCCTTGGCGTCGTCCAGCGCCTTGTCCGCCCGCTTCTGGAACCCTTCGAGGTCATCGGCCCAGCCGGAAAGGTGGCCCTTCACCTCGCGGTAGCGGTCCTCCGCCTCGTCGAGCTTGCGGCCCAGGGCGCGGGAGTCCTCACCGAGCTTCTCCGCGTACTTTCCCTTGAGATTGTCCGCGTCGGCCATCGCATTGAGCGCCTCCGCCTGCGTACGCAGATACTCGGCGATCTTCTTCATGTGCTTGACCTGCTCGCGCACCGCGACCGGGTCGCCCGGTACGGGATCGCTCTCGCGCAGTGGTTGCCAGTCCTTGGGCCGTGCCATTTCCTTCTCCCCCGAATGAACCTGAATGTGCGAAGCGGCTGTTACTTCTCTTTCTTGCCCTTCTTCGACAACTGGTCCTCAAGCTTCTGAAACGCGTCCCGCGTGTTCTCGACCATCTTCCCGACCTCGTCGAGCGATTCGAGAAGGCGTTTGCGGTTCTTGTCCCAGTTGTCCACGAAGTCGCCCATCGCGTCCTTGATGTCGGACGCGCCGACCGCGGTCTTGATGTCGTCCTTCCACTCACCGAGATTCCTGAACTCTTTCTCGATGGCGCTCAGTTGGCTCGCCGACTTGTTGAGCAGCTGGAAGTCGACGACCAAGTCCGATCCGGACATGTCTCCCCGTTCTCGCCGTGCTTGCCGGATTTGTTCACGATTCCGGCCCCGTTGGCGCAATCCCTACGCTACCTATCCGGTGCGTCGCCTTGCACGGGCACTACTTTGCCATGATCGCCCTGCCCCGGCGGCTGCCGTTCTGTGGATGTCCTGGGGAAGTGCGGATTCCTCGCGCCGTCGAGGAATCCGGCCGGGGCGGTGAGAATCAGCCGCGCGTCTCCCGCGTCCCGCCGCGCCCCCGCGAGAAATCCCCCCGCCCCACGCGCACCGCGATCCCATCCCCCGCCGCGTCGCCCAGCAGCGACCCGTACCCCGTCGCCGCCCACACGCTCGATTCGGCGTCCACCTCGAAGTAGGGGACGGGACGGCCGTCCGGGGCCGGCGTGTCCGTGAGGACCTCCGGGGCGCGGCATTCGCTGATCGCGCGGGCGCAGGCGGGGCAGGCGGAGACGTGCAGCTGATCGCGGTGGCCCAGGGGGCGCCAGGGGATGGTGCGGGCCGCGCGGCCGTGCAGGGGGTTGAAGAAGCAGAGGGGGAGCGGGTCCGGGGTGCCGTCCAGGGCGTCGCGGCCCTCCGTCACCAGGGCCAGGACCCCGGCCAGGTCGGGCAGCCCGTGTGCGGAGTCGAGCACCGTGCCCGCGGCGGCGTACGCGTCGAGGGCCCGCTGGAGCCCCGGCGTCGCCCCCGCGTCCGCCGCCCGCGCCGCCTCGCCGAGCGCGAGGACCTCCGCCTCCGCGCGGCGGCGCAGCTCGGCCTCGTCGGCGGCGCGTGCCGCGGCGAAGACGGCTCGGGGGAGGGTGAAGGGGGCGGCGGCCGATCCGGAGCGGCGGCGTGCGGAACGTACGAGGAAGGGGGTGAGGAGAGCGAGGGCCAGCGCCGGTAGCGCGATGGCGGTGATGAGGGCCCAAGGGGGAGCGTTGTTGCCGTCGGCACCGGAGTCGCCGCCCTTGCCGTCGCTCCCTGCCCCGCGGTGCTCGGCCAGGCTCTCGTCCAGCTTCTTCGTCTGCTTCTCGTACTCCGCCGTGCCGTTGCCCCGCTCGATCACCGTGACGGCCTCGGCGGTCAGGTCCGCGAGGCTCGCGTCGTCCAGTTCGTCCATGAGGTCGACGGCGTTCGCGGCGTCCTCGGCCTGATGCGCGTCACCGGGCCACTCGTGGCCGCGGACCGAGCCGGGGAACTCGCCGTCGGTGGTGAGGAGGATGAGGTCGCTGTCCGGCGAAGGGGTGCGGTCTGCCGACGGGGCGCGGTCCTTGAGGCGGTCGCGCACGACGCCCGCGAGCGTGTCCGCCTCCCCGTCGTACGCGTCGCCCTTGGCCAGCGGTACGAGGACGACCTTGATGGGCAGGCCGGTGGCGTCGATCTGCCGGGCGAGTTCCTTCTGCCGGGCGGGCGGCACGGCGGACGCGGCGTACGAAGGATCGACGTACACCGGGGACTTCGTCAGCGCCTCCGCGATCTTCTCGCCCGGAGCCGGAGCCGGAGCCGCAGCGGGTGCGACCGCCAGCGCGGGTGCCGTGCACGTCACGAGGGCGAGGACGGCGCCGCCCGTGAGCAGCGCGGCGGCGGATGCGGCGGCCCCCGGCAAGCGGCGACGACGGGCTTTCGCGGCGCTGCGCGTGGTCGGAGGGCGGTTCGGGTCACTGGACACCGGCGTACTCCCGTACCTGGCGGATGAATTGCGGAACACCCTTGCGCGCGGCGCCCATCGGCCCCGCGGCGTCCTCGTAGGGGACGCGGTCGGCGCCGCGCCCGCCCGAGGGCGACGGCAGCGTGAGGCGGCGCGTGTGGGCGAGGTCCGGCCGTTCGGTGACGAAGGCGCGGCACGTGTCGCAGACGGGGATCGTGCGACGCCTGCTGTCCTCCGGCGCGTACTGGGCGTCGCGCCAGCCGGTGGCCGGGCCGTGCAGCGGGTTGAGCGCGCAGCACGGCTTGTCGGTGTCGCGGTTCGCGAGCGCGGCGCGGCCCATGCGGGCGAGCGTGACGGCGGCGGCGAGGTCGGCGGCCGGTACGTCGTCGTCGACGCGGCCGTCGGGCCCGCCGGCGTCCCGGTCGGCGAGCAGGGTGGCGGTGTCGAGGCAGTCCCATACGCGGGTGCGCAGACCCGGGGGCAGGGCGGCGTCGGGGTCGAACTCGCGGGCCAAGGCGGTGAGTTCCTCGTGGGCGGTGCGGCGGAGGTAGGAGGCGGAGGGGGCGGTGGGGGCGTCGAAGCCGACGAGCGTCGCGTTCCTTCCTCCGGCCCTTCCCCCGCCCCCGGGCCTCGGTCGGATGACGCGGATGCCCGGAGCGGCGGTACGCAGCCCCGGCACCGCACGCCCCAGGATCCCGAGCACGGCGGCGACCACGAGGAGGACGATCACGGCCCCGACCGCGCCCACCAGGAGCCCTGGCCAGAAATCCGTGCTGAACAGGCGCGGCAGGGCGGTGTCCTCGACGGGGTCGGGCGCGCCGGTCCCGACCGACGAGGTCTCGGGGTCGTCCGTGCGGGGCGAGTCGTCGAGGAACGTCAGGAGCTTGTCGAGCCGTTGGCCCAGCCGGTGGTCGGCGGAACGCTTCTCGGATTCGTCGTAGCCGATGCCGTCGGGGAGGTCGAAGGCGATGCGGTTCGCGTCGATGCGTACGTCGTACGTGACGACGTCGATGTCCCCCGAGAGCGGGTCGGCGACGACGTACACGCCGGGCTTGCCGAGGCCGCGGTGGAGCGCGTCGGCGAAGGCCTCGGTGTCGCCGGCGGACTCGTCGTCGGGCGTCTGCGGTACGAGGGCGACGTATACGGAGCCGTAGTCGGCGTCCTTCGTGCGGGAGCGGAGGTCGTCGAGCTGCCGGGCCGTGAGGGGGCGGGGGCTCTCGGGGTCGCTGTAGACCGGGTCGCGGCGCAGTCCGTCCACCACGCGGTCGACGCGCGACGCCATGTCGGCGGCGGTGGGCGGGGGCGAGGCACTGGAGGTGGTCTGGTCGAAGAGGGCGGTCGCGGTGAGGGCGACGGCCGCGGCGAGGGCGAGGGCGACGGCGCCCTCGGCCCAGTGGAGCCGACGGGCCCGGGGCCGGGGCGTGACCGGTCCCGGTCCCGCATCGTCATCGTCCTTGCTCAGGGAGACGGCATCGAGGGGCGGGGTCCGGCGCCGTCGCCACCAGCGGCGCACGTACGGGGAGATCAGCAGGACGAGCAGTGGGAGGCCGGTGAGCGCGATACCGGTGACGAAGGACTGGTTGCGGCGGTCGGTGGGGCCGATGTGCAGCTCGTCGGGCTCCTCGCCGGGACCGCCGTCGGGGCCGCGCGACCCGTACTTCTCACGGGCGGCCTCGGCCCGCTCCGCGGCCTTCTTCGGGCCCAGCGCGATGATGTCGGCGAACCGTTCGAAGCTGAGCAGAGGCCCGGCGTCGTAGGGGAGTTCGTGGAGCTGCACCGACCAGGCGTCCTCGGCGGGCGCGCGCACGCCGAAGGCGACGGCCTGGGAGACGGAGTGCTCGTCGATGAGCACGTACAGTCCGTCCCGCCCGAGCCGGTCGTGCACGGCGCCGAGCAACGCCTTGCTCTCCATGCTGGTACCGCCCTCGGGCAGCACGAGCACGTAGGTCCGCACGCCGGTCCGTTTCCTGATGCCTTCGGCCACTTCGGCGTAGTCGGGGGCGGTGGATCGGGGGACGGCGCGGGGGATTTGGTCGGTGACGTGGACGGGGTTCTCGCGGAGGCGGTCGGCGAGTACGGCGGCCTGGGTGGACTCTTGCGGGGGTGGTTTGGGGGCGGCGGCGAGGGCGGGGGCGGGGGCGGCGGCGAGGAAAGAGAGAAGGAGGAGGGTGACCAGGAGGGATCGGCGCCACGGCCCCGGGCCGGTCCCCCTGCTGCCCCGAGCGGGCCTCGCTCCGTTGCCGTGGCGAACCCGGTCCGCCCCCGTGCGCCCCGCACCCTTCGCTTCCACGGCCACAGCGTCCCCCTCGTTCATTCGCCGCACTTTACTGTCGCGACGAGCCGAGGACCACGGGTGGTGGGACGGGCGGTACGAGGGCGGCGCGCGGACCACGGATATCCCACGCGGCGCGCGCCCGGCATCGGCATGATGGCCCGATGCCAGACGAGATCCCCACGCCCGCCGCGCCCACCACTTCGACCACCCCCACCACCCCCATATCCGTCCCCCGCAGAACCGACCCCCCGCACGCCGCCGCCGACGAATACACCTCGCTCACCGCCTTCCTCCAGTACCAGCGCGAGACCCTCGCGATGAAGTGCGCGGGACTGACCGCCGAGCAGCTCAAGGAGCGGGCCGTGCCGCCCTCGGACATGTCGCTGCTGGGGCTCGTCCGGCACCTCGCGGAGGTCGAGCGGTCCTGGTTCCGGAACGTGCTGAGCCGCGAGGCGGCGAACGCCCACTGGCAGGGCCGGGTCCCGGGCGAGCACGCCGACTTCGACGTGGCGGACGCCGACCCCGACGAGGCGTTCGCGACATGGCACGCGGAGTGCGCCCGCTCCCGCGGCATCGTGGAGGCACTGAACCGCGCCGGTTCCCTCGACATCTCCGTCGACTTCCGCGGCGACACGTACTCGCTGCGCTATGTCCTCACGCACATGGTCGAGGAGTACGCCCGCCACAACGGGCACGCCGACCTGCTCAGGGAGCGGATCGACGGGGCCACCGGGGAGTAGCCCGGAAAGGCCGCCCGTAGGCTGGCGGCCGGAGAACAGTCGGCCCGGAGATCAGGCGGACCGGAGAACAGTCGGCCCGGGGGACGGAAAGGGTGCCAGTCATGGCCCGCTACACAGCACCGCAGACCATCGCGCGCGGCGGCTTCAGCATCAAGGTGCCGGAGACGTGGTGGGAGTTCGACGTGCGCCCCGAGTCGCGCGACGCCGCCATCCGCCAGATGATCAACGACCGCGTCCGGGCCCGCCCGGAGCTCGCCCCGCACCGGGAGACGTTCGAGGCGTTCCTGCGCAAGGCGTCGAAGGACGCGTGGCAGTCCGGCGCGCTGTACTGCGGCTGCATGGCGGAGAGCTTCGGCGGCGATACGCCGGTGACGGGCTCGGTCACCGTCTCCCTGGTCGGCGCCCGTACCCCGGACGGCGACGTCCTCCCCACCGACCCGGACCGCATCGTCGCCCAGCTCGGCGTCCGCGAGGCCAAGCGGGAGGGGGACACGTGGCGGAAGGTCGAGACGGTCGACATCCCGGGCGTCGGCCTCGCCGCCCGCACGTACGGCATCGAGGACGTCTCCGTCCCCGGCGACGAGCGCACCATCCGCGTCGTCCTCATGCAGACCTTCATCCCGGTCCCCGGCCAGGAGGGCAAGGTGGCCCTGGTCTCCGGCAGCAGCCGGCTCCTCGAACTCGCGGACTCGTTCTTCGACATCTTCGACGCGGTGACTTCTACGTTCCGCTTCGCGGAGTAGGACAGGGCCTCCCAGGGTTTGTCGGAGACCGGCAGGACACGTCAGATACTGAGGAGCGCCTTTTCCTGGACGGTGATCGTTTAGTAACTTCGCTTTCGCGTACGGACAGCAAGCGAAGTGAGCAACGGGGGAACGTCGCATGGGGGGCCATCGGCCGCGGGACTGGCATGTGCTGGATCTGGAGAAGGATCCAACGCCGGGTGATCCGCACCGGGTGCGCTCGCTGGCCAAGAACCTGCACGACTTCGCCGACGACGTGGGCAAGGTGCTGCGGGACATCAAGGGGATGGCGGGCGACGAGGCCATCCTGAAGTGGGTGGGCAAGACCGCCGACGCGTTCACGGAGAAGTTCGAGGACGCCCCCGACAAGCTGAAGAAGCTCCGCACGTCCTACGAGATGGCGGGCGACGCGCTGTCCGCGTACTGGCCGGAGCTGGAGCGCGCCCAGTCGCTGGCCGACAAGGCGCTGGTCAAGGGGCGTGAGGCGCAGGCCGATCTGTCGTCCGCCAAGTCCCGTCTTTCCTCCGCCGATTCGTGGGTGGAGAGGGCCGGCAAGGAAGCCGACAAGTACAAGGACAAGCCCGGCGGCGGCAAGGACGTGCCCAAGCCGGACGAGGACAAGGTCAAGGCCGCCACCCGCAACGCGCACTCCGCGGAGAAGGCCCAGAAGTCCGCCCAGGGTGACGTCGACTCCGCGAAGAGTGCGCTGGAGGCGGCGAAGAAGATGGCGGCCGACGCGCGCAAGATGCGCGAGGAGGCCGCGGGCACCGCGAAGAAGAAGATCGACGAGGCGTCGGATGCGGGTATCCCCAACCGCAAGTGGTGGGAGGAGGTCGGCGACTGGGTCTCCGACAACTGGGACACCATCGTCGCCGTCTGCAAGGTCGTCGTCGCCGTCGTGGGCGTGATCGCGATGATCGTCGGCGGACCCATCCTCGCCGCCATCGTCATCGTCGCCGGGGCGATCATCCTGGCCGACACCTTGAGCAAATACGCGAAGGGCCAGGCCACCCTCATGGATGTGGCCTTCTCCGCCATGGACTGCATCCCGGGCGGCAAGGGCATCACCACCGCCGCCAAACTTGCCAAGGGCGTGAAGGGCCTAGCCAAGGGCGGCCTGAAGGGTATGGCGAAGGGGCTCGGCAAGGGAGGTCTGCGCAAGGGCGCGGACGACGCGGTTGCCAAGAGCAAGCCAACTAAGGGGCGGTGCAAGAACGGCGACCCGATCGACATGGTCACGGGTGAAATGATCATGGGCAAGACGGACTTCGCGCTCCCGGGCCTGCTCCCGATGGTGCTCCGCCGCACCCATCTCTCCACCTACCGGTGGGGACGCCACTTCGGTGAGTCGTGGGCGTCCACACTTGACGAGCGCCTCGAGCTCGATGATCAGGGAGTCCTGTTCGCGAGCGAGGACGGCATGATCCTTTCCTATCCCGTCCCAAGCCCGGGTGCCGAAGTCCTGCCGGTCGAAGGCCCCCGGTGGCCGCTGAAGTGGGACGGCGGCAGCGCGCCGCTGCGCATCACCGACCCCAGGACCGGCCACGTCCGCCACTTCTCCCCGCAGGCCCACACCGCCGGGGACCTCGCCGCCTTCACACTTCCGCTGCGGGCCATCACGGACCGCAACGGCCACAGCGTGACCGTGGAACGTGCTCAGGACGGCACCCCGACAGCGATGCGCACCTCGGGCGGGCACCACGTCGCGGTCGAGACCGTGGACGGACGTGTTACGCGGCTCAGCCTCATGGCGGAGACGGACCGCGAGGCCTCCCCGGCCGTCGGCGAGCCGGGCGGCACGGAGCTGCTGCGCTACTCCTACGACGGCCAAGGCAACCTCACCGAGATCCACAACTCCAGCGGGCTGCCCTTCCGGCTGTTCTACGACGCCGAGGGGCACATCACGTCGTGGGTGGACCGCAACGGCTCCTGGTACCGCTTCACCTACGACGATCAGGACCGCGTCATCAGGGGCGAGGGCGCCGACGGGTTCCTCGACTGCGTTGTGGCGTACGACACGGAGAACCGGCGTACGCGGTACACCGACAGCCTCGGTTTCACCACCACCTACGAGTACAACGAACTGCTCCAGGTCACGGCGGAAACCGACGCTCTCGGCCAGGTCCGACACAACGAGTGGGACCGCTACAACAACCTGGCGGCGAGCACCGACGCGAACGGGGCGCGGACCAGGTACCGCCATGACGCGTACGGCAACCTCACCTCGGTGACCCGCCCCGACGGATCGAAGCTGAGTGTCGTGTTCGACGAGCTGCAGCTGCCTGTCGAGGTCGTCGCGTCCGACGGGGCCGTCTGGCGGCACCGCTACGACGACCGGGGCAACGTGACCGAGAGTACGGACCCCGCCGGGTTCACGACGCGCTACCGATACGACCGTCTCGGTCATCTGAGCGCGGTCATCGACCCGCTGGGCACCGAACGCCGCATCGACTGCGACGCCCACGGCCTGCCGGTGGCGGAGACGGACCACCTGGGCTGCACGACCCGGTTCGAACGGGACACCTTCGGCAGGATCGTCGCCGTGCGCGATCAGCTCGGCAGCCTCACCACGCTGTCATGGACGCTCGAAGGCAAGCTCAGCCGCAGGGTAAGCCCTGACGGTGCAACCGAGAGCTGGACGTACGACGGCGAGGGCAACCTGCTGGAGCACCGGGCACCGGGTGGGGCCCGTACCCGCTTCGAGACCGGCCCATTCAATCTGGCGACGGCGCGGATCAACCCTGACGACACGCGTCTCGTCTTCGCCTACGACACCGAACTCCGGCTGAGGGAGGTGCGCGACGCGCGGGACAAGGCGTGGACCTACACACGTGACCCAGTGGGCAACGTCATCTCCGAGACGGACTTCAACGGCCGTTCGCTCACTTACAGCTACGACCCAGCCGGCCGCCTGGCAGAGAGGGTCAACGGCGCGGGGCAGACGGCTCGCTACATCCGCAACGCCCTGGGGAAGGTAGTCCAGCAACGCTGCGACGACCGCGTCACCACGTACGCGTACGACACCGCGGGCCGGCTCGTCGGAGCCGAGAACGAACACACGCGGATCGGCTTCGTCCGCGACGGTCTGGGCCGGGTCGTCGAGGAGAGCTGCAACGGTGACACCACTACTGCGGCCTACGATGCGAACGGCCGACGGACGAGCTTCACCACGCCGAGCGGCGTCCCCGCGTCGTGGGAGTACGACGCCGCGGGCCGGCCCACAGGCCTGCACGTCGCGCGGCGGTGCATGGAGCTCGCCTACGACGAAGCCGGCCACGAGATCGAACGGGCGCTATTTCCGGGCGTGCGGCTCGCCCAGGAGTGGGACGGCAATCATCGGCTGACCCGACAGTCGCTGACGAGCGCGGAGACGTCCGCACCGCGTTGGGGGCGCGACTTCCGGTACTACCAGGATGGCCATCTCGCGGAAGTCACGGAGCACGACGGCAGGACCCGCGGCCTGGTCCTGGACCGGGCGGGTCGCGTAGTCGAGGTCAACGGCCGCGACTGGTCCGAGTCGTACGCGTACGACGGCTCCGGGAACGTCTCCTCGGCGTCCTGGCCGACGGATGACGAATCCGAGCACCACGCGACGCAGGGCGAGCGGCACTTCACGGGCACCCTGCTGCGCCGTGCGGGGCGCACCTTCTACGAGTACGACGCTCAGGGACGGACTGTCCGCAAGTCCCAGAAGCTGCTCTCGGGGAAGACTCGGGCCTGGGCGTACGCGTGGGATGCCGAGGACCGCCTCGTGCGCGTGACGGTCCCCGACGGAACCGTTTGGTCCTACCACTACGACCCGCTGGGGCGCCGCGTGGAGAAGCGGCACATCGGAGCGGACGGCGAGGTGCTCGAGCGGGTGCGGTTCGCCTGGGACGGGGCGCGGATCGCGGAACAGGTGCGGGTCGGCGCGGGCACCGGGGAACAGACGGTCACCACGTGGCAGTGGAAGCCCGATTCGTTGCGTCCCGTCGCGCAGTGCGTGCGCCGCCTTCCGGAGACGGCCCGCGACGTTCCGCAGCGCGAGATCGACGCCCACTTCTACGCCATCGTCACCGATGGGACGGGGACACCCACGGAGCTGATCGACGAGGATGGTGCGGTGGCATGGAGCTCCGCCACGAGCTTGTGGGGCAGCCCCACAGGCGGTTCGCGCAGCGAATCCGGCGGCGGTAAGGACTGTCCACTGCGTTTCCCCGGCCAGTACCACGACGAGGAAACGGGACTCCACTACAACCATTTCCGCTATTACGAGCCGGACACGGCCCGTTATCAGTCACCTGATCCGCTCGGCCTCCTTCCGGCGCCGAATCACCACTCCTACGTACCCAATCCGACCGCATGGGTGGACCCGCTCGGTCTGTCCTGTGACGAAGCCGACGAGGAGTGGACCCGGGTAGGCCGCTGGATGTCCGACGACGAGTACAACAAGATGGTGTCGGAGGGCAGGGTCCAGCCAGGAGCGGGTGACCGCTCCTACGTCGCGAACCCGCCGGATTCCTCCGCGTACGGACGCCAGGCGGCGCCGGGCACGAGCTACGTGGAGTACGACGTACCGTTGAGTTCTCTGCGTCCCGGCGGTGAACCTGGCTGGTCCCAGATCGAGGGGCCGAATTCCCTGCGCGGCAGAATGGCCGCCCGCAAGGGTCTGCCATTGCCGGAGTTCCCCGAGGTGCGGAACGTCGAGAGAATCATGACCAAGGAGGAATTCACCGGTGGAGCTGGCTGAGCTGCGCACCCTGTACGACCGGCTGGCCACCGAGCTCGCCCCGTCGGAGTACGAGGTCGTCTGGCAGGGTCCGGCCGCCGAACGGCCCAAGCAGGCCGCGTCCCTTGGCATCGACGGGCCGGAGCGGCTCGCGGAACTGACGGTGTGGGACTCCGGCGAGGCACAGTTGCAACTGGGTGACCTGGCCGACGGCCACGTCACCGAGGAGCGTCTGCGCCTGGCCGACGCGGGAGAACTCGCCGCAGCTGTGGACCGGATGACGGCGTGGGTGACAGGGCGGGACGGCTGAGCGGGCGGCCCGGGACTCGGTGGTGCGCCCCGGGCCGCCCGCTCGACCTGCGGTCAGCGCCGCTTCAGCGCCCGCTTGACCTTCTTCCCCGCCGCCGACTCGTCCAGCGTCTTCCACAGCTTCGACGAGCTGAGGGACGTGTAGACGCCGGGGGCGCCCTGCGCGCCGCAGCCGTCGCCGTAGGAGACGACGCCGATGAGGATCGGGGCCTCGCGGCCGGGGACCTTGCGGAAGACGGGGCCGCCGCTGTCGCCCTGGCAGGAGTCCTTCGTCTCGACGCCCGCGCAGAAGTTGACCTTCGCGTCGTACTCCTTGTAGCTCGTTCCGCACTCCGCGTGGGAGAGGATCGGCACCTTCACCTGACGCAGGCGGTCGGGCGTGTGCGTCAGTTCCGTGTCCGTGTTGCCCCAGCCCGCGACCGTCGCCTTCTGACCCGGGCGGATCAGCGCGTCCGTCCCCTGCGTGGGGAGCGCCACGGGCGAGATGCCGCGCACCGGCTTCTTCAGCTGCAGGAAGGCGACGTCGTATGCCTCCTTGCCCTTGAGGTAGCGGGGGTGCACGACCACGCCGCCCTTGGCGATGTCGCGTATCTGGCCCTGCCGCGAGGACAGGACCGTGCGGCCCACGGCCACCTGGAGCGTCTTCGGCTGCACCGGCTTGCCCGCGTCGTCGACCAGGCAGTGCGCCGCCGTCACCGCCGTGTCGGGGGTGACCAGGCTCGCGCCGCAGAACTGACGGTCGCGGGCGCCGCCCGGGCCCTTCTCCAGGACCGCCGTCATGAACGGGTAGGCGTCGTTGGGGACTTCGGTGCCGCCGATGATGGCGTGCGCCGCGGGGGCCGACGTGGCGAGCATCGCCAGCGCCGCGCCGGTCGCGGCGATACCGGCGGCCATGGAGGACTTGCGTGTGGGGGTTCTCATGGGGGGTTACGTCTCTTTCGTGCGTCCGTGTGACAGGAATGACGAATCACTCGGCGCGCGAAAAGTCTGTACCAGAGAGCTGTGTCAATCGGAGCTAACTGCCGTGCGTTCATTCAGTTGTTCAACCATCTCGTACCGCTTTCCTCGCGCCGAAAAGAGAGAGGGAGAATGCGCGTGAAGGGTTCATTCCTTCTGCTCCTCGCATTCCTCCGCGTACAACTTGCGCAATTGCGGCGACAGTTCCGGAACCCGTGCGCCGGCCGCCTGCGCCGCCGCGAGCGCGCGCACGTACGCCAGCGCCTCCTCGCGCAACCTCCGCTTCTCGTCGCCCTGTCGGCTGCCCGCGAGCCATGTCACGATCGCCAGGGGGATGAGCGCGCCGGCCAGGTAGCCGAGGGGGACCTGCTGCGTGTACCCCCAGCCGATCCCGATGCCTCCCGCGATCAGCAGGACGCATCCCGCTTCGTCGTGCCAGCCACCTTCATCCGCTCTTGCCTCGTATTGGGATACGGCGGCTGATTTCACCGGAATCGGGATACTGGGGTCGGCCGGGGTGCTGGTGGCGGCGCCCCTTGTGTCCATGGTCGGGGTGTACGTATGCGCACCCGCCTCCCCGCGCTCCCCGGCGTGCTCGTACGACGGAATCGGCGCCACTCCCTTCCCCGTCCCGCTCTCCGAACGGCCCACCAGCCAGTCCGGCACTTGCGTCACCGGCGCCCCGCACGCCGTCGCCGCCCCGAGCACCTCGCGGTACCCGGCCAGCAGTGGATGCAGCAACTCCCGCTTCCAGCGCCGCCACACGAGCACCCAGAGCCAGACCGCGAGCACCAGCAGGAAGGCCGCCGGGCCGAAGCGGACCGCCGGAGAGCGGTCCGCGAGGGCCGGAAGCGCGGCGGCGGCGAACGGCCAGCAGGCCGCAGCGACGATCGCCAGCGCGCCCAGCCAGCCGGGCGCGCTGTTCCCCGCCCCGCGGACCGCCGTCCTGCGCTCCCGCAGGAGTGCCCCCGTCGCCGTGTCGTCCGTGTAGTCGAAGCCGTGCCGGGCACCGATGTCCCGTACGACGGCCAGAAGTCTTGTGTCGGCGGCCAGAGTTGCGTGGGTTATGGGGAGGAGTGACGGGTGTTCCGTGGGGGAGCCCATGGTGGCGTCGCATCCCTTCGTGAGTGGGGAACCGGCCCGGTCCTCCGGGGCGTCGTCCCCGGGGCCGACGGATCATGGCACAGGCTTTGACACGCGCCACAAAACCCATCTCTCGCCGCTCCCGACGACACCGGAACCGAACCCCGCGCATCACGCGTGAACAACGATGACAGCTGTGAGGTTCGCGATCTTTAACGCGCCTTGAGGGGCTTATGTGCTGCTGATACGGTGCGATGACTTGACACCGGACCTGGGGCTGAATAGCCCGTCCGAGACCGGGTGAGAAACCCGCGAGTGTCGCAGATGACGATATTTGACCGAATCTTCTTGGGTGTGCGGGGAGCAGTTGCGTGAAGATCCAGGAGCGTACGGGGGCGGGCAACAACCGTTCTGCCGTCCCGGCCCAGCCGGGAGTCGGTGAGCGCCTTCCCGCGCCGCCTCGCGAGCGCAAACCGGCACTTGCCGCGCTGGCCGTCCTGCTCATCCTGGTCGGCGCCCTCGGCGCCACCGTGCTCGTGCTGCGCGCGGGCGACCGGATCGAGGTCGTGCGGGTCACCAAGCCGATCGCCGCCGGAGAAGCCGCCGTCGAGAACAAGAACATCACCGGAGTGATGGTCGCCGAGGACGACTCCATCAACTACGTGAAGTGGGAGCAGCGCGGCGCCCTCGCGAAGCTCAAGGCGAAGAGCGACATCCCCGCCGGTGCCGTCGCCGTCGGTGAGATGTTCGCCAAGAAGGCCGCGCTGCCCGCGGGCAAGGCCTCCGTCGGCCTCTCCCTGAAGGAGGGCCAGTACCCCTCCGACATCAAGTCCGGCGACACCGTCGCCGTCTTCCCCGTCCTCTCCGGGACCTCCACCGGCAAGGGCTCCACCGGCGGCAGCTCCGCGAGCGGCACACCCCTCGTCGCCGACGCCAAGGTGAACACCATCGCGGCCAAGAGCGACGCCACCGTGAGCACCGGCAACCTCAACATCACCCTCGTCGTCCCGCAGGAGGAGGCCGCGGCTCTGGCGAGCGCGGCGTCCGAGGGCAAGGCCGTCGTCGCCCGCGTCTCCGACGCCGACTAGAGGCGAGTACAAGAGACATGGCGCTCATCGCTCTCGCCGCCGACAAGGGTTCGCCCGGCGTCACCACCGCGGCCGTCGCGCTCGCCGCCGTCTGGCCGCGCCGCGTGCTGGTCGCGGAGACCGACCCCGCGGGCGGCGACCTGGTCTACCGCAGTGCCGCCGCGCACGGCGGACCGCTCAACCCCAACACCGGCATGCTCTCCATCGCGGCCACCGCACGGCGCGGCCTCGTGCCCGACCAACTCTGGGACCACACACAGCCCCTGAGCGGCGGCCTCGAAGTCCTCGTCGGCCTCGGCATCGCCGAGCAGGCCGCGGGCCTCGCCGGGCTCTGGCCCACCCTCGGCCGCGCCTTCTCGCAGCTCGCCGACTCCCCGAACGCGCCCGCCGACGTGATAGCGGACTGCGGCCGGATCAGTGGCGACAGCCCCGCCGTCGAGCTGTTCCCGCACGCGGCGCTCGTGCTGCTTGTCTCGCGCACCGAGCCCGAGGCCATCGCCCGCGTCCGCGACCGCGCCGCGGCTCTCGCCACCAAGCTGCACGGCGGCCCGAGGGGCGCTGCTTCCCTGGCGCAGCCCCTCATCGGCGTACTCCTGATCGCCGACCCCTCGACATCCGCGAAGCTCGTCCACCAGGTCAATGACATGCTGATGGCCGCGCAGACCGGCGCGCGCGTCGTGGGCACCCTCGCCGACGACGCCGCGGGCGCCGACCAGCTCGCCGGACGCCGCCGCGGCCGGCTCGACAAGTCGCTGCTCATCCGCTCGGCGCGCAAGGTGACCGTCGACCTGTACCAGCAGTACGGCGCCGCCTGGACCAACCCCGTCGCGCAGCAGCCCGGGACGGGCCGATGAGCGCACCCGTCGATCACCAGCTCGTCAAGCGGTTCCGGCAGGACGCCGGTGACCGCATCGCCGAGCAGCGCCGCCTCGACCAGGTCTCCGGCGTCACCCCGATGTCGGGCGAGGACGAGCGGCACTACGCCCGCGCCGTCATCGCGCAGATCCTCGAGGAGTACGCGCGCACGGAGATCAACGCCGGGCGCACCCCGCTCGACGCGGAGACCGAGGAGCAGTACGCGGCCGCGGTGCACGCCGCGCTCTTCGGCGTCGGACGGCTCCAGCCGCTGCTCGACGACCCCGAGGTCGAGAACATCGACATCAACGGCTGCGACCAGGTCTTCGTCGGATACGCCGACGGCCGCGAGACCAAGGCCGACCCCGTCGCCGAGACCGACGAGGAGCTCGTCGAGCTCATCCAGGTGCTCGGCGCGTACTCCGGCCTGTCGTCCCGCCCCTTCGACTCCGCCAACCCGCAGCTCGACCTGCGCCTGCCCGACGGCTCGCGTCTGTCCGCGGTCATGGACGTCACGCGCCGCCCGGCCCTGTCCATCCGCCGCGCGCGCATGGGCAAGGTCTTCATGTCCGACCTCGTCGGGAACGGCACGCTGACCCCCGAGATCGGGCACTTCCTGGCCTGCGCCGTCCGCGCCCGCAAGAACATCATGATCGCGGGCGCGACCAACGCGGGAAAGACGACGCTGCTGCGCGCCCTCGCCAACGAGATCCCGCCGCACGAGCGCCTCGTCACCGTCGAACGCGCCCTGGAGCTCGGCCTCGACACCTTCGCCGACCTGCACCCCAACGTCGTCGCCTTCGAGGAGCGCCTGCCCAACTCCGAGGGCCAGGGCGAGATCTCGATGGCCGAGCTGGTCCGCAGGTCGCTGCGCATGAACCCGTCCCGCGTCATCGTCGGCGAGGTGCTCGGCGACGAGATCGTCACCATGCTCAACGCGATGTCGCAGGGCAACGACGGCTCGCTCTCCACGATCCACGCCAACAGCTCCAGCGAGGTCTTCAACCGCATCTCGACGTACGCGCTGCAGGCCTCCGAGCGGCTCCCCATCGAGGCGAGCCAGATGCTCGTCGCGGGCGCCGTCAACTTCGTCGTCTTCATCCAGCGGCGCAACAACTACCAGTCCGGCGGCAAGCTCCAGCGCATGGTGACCTCCGTCCGTGAGGTCAACGGCGTCGACGGCCGCGTCCTGTCCAGCGAGGTCTTCGCGGAGGCCCCCGACGGACGGGTCGTCGCCCACGCGCCGATCGCCTGCATGGACGAGCTGGCCGCGTTCGGCTACCGCCCCGCCGGGCAATGGGGGTGAGCACGACATGCAGCACGACATGAACTCACTGGCCGCTCTGGACGGCCTCGGCTCCATGGGCGGCGTCTTCTCGCTGCCCGTCCTGTACGCACTGGGCTGCGGCGTCGCCGCGGGTGGCGGCCTCGCGCTGCTCGCCGTCGCGATCCGCGGCCTGCCCGCCAAGCCCGCGCACGAGAAGCACCGGGCGAGCGAGCGCGCGAGCGAACTCGTCCGCTTCGTGGGCCGGCGCGGCTCCGCCGCCATCGGCGTGGGCCTGGTCGTCCTGCTCCTCACCCGCTGGGCCGTCGCGGGCATCGCGGCCGGCATCCTCGTCTTCTTCTGGGACAAGCTCTTCGGCGGCGCTGCCGAGGAGCGCGCGCAGATGAAGCGCGTCGAGGCGCTCGCCGCCTGGACGGAGTCGCTGCGCGACACCATCGCGGGCGCGGTCGGCCTGGAACAGGCGATCCCCGCGTCCGCGCGGGCCGCCGCCCCGGTGCTCCGCCCCCACCTGGACGCGCTCGTGGACCGCCTCCGCGCGCGCACCCCGCTCCCCGAGGCCCTGCAGATCCTCGCCGACGAGATCGACGACGCCTCGGCCGACATCATCGTCGCCGCGCTGATCCTCAACGCCAAGCTGCGCGGCCCCGGCCTGCGCCAGGTCCTCGGAGCGCTCGCCAAGTCCGCGCGCGAGGAGGTCGACATGCGCCAGCGCGTCATGGCGCAGCGCGCCTCGACGCGCCGCTCGGTGCAGATCGTGGTCGCCGTCTCCATCGCCTTCGTGCTCGGCCTGTCCATCTTCAACCGCGAGTTCGTCGAGCCGTACGGCACGCCCGTCGGCCAGCTCGTCCTCGCCATGGTCTGCGCGCTGTTCGCGCTCGGCTTCTGGTGGCTGCGGAAGCTGTCGACGGTGGAGACCCCGGACCGCTTCCTGGTCAAGGACGAGCCGGGCGTCCAGTTCGTACGTCCGCGGGGTCCCGGCGCCGCCCCGCAGACCCTGCCGGGGTACTCCAACCCGTCTGAGGGGGTACGACGATGAGCCTGACCATGCCGGTCGTGATAGGCGCGGTCCTCGGCCTCGGCATCTTCGCCCTCATCCGTGCCCTGATGCCGTCCAAGCGCAGCGCGGTCGCGACCGTCGCGCGCATCGACGCGATGCGGGCACGCGGCGCGGCGTACGAGTCGCAGCGGGCCACGACCGACACCGAGAGCCCCGGCCGGTTCGGCACGATGCGCGGCCGCGTGGGCCAGCGTGTCGCCGAGTTCTATCTCCAGCAGGGCTGGGAACAGCGTTCGCTGCGCGCGGACCTCGCGGTCCTCGACCGCAGCTGGGAGAAGTTCCTGGCGACGAAGGTGCTCCTCGCCGCGGCGGGCGTGTTCTTCGGCCCGTTCCTCTTCGCGGTCATCTACACGCTCGGCGTCGGCCGCAGCCCGATCATCCCGGTGTGGCTGGCGCTGATGTTCGGCGCGCTCTTCTTCTTCCTGCCGGACCTGGAAGTACGCAGGGACGCGGCGGACAAGCGGCGCGACCTGCGCCGCGTCATCGGCGCCTATCTGGATTTGGTGTCGATGAGCCTCGCGGGCGGCCGCGGTCTCCCCGAGGCGCTCATGGCGGCGGCGGAGGTCTCCGACGGATGGGCGACGCAACGTATCCGAAGCGCTCTGGCCGACGCCCGCATCACCGGCGTCAGCCAGTGGCAGGCCCTCGGCTCGCTCGGCGAGGAGCTCGGCGTCGAAGAGCTGAAGGACCTGTCGGCGTCTCTGGCGCTGGTGGCGGACGACGGCGCGAAGGTGCGCGAGTCCCTCGCCTCCCGCGCGGAGACGATGCGACACCGCGAACTGGCCGAGATCGAGGGCAGTGCGGGCGAGAAATCCCAGTCGATGCTGGTCGCGCAGCTGCTTCTGTGCGCGGGCTTCCTGGTCTTCCTCATCTTCCCGGCGGCGATGCGCGTGTTCCAGGTCTGACGCGCGTGTTCCAGGACCAGGTGGCGCCGGCGACAACGGGGGCCGGCGTCTTTTCCCCCCACCAACTCTGAGAGGACTACTCATCATGAACGGACGGAACTTCAGTCACCCGGCTGTCGACTTCCTCGTGGCCTTCCTCAAGGGCCGTGTGGAGCGCGCCCGCTCCGGCGAGCTCGACCGCGGTGCGTCCGCGGTGGAGTGGGTCATCATCTCGGCGGTCGTCGTGGCGATCGTCGGTGTGGTGGCCGCGGTCATCAACGCGGCGCTGAAGGGCGGCGCGGACAAGGTCAGCGACTGCATCGAGGGCGCGGACGCGGGCAGCACCTGCTGACGGCGGACTGTTCACTGTCCGCGGCATCGGCGTTCGCGGCATCGGCATCGGCATCGTGAAAGGCGACGGGGTTCGAGTGCGGAGATCGCGGAGAGCGCGGGGGCTGCGGGAATTCGTACGCCGCAGGGTGGAGGCCGCCTCCACCCGCGGCGAATCCGGCATGACCGCGATCGAGTTCGTGCTGCTCACCCCCGTACTCTTCTTCATGATCTTCGCGACGGTGCAGTTCGCCCTGTACTTCTTCGCGGACCACGTCGCCCAGGCGGCGGCACAGGCGGGCGCGCGCAAGGCCCGCGCGACGGCCGACGAGAACGCGGGCGGCTGGCGGGGCGAGGCACGTGACGTGGCCGACGCGTACATCCGCCAGCTCGGGCCGAAGCTCGTGCTCGGGCCGGACGTGAAGACGATCCAGCCGGAGCAGAACACGGTCGGCGTGGAGATCACGGCACGGGTCCCCACGGTCTTCCCCGGCCTGGACCTGGACGTGCACGCGCGCTCGTCGGGTCCCGTCGAGCGGTTCGTGGAGGACAACGGCTGATGCGGAACGTACGCCTTCGGCTGCGCGACGACCGCGGGCTCTCCACGGTCGAAGTGGTCATCCTCGCCCCGGTGATGATCCTCCTCATCCTGGTCCTCGTGGCCTTCGGTCAACTGGTCGACGGCCGGGGAGCCATCGACGGCGCCGCGCGCGACGCCGCACGCGCGGGCTCGATCCAGAAGGAACACGGCACGGCGCTCGCGGAAGCACGCGCGGCGGCGCGGGCCGATCTGGCGGACGTCTGCTCGGGCCCGGTCTCGGTGGTCCAGAAGAGTCAGGGCTTCGACGAGAAGATCGACCCCTTCTTCACGGTGGAGGTCAGCTGCGAGGTCAGGGGACTCGCCATGCTGGGCCTGGACATCCCGACGACGCTGGAGGCCACCTTCAGCTCTCCGCTCGACCCGTACCGGAGGCAGGCGTGACGCGCCGCACCGCCACCGCCGCCGTACGCGACTGGATCGCGTCCCGCCGCACTCGCCTCGACGACCGCGGCTCGGGCGCCGGCGCGGTCATCATCTTCGCGATCGTCTTCCTCGCGCTCGCGGCCTTCGTCATCGACGGCGGCCTCTCCATCTCCAAGCGGGAACGCGCGGCCGACATAGCGGAACAGGCCGCACGCTACGCGGCCCAGGACCTCGACCTCGAAGACATCTACGAGGGCGTCAAGGGCGCCCCCATCAACTTCCAGAACTGCGACGCGCGCGTGGCGGCCTATGTCGCGGAGGCGGGCCTCAAGGGCGCGGACGTGGCCAACACCCACTGCGTGACGGCGAACGCGCAACAGGTCGAGGTGGAGGTCCAGATGACGTACAGCCCGGTGTTCACGGGAATGTTCTACGGCGGAGACGTGACGGTGAAGGGACGGGCGGTGGCGGAGAACGAGGTGGGCTGAGCCGCGGGGCCCTCGTCACGACTTCGCGTCGCCGCCCTTCTCGCCTTTCCCGCCCTTCCCTTCCTTCTCCTTGACCGCATCGTTGATCTTCTTCGTCAGATCGTCCTCGAGTTTCTTGAACTCGCGGACCACCGCGTCGGACAGATCGGCGAGCTGGTCCAGCTGCTGCCCGATGTCCTCACGCCCGTCCTCCCAGTTGGACTCGAAGTCGTCCAGGGCGTCATACACACCGCCGTCACCGATGTCGTCCTCATAGGACTCGAAGGTCTTCTTCGTACGGTTCATGCGGGTCTTGATGGAACGCAGCCTGCTCCCGTAGTCCTCGAGATCGGTGAGCGGAATCGAGAGATCGCTCTTGCCTTTGGCACCCATGGATGTCGTCCCCTCCCTCAGCTGCCCGAACAGTTTAGGTACCGGGCGGTTTCCGGGTCGTAGTAGCCGGAGTTGTCGTAGTGCAGGCCCGATTCCGGGTCGAAGTACTGAGTCGGGGAACGCAGTGGCGTGTAGGCCGTGCTGTTGGCCGGCCATGCGGTCGTGCCCCCGAGCGTGCTGCGGGTTCGCCATGTGATGGTGCCGCGGGCGTCGACGAGTTCCGTGGGGGTGCCGGACCTGTCGGTGACGATCACGAAGGAGCGGGAGTCGACCGCTTCGGGGGAGCGGCCGTCGGGCGTCGGCAGGATCCGCTCCGTCTGGACGATGGGGTGGGTTCCCTCGTAGTCCCAGGTGAGGCTCACGGGGTGCGGCAGGTTCCGTGCCGTCGTCGTCTGTTCGCAGAGCGTCGTGCCGTCCCACGTGAAGTCGGTTCGCTCGATCACCGTGTCATCGCCGGGTGCGAGCCGCTGTTTCGTGGTGCGGCGGCCCAGCGGGTCGTACGTGTAGCGCCAGCGCGTGCCGTCCGGGGTCGTGAGGGCGGTGAGCCGGTTCTCCGCGTCCCACGTGTACCGCCACGACAGGCCCGCCTTCCGGCGCAGGACCACGCGGCCCAGCGCGTCGTGTTCGTAGCGGGTGCGGCCGGCGCGCGTCAGCTGTGTGCCGGTGTACTCACGGGGGCCCGTGGACTCGTGCCCGGGGTGGATGTCGGGCCAGACCGCGTACGTCTGGTTGCCCGCGGGGTCGTAGGCGTACGTCTCCGTCCAGTCGTGGGCGTACACCGCCGTCACCCGGCCCACCGGGTCGAGTTCGAAGCGGCGTCCGCCGGAGAGGCGGTCGTCCAGGGCGGTGAGGGCTCCGTCGGCGCGGTAGGTGTAGGCGCGGTACTGGATCGGGCTGCCGTCCGGTGCCGTCACCGTGTGGGTGGTGAGGCGGCCGACTTCGTCGTAGGCGCGCTCCATGGTCACGCAGGTGTCGTTCCCGGTGCGCCGGACCGTCTCCCGGCCCGCCGCGTCCCGCTCGAAGTCCACGGTCCTGCCGCCGGACAGGGTGAGCCGGGTGTGGCGGCCCGCGGCGTCGTGCTCCCAGCCGCTGGTCGCCCCCGTCGGAGTCGTGCGTCCCGTACGACGGCCCGCCTCGTCGTACGCGTACGTGAGGGGACCGCGCCCGTCGACCGTCTCGGAGAGCAGGCGGCCGGAACCGTCCCGCTCCAGGGTGAGGCGGCAGTCGGGGCCGACCGCTCCGACCAAGTTGCCGAGCACGTCGTACGCGTAGGTGGTGACCTCCTCGGTGGACTCCTTGCGGACGAGTCGGTCCAGCGCGTCGTGGGCGAACGAGACCGACTCTCCCGCGGCGTTCGTCCGGGTGACGAGGCGGCCCGCGGCGTCGTACGCGTAGGAGACGGTGCGGCCGTCGAAGTCCGTCTCCGCGATCAGGCGCCCCGCCGCGTCGTGCTCGTACGTCCAGGACAGGCCCTGCGCGTTGTCGACGCGGGTGAGACGCAACGACGCGTCGTAGTCGAAGTGGTGGCGGGCCCCGTCGGGCCCGACGCGCGCGGAGAGCAGGTCGAAGTGCGTGTACTCGAACGACGTGACCTGGCCAAGACGGTCGGTGTGGGTGAGGCAGTTGCCCTTGCCGTCGTATGTCCAGGACTCCACCGCGCCGTCCGGCGTCGCGTGCCGGACGAGCCGGCCCTCCGTCGACCACGCGAGGCGCGTCGTGCGCCCGAGGGGGTCGGTGAGGGCCGTGGGCCGCCCCAGCCCGTCGCGCTGCCAGAGGGTCTTGGCTCCCGTCGGGTCCGTGACCTTGAGCGGCAGGCCCGCGCTGTCGCACCGGACGGTGGTCGTGTTGCCGGCCTCGTCGGTGACCGAGAGAGGGTGACCCGCGGGCGTGTAGGCGTGTCGGACGGTCACGCCCGACGGCTCGGTGACCGAGGTGCAGTTGCCGCGCTCGTCGTACGTGTACCGCCACTCGGTGCCGTCGGGCAGCTCGACGACCGTCTTGAGGTTCAGGTCGTTGTAGGCGACGCGGACGACGGCGCCGTCGGGCCGCGTCACCCTGGTCGGCAGGCCCAGTTCGTTGTTGACGTAGGCCGTGGTGTGCCCGAGCTGGTCGGTCGTGGCGGCGACGTGGTGCAGCGCGTCGTACACCGTGGTGACCGTCGCGCCGAGCGGGTCGGTCTCGGCGACGACCAGGCAGTGTTCGTCCACGGAGAAGCGGGAGGTGGCACCCTCGGCCGTGGTGACCTCGGTGACGCGGCAGTCGGGCCGGTCGGTGTCGGGGGCGTCGTACGTGAAGGTATTGGCCATGTGCCCGGCCATGCCCCGTTGGGCGACGCAGCGGTCCCGGTCGTCGTAGGCGTACGTGTAACGGCTGTTGTTCGTGTCCTCCCGGGCGGTGAGGCGCAGCTGTTCGTCGTACGTGAAACGTGTCGGCCGCCCGGAGGAGTCGGTGACGGCGGTGAGGTTGCCGTCGGTGTAGCCGTACCGCTTGACGACGAGGTCGTCACCGCTGCCGTCCGCGGCCGCGCCCGCCACGGTCAGCACGGTGACGCGCTCGTCCTCGACAGTCAGCTGCACGTAGTAGCCGCTGCTGTGGAGGATCGCCCGCGGGGTGCCCGCCGTGTCGTGGTCGAAGTCGACGGTGTTGCGGTTGCGGTCCGAGATCATGGTCAGCAGGGCCACGCCGTCGTCCTCGCGGGGCGCCGCGAAGCGGCGGGCGATGCCGGTGACCGGGTCGGTCACACGGTA
Organism: Streptomyces venezuelae; assembly: GCF_008642315.1. Classification (NCBI taxonomy): domain Bacteria; kingdom Bacillati; phylum Actinomycetota; class Actinomycetes; order Kitasatosporales; family Streptomycetaceae; genus Streptomyces; species Streptomyces venezuelae. The sequence continues at coordinate 3,857,929 of NZ_CP029192.1, read as the reverse complement.
GCCGCCGTCGGCAAGGCGCTTGAGGGGCCATCGGGGACCGGACTCGGGCAGGACGAGCCCCGCGGTCGTCGCCGCGGGAGCCACCGGGTGCGGGTACGTGAGGAGCATCCCGTCCTCCGTCACGAACACGATCCCGTCCTCGTCGACTTCGAGGCGCTGGTCGATCGTGGAGGTCCACGTCGGCCCGAACCAGCCGCCGGACCGGTAGCCGGAGGCGACCCGACGGGTGAAGTCCAGCGGCAGCGTGCCGGGCAGCGAGAGGTCCGTCTCCTCCAGGAACATCTGCCCGGTGGCGACGTCGACCGTCGCGCCACGGCCCTTGATCCTGCTCCTGACGCGGTCGTACGCGCCCCGCTCGCCGTCCTTGACCGCGGTACGGGCCGACTTGAATCCCCTGAGCCCGTCCTTCAAGCCCTGAGCCCCTTTCCGAGAGCGGCCGCCTTCAACAGGCCGACCTGGTCCTTTGCGTGCCCAGTATTGGCGCATCACCGACCCGCACCGCGGATCCGTACCGGAACTGTGACGGGGACCCCCGATCCGTACAACCGCAAGCTCAGCGCGGTCCGCGGGCCACGCACCCGGTCCGCGAGGGAAACGGGCCTATCGGGTGCGGAGGGAGGAAGCGGGCCGCGGGCCCGGTGGCCGGGGCCGTACGGGCCTGTCTCCCGTCCGACCCCTTCCGTAACATCACCTCGGTAGCCTCACCCGCCCCCTCCGACCATCCACTCCTCCCCACAGGACACCAGGACACCTGCCATGGCGCGCACCACCTCACGCTCGACGAGCCCGCCGAACCCGCAGTCCCCGCGGAACCGGACGCCGCAGCCGTTGCCGCGGCGTCGGCGCACCGTCGGGGACTTCGTCAAGGCCCTCCTCGCGTTCGTAGCGCTCGCCGTGCTCCTCGTCGGCGTGCCCGGAGCCCTCGTCGTCTTCGTGGGGTGGCCGCTGCCGGGCGGCGCGCCCTCGCTGAGCTGGCTGCAGCAGGAGATCACCGTCAGTACGTTCATCAACGTACTGACCGTCGTCGTCTGGTTCGCCTGGGCGCAGTTCACCGCCTGCGTCCTCGTCGAGATAAAGGCCGCCCTCTCCGGAGTCGGCATTCCGGGCCGGGTGCCGGGTGCCGGCGGCAGCCAGATGCTCGCGCGGCAGCTCGTCGCCGCCGTGCTGCTCGTGGGCGCCACCGCGGCCAGTTTCGCGCCGGGACTCTCGCAGTTCGGGCAGTCCCTGGAGGGCAACCAGAAGCCGGCGTCCGCCGCGAGCGCCCAGCAGACCCCCGGTCTCTTCGGGCAGGAGCAGCAGGCCGCGGCGACCGCCGCCGACGCGCTGGCCGCGCAGGCCGACCAGGCCGCCGCGCACGCCGACGGGGGCGGCAGCACCGCCAAGGACGGCGACACGAAGTACTACCGGATCCAGCCTCCCGAGGGGCGCCACCACGACTCCCTGTGGGAGGTCGCGGAGCGGCACCTCGGTGACGGCCGCCGGTACAAGGAGATCTACCAGCTCAACAAGGACCGTGAGCAGCCCGACGGTTCGAAGCTCTCCGAGGCGAGCCTCATCCGGCCCGGCTGGATCATGGAGATGCCCGCGGACGCGCACGGCGGCGAGCTCGTCGAGATGCCCGACGAGGCGCCCAAGGTCTCCGAGGACGTCAAGGAGCAGATCTCCGACTACTCGAAGACGGGCGACCAGCGCCAGGGCGGCGGGGCCCAGGAGGGCGGCGGCCAGGAGCAGGGCGGCGGTCGGGAACAGGGCGGCGGCAGCTCCGTCGACCACGACACCGCCCACATCGTCCTCCCCGAGCAGCGCCCCGCCGCGCCGGAGAAGCCCGCCATGCCGCAGGCCCCGGCCACGCCGGAGGCGCCCGCCGCCGAGGCTCCCTCCGCCACCGCCGGAACCGACTCCGAAGGCTTCGACTTCGGCCTGCCCGAGGCGCTCCTCGGCGCGCCCCTCCTCGCCGCCGGCCTCCTCGGCGCGCTCGGCCGTCGTCGCCGTCACGCGCTGTGGCAGTCCGCCATGGGCGCCGTCGGCGGGCGCGGCGGCATGCAGCCGCCGACGCCGACCGGCACCGCGGCCGACGTGCAGGACGCGCTGCTCGTGGGCGCCGACCCCGAGGGCGTACGCCTCCTCGACCGGTCCCTGCGCGGCCTCGCCGCCTCGCTCACCGAGGAGAACCGCCCCCTTCCGACTGTGTACGCGGCCTGGCTGACGGGCGGCGACCTGCACCTGCAGCTCGCCACGCCCGCCGGACGCCCGCCCGCGCCCTGGCAGCTGGGCCAGGACCAGACGTTCTGGGTGCTGTCGCGCGCCGACGCCGAGCGGTACGAGGACGTGGACACGGCCGCGCCCTACCCCGGCCTCGTCTGCCTGGGCACCCTGGACGACTCGCGGCTCCTGCTCAACCTGGAGGCCGTGCCCGGCATCGTGTCGCTGAGCGGCGGCGAGGCCGACCGCGCCGCCGTCTTCGCGTCGGTCGCCGCCGAACTCGCCACCAACGGCTGGTCGGACCGCATGACCATCACCGTCGTCGGCTTCGGCCAGGACCTCACGCCGCTCGCGCCCAACCGTCTCCGCCACCTGGAGGACGTCGAGGCGCTCATCGAGACGATGGAGGCCGAGACGCGGCAGCGGCGTGGCGCGCTCGGCGCCGCCGGGCACGACTCCGTGCTCACCGGCCGCACGGGACCCGCCCAGCACACCCGCTGGGCCCCGCACTTGGTGCTGCTCGCCGCCGAGCCGAGCGCCGAGGACGCGGTCAAGCTCGCCGAACTCGCCGCCGACGCGAGCCGCCTGGGCATCGGCTACCTCGTCGGAGCGGAGGCCGGGGACCTGCCCGGCGCCGCCTGGGAGATGGAGATCACCCGCGACGGCAAGCTGCTCGCGCCGTTGCTCGGGCTCGAACTGGCGGCGCAGTCGCTGCCGGAGGCCCAGCAGCGCGCCGTCGTCCAGCTGTTCACCGACGCCGACCCGGAGAGCTCCGGCAGCCCCACGGGCCCCGGCGACGGCCCCACCGGCGCCGCGCCGCCGTTCCTCGTCGACGTCACCGAGCAGGGCCGCCCCGCGGTCTACGCCCGCCTCGTCGGCACGTACGAGATCATCGGCCTCGACACCCCGGACGGCGAGCGCAGCCCGCTGATGCACGAGGCGCTCGCCCTGCTGCTCCTGCACCGCGAGGGAGTGCACCCCCGGGTGCTCGCCTCCGCGCTGTGGCCGCGCGGCGTCACCGACGACGTGCGGGACGCCCTCGTCGACCGGCTGCGCGACTGGCTCGGCACCGAGCCCGACGGCTCGCCGCGGCTGCGCGCCGACCGCACGGGACGGCTCACGCTCGCCAAGTCGGTGGTCTCCGACCTGGACGTGCTGCGCTCGCTCTACCACGAGGCGACGCAGGGACGCGGCGCCGGAAACCGCGCGGTGCGCGGCCGGATGCTCACCGACGCGCTGGTCCTCGTCCGCGGACCGCTGCTCGCCGACCGGCCGCGGGGGCGGTACGGCTGGCTCACGCACGAGATCATCGACGCCCAGCTCCCGCTGCTCGTCGCCGACATCGGGCTCGCGCTCTCCGAGTTCCACCTGGAGAAGGGCCGCGCGGAGAAGGCGATCGAGGCGCTCAACGCGGCGATGGGCTCGGCGCCCGGCGACGAGCGGCTCTGGAACGAGCTGCTCCGCGCCACGCACGCCACGGAGGACCCGGCCCGCCTCCAGCGGGTCGCCGCGGATCTCATGGCCCGCAGCGGGGCCCGCGGGCTGCCGCCGCGCACGGAGGCGCTCCTCGACGAGCTGCTGCCGGCGTGGCGCAGCGGTGCCACGGCGGCGGGCTGAGCCCACGAGGGAAGCTGTAGCCGTTGCTGTTGACACTCATCCTGGGAGGCGCCCTGTGGGGCGCCTTCACCGGACTCTTCGTGCCGCGAGCGGCCTACCGCCTGTCGGTGCCGCCGGGCGAGCCGTGGCGCGCCGAGTGCCCGGAGGGACACCCGCTCGGGCGGTGGCTGGGACTGGCCCGATGCGGACAGGAGGCGGAGGCCCCCGGATACGGCCCCCGGACCTCCGCCACGGCCCTCACCACCGCCCTGGTCTGCGCCGCGCTGGCCGCGACCACGGGCACACGCCCCGAGCTCGCGGTCTGGCTCCTGCTCGCCCCCGTCGGCGTACTCCTCGCCCTGGTCGACTTCACCGTGCACCGCCTGCCGGACGTCCTGACGCTCCCGCTGGCGGCCGCGTCGCTCGCGCTGCTCGGAGCGGTGACACTCGTACCGGAGCAGGCGGGCTCCTGGAGAACAGCCCTCTACGGATCATGCGCCCTCGCGGCCGCCTACTTCGTCCTCTTCCTCATCAACCCCAACGGCATGGGGTTCGGCGACGTGAAGCTGGCGCTCGGCCTGGGCGCCGTCCTCGGCTGGTACGGGTGGGGCGTCCTCCTGATCGGCACCTTCGCCGGCTTCCTGCTGGCCTCGCTGTACGGCGCGGCCCTGGTCGTCGCCCGCCGCGCGAGCCGCAAGACGGCGATCCCCTTCGGCCCGTTCCTGATCGGCGGGGCCTTCGTGGGGCTGCTGCTGGGGGGCTACACCGCCTGACGTCGGACGTTCCCCACCCCTGGCGTACGCTGGCGTGGTCCGTCCACAACCCTTACGAAACTTACGAAAGGGACGCCCCGGTGACCGAGAAGGCCGACCTTCAGTCCGTCCTCGACCGCGCCGCCGCAGGTGGGCGGATCACCCCGGAAGAGGCGCTCGACCTCTACCGCGACGCTCCGCTGCACGCGCTCGGCGCCGCCGCCGACGCCGTGCGCCGCCGTCGGTACGCCGGTACGGAGCACATCGCGACGTACATCATCGAGCGCAACATCAACTACACGAACGTCTGCGTGACGGCGTGCAAGTTCTGCGCGTTCTACGCCGCTCCGAAGGACACGAAGAAGGGCTGGAGCCGCGACCTCGACGACATCCTGCGCCGCTGCGCGGAGACCGTCGAGCTGGGCGGCACCCAGATCATGTTCCAGGGCGGCCACCACCCGGACTACGGCGTCGAGTACTACGAGAAGCACTTCGCGGCGATCAAGAAGGAATTCCCGCAGCTGGTCATCCACTCCCTCGGCGCGTCCGAGGTCGAGCACATGGCCCGCATCTCGAAGGTCTCCGTGGAGGAGGCCATCCAGCGCATCAACGCGGCGGGTCTCGACTCCTTCGCGGGCGCCGGCGCCGAGCTGCTCCCCGCGCGCCCCCGCAAGGCCATCGCCCCCCTCAAGGAGTCCGGCGAGCGCTGGCTGGAGATCATGGAGATCTCCCACAACCTGGGCGTGGAGTCCACGTCCACGATGCTCATGGGCACGGGCGAGACGAACGCCGAGCGCATCGAGCACCTCCGGATGATCCGCGACGTGCAGGACCGGACGGGTGGCTTCCGCGCCTTCATCCCGTACACGTACCAGCCCGAGAACAACCACCTCAAGGGCCGCACCCAGGCGACGATCTTCGAGTACATCCGCATGATCGCGATCTCCCGGATCTTCCTCGACAACGTCGCGCACATCCAGGGCTCCTGGCTGACGACCGGCAAGGAGGCGGGCCAGCTCACCCTCCACTACGGAGCGGACGACCTGGGCTCGGTCATGCTGGAGGAGAACGTCGTCTCGTCGGCGGGCGCCAAGCACCGCAACAACCTGCGCGACATGATCGACATGATCCGCACGGCGGACCGGGTCCCGGCGCAGCGCGCCACGACGTACGAGCACCTCGTCGTGCACGACGACCCGGCGAACGACCCGGTCGACGACCGCGTGGCCTCGCACATCTCCTCCACGGCGATCGAGGGCGGCACGGCCCACCCGGAGCTCAAGCTCCTCGCCTCCAACTGAGCCCGGCGAGACCTCTCTTGCTCACCCTCCACGTCGCCGAGCACACCCCGGAGACGGCGGTCCTGGTCTCCGGGGCGAGCGTCGCGGCGGTCGGTCCGTACGACGACCTGGCCGCGGCGCACCCGTCGGCCCGCGTCCGCCGCTGGCCCGGCATCCTGACCCCCGGCCTCCTCAACCCGTACGCCCCCGAACTCCTGGAGGCGACGTACCACCCCGACCCGCGCGAGTCCGACACGCTCGGTGTCGACCCCATCGGCGGCGAACGCGCCCGCGCGATCTTCGCCGCCGACCCCGCCCGCCTCGGGGCGAGCGCCCGCCGCGGCGTCCAGCGCCTCCTGGCGCACGGCACGGTGGCGGTCGCCGGCGACCTCCGCGCCCGCCCGGCCGTGGACGCGGTCCGCAGAGCATCCCTACCGGTGGGCCACCGCCCCCCGACCCTCCCCGGCCCCCCATCCCTCTCCCCAACCCCCTTGATCCTCCTCCCACCCCTCTCCCGGTCCTCCCCGGCCCGCTTCGCGATCTTCGACGTACGAGACCGCCAAGACCTGGTGAGACGGGGCGCGGCCACGTGCGTGGCAACGGTGCTCGAGGGCAGGTTGGTCTACAGGGCACGCTGACCCTGCCGTGGCCAGGGGTGATGCTCCCTCACGGGGACGGTTGCCTTCGAGGCACCGGGCGAGGTGGACCAGTCGGGCGCTTTCAAAGGCGCCGGGCGAGGCGGACCAGTCGGGTGCTTTCAAGGCACCGGGCGAGATGGACCAGTCGGTTGCCTTCGAGGCGCCGGGCGAGGTGGACCAGTCGGGCGCTTTCAAGGCACCGGGCGAGGTGGACCAGTCGGGTGCTTTCAAAGGCGCCGGGCGAGGTGGACCAGTCGGGTGCTTTCAAAGGCGCCGGGCGAGGTGGACCAGTTAGGGGCGCGGGGAACTGCGCGAGCAACCACAACGAACCCGCACCCGCGAACGCGCCCAAGCGGGGCAGACGCAACCGCGAGAAAGCCCGCCGCAGGCGAACGAGCCCGCCGCAGGCGAAAGAGCCCGCCGCCAAGGCAGAAGACCGGCCTGACACAATGGGCCGGGTGACCCGAGCCACCTTGGACAAGCAGCCGCACGAAGTCGCCACCATGTTCGACGACGTAGCAGAACGCTACGACCTCACCAACGACGTGCTCTCCCTCGGCCAGGCCCGCCTCTGGCGCAAGGCAGTCGCAAAGGCAGTGGACGCCCGCCCCGCCCAGAAGGTCCTCGACCTCGCCGCCGGCACCGCCACCTCCTCCCAGCCCTTCGCCCAGGCCGGCGCCTACGTCGTCCCCTGCGACTTCTCCCTCGGCATGCTGCGCGTCGGCAAGCAGCGCCACCCGTGGATGCCGTTCACCGCGGGCGACGGCACGAAGCTGCCGTTCAAGGACGACACCTTCGACGCCGTCACGATCTCCTTCGGCCTGCGCAACATCCAGGACACGAGCGCCGCGCTCCGCGAGCTGTACCGCGTGACGAAGCCCGGCGGCCGGGTCGTGATCTGCGAGTTCTCGCACGCGACGTGGGCCCCGTTCCGCACGGTCTACGAGGAGTACCTGATGCGCGCGCTGCCCCCGGTCGCCCGTGCGGTCTCCTCGAACCCGGACGCGTACGTCTACCTCGCGGAGTCGATCCGCTCCTGGCCCGACCAGCCGGCGCTGGCCGCGCTGCTGCAGGACGCGGGCTGGTCGAAGGTCGCCTGGCGCAACCTGACGGGCGGCGTCGTGGCGCTGCACCGCGGCTTCAAGCAGAACTGATCAAAGCAGAGCCGCTCAAGCAGAGCCGCTCAAGCAGAGCTGATTCATAACGCTCCAGTTGAGACTCGGATTCCGCGGACCCGAGGGAACCGGCCACCGGGCAAGATGTGTCCGTTGATACGACCCTGCCGTTTACTTATGCGGCGCTTACGGGCCGGTCCGCATTCCTTGCCGAACTCCTGAGTCCACGGAGCGTCTTGATGGCGTCGTACTGCCCACACTGCGGGGCTCCCAGCCCCGATGAGGCCCGCTTCTGCATGAAGTGCGGCCGCGAACGCCTCCCGGCGCCGACGGCGGAGGAGTCTCCGCGGCCCGAGCAGACGCCACCGACCCCCGAGGCCCCACCCCCACCACCCCAAGCCCCCACACTCAGCCCCACCTACACCCCCACCACCCCTGCCGCCCCCTCCCCCCTCGCAGTCTTCTTCACCCGCACCTTCCGCGGCGACTGGGCCGGCTCCGTACAGGCCGCGCTGTGGCCCGTCGTGCTGCTGCTGGCCAGTGCCGCCGCGCTCGCGACCCCGGCGTACGGCCAGGACGACGACGCCGTCTTCGGCTTCACCGACCGGCTCCGCATCGCCCTCGCGCTCCTGCTCCAATCGGTCGGCGGAGGCTTCGAGTTCACGGGCCGCGAGGAGAGGCCGGACTTCGGCTCGGGTTCCGGAAGCGACGGCCTGGGCCTGGGCACGGACACCGGCCTGGGCACGGACACCGGCTTGGGTTCGGGCCCCGGCTCGACGACGACCGCCGTGGAAGGCACCGCCTCCCTGCACCTGGTCCCGCTGACCATGACCGCGCTGTGGATCGTGGCGCTCTACATCGGCGTACGCGTGCTCCGGAACCGCCTCGTGACCCGCGGCGCGGTGCAGGGCAGCGCGACGGCGGGCCTCGAAGCCGCCGTGCGCGTCGCCCTGTTGGTGACCGTCGGCGTGCTCGCGCTCGCGCTCTTCGCGCAGCCCGAGATCGAGGGCGTGGAACTGTCGTCGTCGCCGGTGCTCGCCGCGTTGGGCGCGCTCCTGCTCGGACTCGCCGTCTCCGGCGCGGTGTTGCTCCGCGTGGACACGTCGCTGTGGGCGAGGGTGACAGCCCGGCCGGGAGCGCAGACCCTCGTCCGGGTGACGGGCACGGCACTTCGCGCCCTGGTCGTCGTACTCGTCCTCTGCTCGGTCGTCGCCTTCATCAGCCTCGCCCAAGTGGACGACCTGTCCGAGATCACGGACCTCGACGACTCCGACATCTCACCGCTCCTGGTCGCGCTGCTGATCCTGCCGAACCTCGCGGTGACGGCACTCGGCATCGGCTGGGGCGCGGGCGCGGAGGCCTCGGTGCGCGGCAGCAGCTCGATGTACGGCGGCGGGCGCGAGAGCGGGTCGTTCGGGCTCTCCGAACTCGGTGACGTCACCAACGACTGGGCGGTCGTGGGCGCGTTGGCGCTCGGCCTCGTCTGCGCGCTGACGCTCGGCGTGCTCGCAGCCCGGCGCTGCGTGGGCCGGGGCGAGCAGCTCCTCGCCGCGGGAGTCTTCTTCGGCATGGTCCTGCTGCTCGCAGGGTTCAGCGGGATCGGCGTGGAGGTGTCCGGGCAGGCGTTCGACAGCGGTTCGGGATTCGGCGGGTCGAGCAGCGGTGGCGGCAGCAGCGTGGATACGGGCCTGAGCGTCCCGGAGATGCTGCTGTTCGGCCTGTTGTGGATCTTCCCCGCGGCGCTGCTCGGCCCGTACCTCCTCCAGATGACGGGCCGACAGACCGCACCCCCTACCCCTCTCACGTATGCGCCGCTCCCCGCGGCCCCCCAGACGCCCCCGTCACAGACACCCCCGTCCCAAGCGCCCGCCACCCCGACCCCGACCTCGGCGGCCCCCACCCAAACGGCCGCCGCCCACACCCCACCCCCGGCCCACCCCACACCCGCGGCCCACCTCACCCCCATGGACCCCGCGCACCCCGCGCACCCCGTCCACCTCGCCCCCACCAAGCCTCACAACCGAGCCACCATCTGGGTGGTCACCATCGTCGTGGCCCTCGTCGTCGGAGGCGGCGCCACCGCCGGCGCGCTGCTCTGGCGGGACATGGGGGACGACAAGGCGGGCAACGGGGACAACGCGGGCAAGGACAACAGGCCCGCGGTCAGCCGCTCCGAGGACCCGACCGGCGCCCCGAGCGGTGACCCGACCGACGACACCGGCCAGACCCCGACCCCCGCTTCCTCATCCGACGAGGCCCCCGAGGCCCCCGAGGCCCCCGAGGGCACCGAACGCGTCACGGACCCCGAAGGCTTCTCCTTCGCCGTGCCCGAGGGCTGGTCCCGACAGCCCGTCAACCCCGAGCGACCCGGACAGATCACCTATGCCGGGTCGACGGGGCGCGAGGAGTTCCTCGTCGGTGTCGTCGCCGATGCCCCCTACACCTCGTACGAGAACTTCAGGAACATCGAGAAGCACACCAAGGCCGCACCGGACAAGTCGGACTACGACCGCATCCGGATGGAGGAGAACACCTTCCAGGGGCGTGACGGGGCGATCTGGGAGTACACGTACACCGACAAGGGCGGCCGCACGATCCACGCCCTCAACCAGAGTTACGTCGCCCAGAACGGCACGGAGTACGCGATCCAGCTCTCCTGGCGCGAGGACTTCTGGCCCGCGGGCGAGGGCGCCAAGACGCACGGCGCCGCGCTGGACACGTGGCGCCTCACGGACTGACCCGGTGCCGGCGTCAGTCGTCTTACAGGACGAGCCGGAAGCAGTGCGACGTACGCCGCGACGACTCGACGCCGGGCACCAACGGGGGAGTGGTGAAGGACTCGGCGAGCTCCATGCCGAGCCGCCGGGCCACCGCGATGGACCGCTCGTTCTCGGAGACGATCATCGCGACGACGCTCGGCACCCCCACCGCCCGCAACCGTTCCACCGTCGCCTCCGCGGCGGCGGACGCGTACCCCTTGCCCCAGGCGGCGCGCCCGAGCCGCCAGCCGATCTCGATCTCGCCGACCGGCCCCCACGTCCTGGGCCACGGCTGCGCGCCGGTGAAGCCGATCGGTTCACCGGCCGCGTCGAGCATGGTCCACAGGCAGTAGCCCAGTTCGGCGTCGTGTCTGCGCTGCCGGGCGGTCAGCTCCTCGTACATGGAGAGCTCCGCCGAGGACCCGCCGAAGAACTCCATGACCTCGGGGTCGTCGAAGAGGCGGTGCCACGCGAAAGCGTCCTCATGTGTGGGGACGCGCAGCTCCACGGCGGGGAGGAGCGGCGCGGGCAGGGTATCGGTCTGCTCGGTCACGTGTGGCCCTTCGGCTGGCTGATCAGTACCGCCTCATAGACTGCCCATATCCCGTGCCGGTCGGCACACAGATTTCGAGCCTTGGGGAGAACCCGCCGTGACCGAGCCCCTCTCCGAACACACCGCGGACGTCATCGTCGTCGGCGCCGGCCCCGCCGGTTCGACGACGGCGTACTACCTGGCGAAGGCCGGTCTTGACGTCCTCCTCCTTGAGAAGACCGCGTTTCCGAGGGAAAAGGTCTGCGGTGACGGGCTCACGCCCCGCGCCACCAAGCAGCTGGTGTCCATGGGAATCGACATCTCCGAAGAGGCGGGCTGGCTGCGGAACAAGGGCCTGCGCATCATCGGCGGCGGTGTACGGCTCCAGTTGGACTGGCCGGATCTCGCCTCCTACCCGGACTACGGACTCGTGCGGAAGCGCGACGACTTCGACGAGCAGCTCGCGCGGCAGGCGCAGAAGGCGGGCGCACGCCTGTACGAGCGGTGCAACGTCGGTGAGCCCATCCTCGACGACCGCACCGGCCGCATCACCGGCGTGCACGCCAAGATGGGCGAGGAGAAGACCCCGGTCACCTTCCACGCCCCGCTCGTCGTCGCGGCCGACGGCAACTCCTCGCGGATCTCGCTCGCGATGGGCCTGCACCGCCGCGAGGACCGCCCGATGGGCGTCGCCGTCCGCACGTACTTCACCTCGCCCCGCCACGACGACGACTACCTGGAGTCGTGGCTGGAACTGTGGGACCGCCGCGGCCCCGGCGAGGACCGCCTCCTGCCGGGTTACGGCTGGATCTTCGGCATGGGCGACGGCACGTCCAACGTCGGCCTCGGCATCCTCAACTCCTCCAAGTCGTTCCGGGAGCTGGACTGGCGCGAGGTCCTCAAGGCCTGGTGCGCCTCGATGCCGGAGGACTGGGGCTACACCCCGGAGAACATGACGATGCCGATCCGCGGCGCCGCCCTGCCGATGGCCTTCAACCGTCAGCCGCACTACACGAAGGGCCTGCTGCTCGTCGGTGACGCGGGTGGCCTGGTGAACCCCTTCAACGGCGAGGGCATCGCGTACGCCATGGAGTCCGGCCAGATCGCGGCGGACGTCATCGCGCAGGCGCACGCGCGTGCCACCCCCGCCCAGCGGGAACTGGCGCTGCAGAACTACCCGAAGACGCTCAAGGAGGTCTACGGCGGCTACTACACGCTGGGCCGCGCCTTCGTGAAGCTCATCGGCAACCCGAAGGTCATGAAGATCGCGACCCAGCGCGGCCTGTCCCACCCGGTCCTGATGCGGTTCACGCTGAAGATGCTGGCGAACCTGACGGACCCGATGGGCGGCGACGCGATGGACCGCATCATCAACGGGCTGAGCAAGGTGGCACCGAAGGCCTGACCCCGGCACGGAAGGCGTAGCCCCGGTGGGCGGTCCGCACGGTACGGTGCAAAATGGACGCATGATATTTATTGCCGTCAAGTTCACCGTCCGCCCCGAGCACAGCGACAGCTGGCTCGAGCGGACCGCCGCATTCACCGCCGCCACGCGCGCGGAGCCGGGCAACATCTTCTTCGAGTGGTCCCGCTCCGTGGAGGACCCGAACCAGTTCGTGCTCCTGGAGGCCTTCGCCGACGGGGACGCGGGCGCCGCGCACGTCAACTCCGACCACTTCAAGGCCGGTCTGGAGACGATGGGCGGGCTCATCGCGACCGTGCCGCAGATCGTGAACACCGAGATCGAGGGCAGCGGTTGGTCCGAGATGGCGGAGCTGAAGCCGAAGAACGCCTGAAGCGGAAGCCGAAGAACTTCTGAAGCGGACGCCGCGGAACGCCTGAGAAGGCGCCTCAGGGCACACCAAGGGCCGGAACCCCTCCAGGGGGGTTCCGGCCCTTGGTCGTGGCTCTAAGAGGCCGTCAGAGGACGCGCACGGCGCCCGAGGCCGGGTAACCCGACAGGTCCTGGATGACAACGCCCTTGCCGGGGTTGGCGGCGTCCAGGTACTGGCCGTTACCGATGTACACACCGACGTGGTACGCGGAGCCCTTGCCGCCCCAGTACAGGATGTCGCCGACCTGCAGGTTCGAAGTGCCGACCTCGGTGCCCATCGTCGACTGGTCCTGCGAGACGCGCGGGAGGTCCACGCCCGCCTGCTTGAACGCGGCCTGCACCAGGCTGGAGCAGTCCCAGGCGTTCGGGCCCGAGGCACCCATCACATAGGCGTCGCCCAGCTGGGCCTTGAGGAAGCCGATGACGGAGCCGACGCTGCCGCTGGCCGGAGCCGGGGCGTCCGCGGTGTTGGAGCCACCGCCGGCGGACTGCGTGGAGAGCGACGTGCGCTCGGCGGAACGCGAAGCGCGCTCCTCCGCGGCCTTCTTCTTCGCGGCGGCCTCGGCCTTGCGCTCGGCCTCGGCCTTCTTCTCCGCCTTCGCAAGGTCCGCCTTGGCCTGCTTGGCGGCCTTGGAGGCGGCGGCGTCCTGCTCGGCGCGCGACTCGTAGGTGTCGGCGGCCTGCTGCGTGGCGTCCGCCGACTGCGCGATCTGAGCGGACAGATCGGTGGAGAGGGTGGGCATCTCGATGGTCTCGGACACCGGCTCGGCAGCGTTAGCCGTACCGGCCGCCGCGGCCACTGCCAGGGTGCTGAGGACGCCACCGGCAACTCCGGCACGCAGGGCGATCTTCGAGGCGCTGCGACGGGGCTTCCGGTGGCTGGGTATGTGAGCGGTGTGGGACATGAGAACAACTGCTAGCAGGGACCCACGGTTCCCTTCAAGAAACGTGTGCTGCGCCACAGTTGCCGTTTCCGCGCTCGAATCCCGGGCGTGTCGCTTCTTATTGACGCCGTAACGGGCAATGCGGACAGGGTGGATCACGCCTGTGATCATGGGTTTTCTGCGATACGTCCGAATTGCCCTCGGTCTACCACCCGTTGAGTCCGTTGGCCAAGCCCGGCTTATTCACGGAAGTTGCCGGTGTGGCACAGGTCACATCGTGGGCTCCAGGGGATCTCCCTGAGATCTCGCTGAGACATCCCTGAGATCTCCCGCAGATTCCGACACCTCTTGAAGGGGTCGCCGGACCCGGCTCCTCCGGTGGGTGGTCGCTCGTGAATCCGCGCACGCGTCCACATCCGTCCACACCTCTGCCGCCAAAGTGTGAACGCGGCTCCTTTACCAAGCGAACCGGTCCAGCGCCAATTTGCTTGCAGAGGCCATCGCTTGATAGTGCGACACCTCTTCGACCAGCGATGACGCGCTGAGATGTCACCTCTAGTGATCACTCAGGCGCTTCGCGTGCGAAGATCACCGCTCATCCGACTTCATGATCCTTCGTCAGGTGGTGGAGATCACAAAGCCGTTGTCGTACCCCGTGTCGCAGATCACAGACCGCCGGGCATAGGATGCGGGGCAGTTGGGCTTGTGACCTGCTTCACATGTAAGCGATCTTGAGGGGAGCAGGGCGCGGCCCGACGCAACCGCCAACAGTCAGTGCCGACTGAGAGGAGCGAGGAGCGTGAACGCCTATGCGCCCATCCTCGTGCTGGGAGCCCTCGGGGCAGGCTTTGCGATCTTCTCCGTGGTCATGGCCACGCTTATCGGTCCAAAGCGGTACAACCGCGCGAAGCTAGAGGCCTATGAGTGCGGCATCGAGCCGACACCGACGCCGGCAGGCGGCGGGCGATTCCCCATCAAGTACTACCTGACGGCGATGCTCTTCATCGTCTTCGACATCGAGATCGTCTTCCTCTATCCCTGGGCCGTCACCTTCGACGCGCTGGGGATTTTCGGGCTCGTGGAGATGCTGCTCTTCGTGCTCACCGTCTTTGTCGCCTATGCGTACGTATGGCGGCGCGGCGGCCTGGAATGGGACTAAGGGTCTGAGGGGTCAAAGAGCATGGGAATCGAAGAGAAGCTGCCGAGCGGGTTTCTGCTGACCACCGTCGAGCAGGCCGCGGGCTGGATGCGGAAGTCGTCCGTCTTCCCCGCCACGTTCGGTCTCGCCTGCTGCGCCATCGAGATGATGACGACCGGTGCCGGGCGCTATGACATGGCGCGCTTCGGCATGGAGGTGTTCCGCGGCTCGCCGCGCCAGGCCGACCTGATGATCGTCGCGGGCCGGGTGAGCCAGAAGATGGCGCCGGTGCTCCGCCAGGTCTATGACCAGATGCCCAACCCCAAGTGGGTCATCTCCATGGGTGTTTGCGCGTCATCGGGTGGAATGTTCAACAATTACGCGATTGTGCAAGGTGTCGACCATGTTGTCCCGGTTGACATCTATTTGCCCGGCTGCCCGCCGCGCCCCGAGATGCTGTTGGACGCGATTCTCAAGCTCCATCAGAAGATCCAGAACACCAAGCTCGGCGTGAACGCGGAAGAAGCCGCCCGTGAGGCGGAGGAGGCGGCCCTCAAGGCGCTCCCCACCATCGAGATGAAGGGGCTGCTGCGGTGAGCGACGCGCCCGACGAGCATCTGAACGGCAACGGCGTCCCCGCGCCGCGCGACGAGGCCGGCGAGGTCATCGGCGTACGCAAGGGCATGTTCGGCGCCAACAACGGCGGCGACACGTCCGGGTACGGCGGGCTCGTACGGACCATCACCCTGCCCGGCGCCTCCTCGCGCCCCTACGGCGGCTGGTTCGACGAAACCGCGGACGAACTGGAAGGCGCCCTCGAGGAGCAGGGCCTCGTCCCGGAGAACGCGATCGAGAAGACGGTCGTCGACCGCGACGAGCTCACCTTCCACATCGAGCGCGAGCACCTCGTCCGCGTGGCCAGGACCCTGCGCGACGACCCGGCCCTGCGCTTCGAGCTCTGCACGGGCGTGAGCGGGGTGCACCTCCCCGGCGACAAGGGCCGCGAGCTGCACGCCGTCTACCACCTGCGCTCGATCACCCACAACCGGCTGATCCGGCTC
The DNA here is from genome assembly GCF_008642315.1 of Streptomyces venezuelae. NCBI lineage: Bacteria > Bacillati > Actinomycetota > Actinomycetes > Kitasatosporales > Streptomycetaceae > Streptomyces > Streptomyces venezuelae. Next base: position 3,842,138 of record NZ_CP029192.1, on the reverse strand, counting down.
GAAGTAGGTGTCCCCGAAGCCGATCCGCACCTGCCCTCACTGGTCGCGGTCTACCCGACCAACGACTGGCACGAGCGCGAGGCGTACGACTTCTTCGGCCTCGTCTTCGACGGCCACCCGGCGCTCACGCGGATCATGATGCCGGACGACTGGCAGGGCTTCCCGCAGCGCAAGGACTACCCCCTCGGCGGCATCCCCGTCGAATACAAGGGCGCCCAGATCCCGGCTCCGGACCAGCGGAGGTCGTACAGCTGATGTCTGCCACTCAGGGAACATCCCACGCTTCCCCCCGCGAGACGACCGAGGGGACCGTATATACGGTCACCGGCGGCGACTGGGACGAGGTCGTCCAGTCGGCGGCCAAGGCCGACGACGAACGCATCATCGTCAACATGGGCCCCCAGCACCCGTCCACACACGGCGTGCTCCGGCTCATCCTGGAGATCGAGGGCGAGACCGTCTCCGAAGCCCGCTGCGGCATCGGCTACCTGCACACCGGCATCGAGAAGAACCTCGAGTACCGCACGTGGACGCAGGGCACGACGTTCGTCACGCGCATGGACTACCTGACGCCGTTCTTCAACGAGACGGCGTACTGCCTCGGGGTCGAGAAGCTCCTCGGCATCGAGGACCAGATCCCCGACCGCGCCTCGGTCATCCGCGTGCTCCTCATGGAGCTCAACCGTCTCTCCTCGCACCTGGTGTGCATCGCCACCGGCGGCATGGAGCTCGGCGCCACGACGATCATGATCTACGGCTTCCGGGATCGTGAACTCGTTCTCGATGTCTTCGAACTCATCACCGGCCTGCGCATGAACCACGCGTACGTCCGGCCCGGCGGACTCGCCCAGGACCTGCCCCCCGGCACGGTCGACCAGCTCCGCGAGTTCGTGAAGACCATGAAGAAGAACCTCCCGGAGTACGACAAGCTCGCCACCGGGAACCCCATCTTCAAGGCCCGCATGCAGGACGTCGGCTACCTCGACCTCGCAGGCTGCATGGCCCTCGGCGCCACGGGCCCGGTCCTGCGCTCGGCGGGCCTCCCGCACGACCTGCGCAAGTCCCAGCCCTACTGCGGCTACGAGAACTACGAGTTCGACGTCCCGACCGCCGACACCTGCGACTCCTACGGGCGTTTCCTGATCCGCCTGGAGGAGATGCGGCAGTCGCTGCGCATCGTCGAGCAGTGCATCGAGCGGCTCGCCCCGGGCCCGGTCATGGTCGAGGACAAGAAGATCGCCTGGCCCGCCCAACTGGCCCTCGGCCCCGACGGGCTCGGCAACTCGCTCGACCACATCAAGAAGATCATGGGCACCTCCATGGAGTCCCTCATCCACCACTTCAAGCTGGTGACCGAGGGCTTCCGGGTCCCGCCGGGCCAGACGTACGCGGCGGTCGAGTCGCCCAAGGGCGAGCTCGGCGTGCACGTCGTCTCCGACGGAGGCACCCGCCCCTACCGGGTCCACTTCCGCGACCCGTCCTTCACCAACCTGCAGGCCATGGCGGCCATGTGCGAAGGCGGCCAGGTCGCCGACGTCATCGTCGCCGTCGCCTCCATCGACCCCGTGATGGGAGGCGTCGACCGGTGACCACCACTCCTTCGGAACAGGGCACGGGCGTCAGCCTGGGCATGCCCCAACTCCCCGCCCCCGACTACCCGGCCGATGTGCGGGCCCGCCTGGAGGCGGACGCCAAGGACGTCATCGCGCGCTACCCCGGGTCCCGGTCCGCCCTCCTCCCGCTGCTGCACCTGGTGCAGTCCGAGGAGGGCCACATCACGCGCACGGGCATGCGGTTCTGCGCCGAGATGCTGGGCCTGACCACCGCCGAGGTGACGGCCGTGGCGACCTTCTACACCATGTACCGGCGCAAGCCGTCGGGTGACTACCAGGTCGGCGTCTGCACCAACACGCTGTGCGCCGTCATGGGCGGCGACGCGATCTTCGACGAACTCAAGCAGCACCTCGGCGTCGGCAACGACGAGACGACCGAGGACGGCAAGATCACTCTTGAGCACATCGAGTGCAACGCCGCCTGCGACTTCGCCCCCGTGGTGATGGTCAACTGGGAGTTCTTCGACAACCAGACTCCCGAGTCCGCCAAGCGGCTCGTGGACGACCTGCGCGCGGGCGTACCGGTCGAGCCCACGCGCGGGGCGCCGCTCTGCACGTACAAGGAGACCGCCCGGATCCTGGCGGGCTTCCCCGACCAGCGGCCCGGCGCCGTGGAGGCGAGCGGCGGCGCGGGCCCCGCCTCGCTCATCGGACTGCGCCTTGCCAAGGGCGAGGAGCCGCAGCCGCGCGTGGTCCACCCGCGTACCGGAGGACCTCAGGACGAGGCCCCCGCCGAGCACCTCAGCTCGCACGACGCACCGCAGGAGACCTCGGCGTCCGACCCGGCGCACCCGGCAGGGCCCGCCGCCGAGGAGGGGGAGTGATGACCTTGGCAGCCGAGATCGACAACGAGACCAGCCCCGAGAAGCTGCTCGCACCGGTCCTTTCGGCCTTCTGGGACGAGGAGAAGTCCTGGACGCTGGAGACCTACCGACGGCACGAGGGGTACGAAGGCCTGCGCAAGGCGCTCGCCATGGCCCCGGACGACGTCATCGCGTACGTGAAGGACTCCGGCCTGCGGGGCAGGGGCGGCGCGGGCTTCCCCACCGGAATGAAGTGGCAGTTCATCCCGCAGGGAGACGGCAAGCCGCACTATCTAGTTGTCAACGCCGACGAATCGGAGCCGGGGACCTGCAAGGACATCCCGCTCCTCTTCGCGAACCCGCATTCCCTCATCGAGGGGATCGTCATCGCGTGCCACGCGATCAGGTCGTCGCATGCCTTCATCTATCTGCGGGGTGAAGTCGTCCCCGTCCTGCGCAGGCTGCACGAGGCCGTCCGCGAGGCGTATGCGGCGGGCTACCTCGGGAAGAACGTGCTGGGCAGCGGACTCGACCTCGAACTCACCGTGCACGCGGGCGCGGGCGCGTACATCTGTGGTGAAGAGACCGCACTGCTCGACTCGCTCGAAGGCCGCCGCGGCCAACCGCGACTGCGTCCCCCCTTCCCTGCCGTCGCGGGCCTCTACGCGTGCCCCACTGTCGTGAATAACGTCGAGTCCATCGCGTCCGTTCCCGCGATCCTCAATCGGGGGAAAGACTGGTTCAAGTCGATGGGAAGCGAGAAGTCGCCGGGCTTCACGCTCTACTCGCTGAGCGGGCACGTCACCAACCCCGGCCAGTACGAAGGACCGCTCGGCATCACGCTGCGCCAGCTGCTCGACATGAGCGGCGGCATGCGCGCCGGGCACCGGCTCAAGTTCTGGACACCGGGCGGCTCGTCGACGCCGATGTTCACCGACGAGCACCTCGACGTCCCCCTCGACTACGAGGGCGTCGGCGCCGCCGGATCGATGCTCGGCACCAAGGCGCTCCAGTGCTTCGACGAGACGACGTGCGTCGTGCGGGCCGTGACCCGCTGGACCGAGTTCTACGCCCACGAGTCCTGCGGCAAGTGCACGCCCTGCCGCGAAGGGACGTACTGGCTGGTGCAGTTGCTCCGCGACATCGAGGCCGGCAAGGGCGCCATGGCCGACCTCGACAAGCTGAACGACATCGCCGACAACATCAACGGCAAGTCCTTCTGCGCCCTGGGCGACGGCGCGGCCTCGCCGATCTTCTCCTCCCTCAAGTACTTCCGTGCGGAGTACGAGCAGCACATCACCGGCAAGGGCTGCCCCTTCGACCCGGCCAAGTCGACTCTCTGGGCCGACCGGCCCGCTGAAAGCGCGCAGGTGAACGCATGACAGTGACCACCAACAACGCCGCCTCCGGGGGCGGGGAGGCGGCGGTCCCGCCCGAGGATCTCGTCTCGCTGACCATCGACGGCATCGAGATCAGCGTGCCCAAGGGGACGCTGGTGATCCGGGCGGCCGAGCTGCTCGGCATCGAGATCCCGCGGTTCTGCGACCACCCGCTGCTCGACCCCGCGGGCGCCTGCCGCCAGTGCATCGTCGAGGTGGAGGGCCAGCGCAAGCCGATGGCGTCCTGCACCATCACCTGCACCGACGGCATGGTCGTGAAGTCACAGCTGACCTCCGCCGTCGCGGAGAAGTCGCAGCGCGGCGTGATGGAGCTGCTGCTCATCAACCACCCGCTGGACTGCCCCGTCTGTGACAAGGGCGGCGAGTGCCCGCTGCAGAACCAGGCGATGCAGGTCGGTGACTCGGACACCCGCTTCGAGGGCAAGAAGCGGACGTACGAGAAGCCGGTGCCGATCTCCACCCAGGTGCTGCTCGACCGCGAACGGTGCGTGCTCTGCGCGCGCTGCACCCGCTTCAGCAACCAGGTCGCGGGCGACCCGATGATCGAGCTCATCGAGCGCGGCGCCCTCCAGCAGGTCGGCACCGGCGAGGGCGACCCCTTCGAGTCGTACTTCTCCGGGAACACCATTCAGATCTGCCCGGTCGGCGCGCTGACCTCGGCGGCGTATCGCTTCCGCTCCCGGCCCTTCGACCTGGTGTCGTCCCCTTCGGTGTGCGAGCACTGCTCGGGTGGCTGCGCCACGCGCACGGACCACCGGCGCGGCAAGGTCATGCGGCGGCTCGCCGCGGACGACCCCGAGGTCAACGAAGAGTGGATGTGCGACAAGGGACGCTTCGGCTTCCGTTACGCGCAGCGCCCGGACCGGCTCACCACACCCCTGGTGCGCAACGCGTCGACGGGTGAACTGGAGCCCGCCAGCTGGCCCGAGGCCCTGGAGATCGCGGCCACCGGTCTCGCCGCCGCGCGCGGCCGGGCCGGAGTCCTCGTCGGCGGCCGTCTCACCGTGGAGGACGCCTACGCGTACAGCAAGTACGCGCGCGTGGCGCTCGACACGAACGACATCGATTTCCGCGCGCGCGTGCACAGCAGCGAGGAGGCCGACTTCCTCGCGGCGCGGGTGGCGGGCCGGGGCCGGGACCTCGACGGGACCGGCGTCACGTACGCCCTCCTGGAGAAGGCGCCCGCCGTCCTGCTCGCCGGGTTCGAGTCCGAGGAGGAGGCGCCGGGCGTCTTCCTGAGGCTGCGCAAGGCCTGGCGCAAGCACGGCCAGCGCACCTTCTCCCTCGCGCCGTTCGCGACCCGCGGCCTGGAGAAGGCGGGCGGCACGCTGCTGCCCGCGGCGCCGGGCACCGAGACCGAGTGGCTGGACGCCCTCGCCGCGGGCGTAGGCCTGGAGGCCCCCGGCACCGAGGCCTCCGAGGCCCTGCGCGCCGAGGGCGCGGTCATCGTCGTCGGTGAGCGGCTCGCGGCCGTGCCCGGCGGACTCACCGCCGCCGTGCGGGCCGCATCGGCGACCGGCGCCCGGCTGGTGTGGATCCCGCGCAGGGCCGGGGAGCGTGCCGCCGTCGAGGTGGGCGCCCTGCCGTCGCTGCTGCCCGGCGGGCGTCCGGCCACCGACCCGCGCGCGCGGGACGAGGTCGCGACCGCCTGGGGAGTCGCCGAACTCCCGCACCGCTACGGCCGCGACACCGGCCAGATCATCGAGGCCGCCGCGACCGGTGAGCTCGGTGCCCTCCTGGTGGCGGGTGTCGAGGTCGCCGACCTGCCGGACCCGGCACGCGCGCGTGCGGCGCTCGACGAGGTCGGCTTCCTGGTCTCGCTGGAGCTGCGGCCCAGTGAGGTGACGGACCGGGCCGACGTGGTGCTGCCCGTCGCCGCCGTCGCGGAGAAGCCGGGCACCTTCCTCAACTGGGAGGGGAGGGCGCGGATGTTCGACGCCGCGCTGAAGCCGGATCAGATGACGCGCAGGCTGGCGCCCACCGACGCGCGCGTGCTGCACATGCTCGCCGACGCCGGTGACATCCACCTGGGCCTGCCCGACCTGCTGACCCTCCGCCGCGAGCTCGACCGCCTCGGCGGCTGGGACGGGCCGCACGCCACGGACCCCCTGGAGACCGGCGCCCAGCCGCCGCGGCCCGCCGCCGGCGAGGCCGTCCTCTCGGGGCACCGGCTGCTGCTCGACCAGGGCCGCCTCCAGGACGGCGACGAGGCCCTGGCCGGTACGCGGCACGCCGCCCACGCGCGCGTGTCCGCGGCCACCGCGGCGGAGGCGGGCGTGAAGGACGGCGACCTCCTGTCGGTCGCCGGACCGGTGGGGGCGACCGAACTCCCGCTCCAGATCACGGAGATGCCCGACCGCGTGGTCTGGCTGCCGCTGAACTCGACCGGGGGAGGCGTCACGTCGGACACCGGCGCCCGCCCCGGCGACCTCGTCCGCATCGGCCCGGCGGTCCTGCCGGAGCCCACTGAGGCCCCGGAGGTGACGTCGTGACGCACACCCTGGTGCCGCTTGCGGCGGAAGACCTGTCCATGTTCGGCCGCGACCCCTGGTGGCTGGTCGCCTTCAAGGCGGTCTTCTGCTTCGCGTTCCTGATGGTGACGGTCCTCCTCGCCATCGTGTGGGAGCGCAAGGTCGTCGCCTGGATGCAGCTGCGCATCGGCCCCAACAGGAACGGCCCCTGGGGTCTGCTGCAGTCCCTCGCGGACGGCGTCAAGCTGATGCTCAAGGAAGACGTGATCGTCAAGCGCGCGGACAAGGTGGTCTACGTCCTCGCTCCGGTGATCGCGGCGATTCCGGCCTTCATGGCGATCGCGGTGATCCCGTTCGGGCCCGCCGGCAACGAGGTCTCGATCTTCGGCCACCGCACCACGATGCAGCTCACGGACCTGCCGATCGCGATGCTCTACATCCTCGCGGTCGCCTCCGTCGGCATCTACGGCATCGTGCTCGCGGGCTGGAGCTCCGGCTCGACGTACCCGCTCCTCGGCGGCCTGCGCTCCTGCGCGCAGATGATCTCGTACGAGATCGCGATGGGCGCCGCCTTCGCCTCCGTCTTCCTCTACTCCGGGTCGATGTCGACGTCGGCGATCGTGGAGGCGCAGGCGGACCGCTGGTACGTCCTGCTGCTCCCCGTCTCCTTCATCATCTACATCGTCACGATGATCGGTGAGACGAACCGTGCGCCGTTCGACATGCCGGAGTCCGAGGGCGACCTCGTCGGTGGCTTCAACACCGAGTACTCGTCCATCAAGTTCGCGATGTTCATGCTCGCCGAGTACATCAACATGGTCACCGTCTCGGCGGTGTCGGCCACGCTCTTCCTGGGCGGCTGGCGGGCGCCGTATCCGATCAGCACGTTCTGGGAGGGCGCGAACCACGGCTGGTGGCCGATGCTCTGGTTCGTGATCAAGGTCCAGCTGCTGCTGTTCTTCTTCATCTGGCTGCGCGGCTCGCTGCCCCGCGTCCGTTACGACCAGCTGATGAAGCTCGGCTGGAAGGTCCTGATCCCGGTCTCCGTCGTCTGGCTGATGCTGGTCGCCACGGTCAGGGCGATGCGGAACGAGGACTACGAATTCACCTCGATCGCGCTCTATGTCGGCGGCGGAGTCATCGCGTTGCTGCTGCTCTCCGTCGTCGTCGACATCTTCCGCGACAAGCGCGAGAAGGAAGCCGCCGCCGAGGAGGAGAAGCCGGTCGCCTTCGACCCCATGGCGGGCGGATTCCCCGTGCCGCCGCTGCCCGGCCAGAGCCTGCCACCCGTCCCGCGCCGACGCTCGCGCCAGGAGCGGGAGTTGATTGTCAGTGGTGGACCGGATACTCAAAGTGACGGAACCCGAAGTGACGGAAAGGAGGCGTCCGATGGCTGAGTCGAACCAGGAGTCGCAGGAGTCGAACCAATCGAAGCAGGGGTTCCAGAACCCTGTCGCGGGCTTCGGCGTGACCTTCAAGGCCATGTTCAAGAAGCGGCTGACCGAGCAGTATCCGGAGCAGCAGAAGACCACTGCTCCCCGCTTCCACGGCAGGCACCAGCTGAACCGCCATCCGGACGGCCTGGAGAAGTGCGTCGGCTGTGAGCTCTGCGCATGGGCCTGTCCGGCGGACGCCATCTATGTGGAGGGCGCGGACAACACGGACGAGGAAAGGTACTCGCCCGGCGAGCGGTACGGCCGCGTCTACCAGATCAACTACGCCCGCTGCATCCTGTGCGGCCTGTGCATCGAGGCGTGCCCCACGCGCGCGTTGACGATGACGAACGAGTTCGAGTTGGCCGACAGCAGTCGCGAGAACCTCATCTACACCAAGGAGCAGCTGCTCGCCGGTCTCGAAGAGGGCATGGTCGACTCGCCGCACGCGATCTTCCCCGGCACGGACGAGCAGGACTACTACCGAGGTCTGGTGACCGAGGCCGCGCCCGGCACCGTGCCGCAGGTGGCCCTCTCCAAGGGCGAGACGCCGCAGGAGGCGGCCTCGGACTTCGGAGACGGCGAGCCCGCCTCGGAGAAGGTGGTCGGCCGATGACGCAGCTCGCCGCCTACTCGACCTCGACCGGCGAGGCCTTCCAGTTCTGGGTGCTCGGCACGGTCGCGGTGATCGGCGCCCTGTGCACCATCCTCATGAAGAAGGCCGTGCACAGCGCGCTCTGCCTGGCCGGGACCATGATCATCCTCGCGGTGTTCTACCTGGCGAACGGCGCGTACTTCCTGGGCATCGTCCAGATCGTCGTCTACACCGGCGCGATCATGATGCTCTTCCTCTTCGTCGTCATGCTCGTCGGCGTCACCGCGGCGGACTCCCTGAAGGAGACCATCAAGGGACAGCGCTGGCTGGCGCTCCTGTGCGGACTCGGCTTCGCCGTGCTGCTCTTCGCGGGCATCGGGAACGCCTCCATGAAGGAGTTCAACGGCCTCGGCAAGGCGAACGCCGGCGGCAACGTGGAGGGCCTCGCGGGGCTCATCTTCACCAAGTACGTCTTCGCCTTCGAGATCACCGGCGCCCTGCTCATCACGGCGACGGTCGGCGCGATGGTGCTCACCCACCGCGAGCGCACGGAGCGCGCCAAGACCCAGCGCGAGCTGTCCGAGCAGCGCGTGCGCGACGGCAAGCACCTGCCGCCGCTGCCCGCCCCGGGTGTGTACGCACGGCACAACGCCGTGGACATCGCCGGTCTGCTCCCCGACGGCACCCCGTCGGAGCTCACGGTCAACAAGACGCTGCGTGACCGCGGTCAGATCCGCGACGTGTCGAACGAGGCGCTGGACGACCTGCGGGCGCTTGAGCAGCGCTCCACCGACCGTCTGGAGCGGCCCGACCTGCGGAGCGGCGACATCGGGCGGACCGAGGAGGCGTCGAAGTGAACCCCGTCAACTACCTGTACCTCGCGGCACTGTTGTTCACGATCGGCGCGACCGGCGTGCTCATCAGGCGGAACGCGATCGTGGTGTTCATGTGCATCGAGCTCATGCTCAACGCCTGCAACCTCGCGTTCGTGGCCTTCTCCCGGATGCACGGCAACCTCGACGGCCAGATCATCGCGTTCTTCACGATGGTCGTCGCCGCCGCGGAGGTCGTGGTCGGGCTCGCGATCATCGTGTCGCTGTTCCGTTCCCGCCACTCGGCCTCGGTCGACGACGCCAGCCTGATGAAGCTCTGAGGGGTCGCTGAATCGTGGAGAACTTGATTGCGCTGCTCGTCGCGGCGCCTCTGCTCGGAGCGGCCGTACTGCTGTGCGGCGGGCGGGCACTGGACCGCGCGGGCCACTGGCTCGGCACGCTGCTCGCGGCCGCCTCCTTCGTCATCGCCGTGGTGCTCTTCTCGGACATGCTGGGCAAGGGCGCCGAGGAACGCTCCCTGTCGCAGCACCTGTTCAGCTGGATCCCTGTGGAGGGGTTCCAGGCGGACGTCGCCTTCCAGCTCGACCAGCTGTCGATGACGTTCGTCCTGCTGATCTCCGGTGTGGGCACCCTGATCCACATCTACTCGATCGGGTACATGGAGCACGACGAGCGGCGCCGCCGCTTCTTCGGCTACCTGAACCTGTTCCTCGCGGCGATGCTCCTGCTGGTCCTCGCCGACAACTACCTGCTTCTGTACGTCGGCTGGGAGGGCGTGGGTCTCGCCTCGTACCTCCTGATCGGCTTCTGGCAGCACAAGCCCAGCGCGGCCACCGCCGCGAAGAAGGCCTTCCTGGTCAACCGGGTCGGCGACGTGGGTCTGTCCATCGCCATCATGCTGATGTTCACCACCTTCGGGACGTTCGCCTTCGGGCCCGTCCTGGAGGCCACCGGTGACACGTCGGAGGGCAAGCTCACCGCCATCGGCCTGATGCTGCTGCTCGCCGCGTGCGGCAAGTCCGCGCAGGTGCCGCTGCAGTCCTGGCTCGGCGACGCGATGGAGGGCCCGACCCCGGTCTCGGCCCTGATCCACGCCGCGACGATGGTGACCGCGGGTGTCTATCTGATCGTCCGCTCCGGAGCGATCTTCAACGGCGCGCCGGACGCACAGCTCGTGGTCACCGTCGTCGGAGCGGTCACGCTCCTGTTCGGTGCGATCGTCGGTTGCGCGAAGGACGACATCAAGAAGGCCCTCGCCGGATCGACGATGTCCCAGATCGGGTACATGATCCTGGCCGCAGGACTCGGCCCCATCGGCTACGTCTTCGCGATCATGCACCTGGTGACGCACGGCTTCTTCAAGGCCGGGCTCTTCCTCGGCGCCGGTTCGGTCATGCACGGCATGAACGACGAGGTCGACATGAGGAAGTACGGCGGCCTCAGGAAGTACATGCCGGTCACCTTCGTCACCTTCGGTCTCGGCTACCTCGCGATCATCGGCTTTCCCGGTCTGTCCGGCTTCTTCTCCAAGGACAAGATCATCGAGGCGGCGTTCGCCAAGGGCGGCACGGAGGGCTGGATCCTCGGCTCGGTGGCGCTCCTGGGCGCGGCCATCACCGCGTACTACATGACGCGCGTGATGATCATGACCTTCTTCGGAGAGGAGCGCTGGCGCAACCGGCCGACGGCCTCCCCGGACCAGCCGGACGTCGAGCCGGCCGCGGAGCACCACGGCGCCCACGACGAGCCGCACCCGCACGAGTCCCCGAAGTCCATGACGATCCCGATGATCGTGCTCGCCTTCGGGTCGGTGTTCGCGGGTGGCTTCTTCAGCATCGGCGACCGCTTCATGCACTGGCTGGAGCCGGTCACCGAGCACAGCCACGGCGACTCGCCGCTGAGCGCCGCCACGGTCACGGGCGCCACCATGGTGGTCCTCGTCATCGGCGTCGCCCTCGCCTACGTGCAGTACGGGCGCAGGCCCGTCCCGGTCACCGCCCCGCGCGGCTCGGTGCTCACCCGCGCCGCCCGCCGTGACCTCCTCCAGGACGACTTCAACCACGTCGTCCTGGTGCGCGGCGGCGAGCACCTCACGCGGTCCCTGGTCTACGTGGACCACACCCTGGTCGACGGCGTCGTCAACGGCACGGCGGCCTCGGTCGGCGGCCTCTCCGGGCGGCTGCGCAAACTGCAGAACGGCTACGCCCGCTCCTACGCGGTCTCGATGTTCGGCGGCGCTGCGGTGCTCATCGCCGCGACCCTGCTGATGAGGGCGGTCTGATACCGATGTCCTTTCCCCTGCTGACAGCGACGGCGGTCCTGCCCGCGGTCGGCGCGATCGCCACGGCAGCCGTTCCGGCCGCCCGGCGTACCGCCGCCAAGTGGCTCGCCCTGCTCGTCTCGCTCGCCACGCTCGGCCTCGCGGCGACCGTGCTCGTACGGTTCGACCCCGACGGCGACCGCTATCAACTGACCGAATCGCACGCCTGGATCAAGGAGTTCGGGGTGCGGTACGAGCTCGGGGTCGACGGCATCGCCGTCGCGCTCCTCGCGCTCACCGCGCTCCTGATCCCGTTCATCATCCTCGCGGGCTGGCACGACGCCGACCCCCTGGAGACGAAGTCGTCGCGCTGGCGTCCGACTCAGGGCTTCTTCGCCCTGATCCTGGCCGTCGAGGCGATGGTGATCATCTCCTTCGAGGCGACCGACGTCTTCGTCTTCTACATCTTCTTCGAAGCCATGCTCATCCCGATGTACTTCCTCATCGGCGGCTTCGGAGACCGCGCCCACGCGGGCACGGACGAGAACGCCTCGGCGCAGCGCTCGTACGCGGCCGTGAAGTTCCTCCTCTACAACCTCGTCGGCGGCCTGATCATGCTGGCCGCCGTCATCGGGCTCTACGTGGTGGCGGGGACCTTCTCCCTCCAGGAGATCGCCTCCGCGCGCGCGGACGGCTCGCTCGACATGGCGACCAACACGGAGCGGCTGCTCTTCCTCGGCTTCTTCTTCGCCTTCGCGGTGAAGGCGCCGCTGTGGCCGCTGCACACCTGGCTGCCGAACGCGATGGGGGAGTCCACCGCCCCGGTCGCCGTCCTGATCACCGCGGTCGTGGACAAGGTCGGCACGTTCGCGATGCTGCGGTTCTGCCTCGGCCTCTTCCCGGAGGCGAGCGACTGGGCGACACCGGTCGTCCTCGTCCTCGCACTGATCAGCATCATCTACGGAGCACTGCTCGCCGTCGGCCAGCGCGACATCAAGCGCCTGGTGGCGTACGCGTCGATCTCGCACTTCGGCTTCATCATCCTCGGCATCTTCGCGATGACCTCGCAGGGCCAGTCCGGCGCGACGCTCTACATGGTCAACCACGGCATCTCGACGGCCGCGCTGATGCTGGTGGCCGGATTCCTGATCTCGCGGCGCGGCTCGCGCCTGATCGCCGACTACGGAGGGGTGCAGAAGGTCGCGCCGGTGCTCGCCGGCACCTTCCTGATCGGCGGCCTGGCCACGCTGTCGCTGCCCGGCCTCGCACCGTTCGTCAGTGAATTCCTGGTCCTGGTCGGCGCGTTCGCGCGCTATCCGGTGGTCGGGATCATCGCGACCGTCGGCATCGTGCTGGCCGCGCTGTACACGCTCGTCCTCTACCAGCGGACGATGACGGGCCCCGTGAAGGCGGAGGTCTCGGCCATGCCCGACCTGCGGGTGCGTGAGCTGGTCGTCGTCGCTCCGCTGATCGCCCTCCTGATCGGCCTCGGCGTCTACCCGAAGCCGCTCACCGATCTGGTGAACCCGGCGGTCGAGCACACGATGTCCGACGTACAGAAGCATGACCCCAAGCCCGATGTGGAGGCGGCCAAGTGAGCGCAACAGCCGTCCACAGCCTGTGGACAATGGCGGCCGACCCGGTCGACAAGATCGACGCGCCCACCATCGAGTACGGGCAGCTGTCGCCGGTGCTGATCGTCATCGGCGCGGCCGTCATCGGAGTGCTCATCGAAGCCTTCGTGCCGCGCAAGTCCCGTTACTACGCACAGCTGTTCCTCTCCGTGGTCTCCCTGGCCGCCGCGTTCGCCGCGGTCGTCGGGCTCGCGGCCCGCGGCTTCGGGACCACCAAGGCGCAGATCGCCGCGATGGGCGCCATCGCGGTCGACGGACCCGCGCTCTTCCTCCAGGGCACGATCCTGCTCACCGGAATCGTCGCGATCTTCACCTTCGCGGAGCGGCGCCTCGACCCCTTGTCGCACGGCAACCGCGTCGACTCGTTCGTGGCACAGGCCGGGTCCGTCCCGGGCAGCGAGGGCGAACAGGACGCCACCAAGGCCGGGTTCGCCACCACCGAGGTGTTCCCGCTGGCGCTCTTCGCCATCGGCGGCATGCTCGTCTTCCCGGCGGCCAACGACCTCCTGACGCTCTTCATCGCGCTGGAGGTCTTCTCCCTGCCGCTGTACCTGCTGTGCGCCCTCGCCCGGCGCAAGCGCCTCATGTCGCAGGAATCCGCCGTCAAGTACTTCCTGCTCGGCGCGTTCGCCTCGGCGTTCACGCTCTTCGGCATCGCGCTCCTCTACGGGTACGCGGGCTCCGTGTCGTACGCGACGGTCGCGGACGTCGTCGAGGGCAACGTCAAGACCGTGGACCCGGCGCTCGCCGACACCATGGGCAATGACGCGCTGCTTCTCATCGGCGTCGCGATGGTGGTGATGGGGCTGCTCTTCAAGGTGGGTGCGGTGCCGTTCCACATGTGGACCCCGGACGTGTACCAGGGCGCCCCGACGCCGGTCACCGGCTTCATGGCGGCGGCGACGAAGGTGGCCGCGTTCGGCGCCCTCCTCCGCCTCCTCTATGTGGTCCTTCCCGGCCTGCGCTGGGACTGGCGGCCGGTCATGTGGGGCGTCGCGGTCATCACGATGCTGGGCGGCGCGATCATCGCGATCACGCAGACCGACATCAAGCGGCTCCTCGCGTACTCGTCCGTCGCCCACGCCGGCTTCATCCTCGCCGGTGTCATCGCGACCACCCCGGACGGCATCTCCTCCGTCCTCTTCTACCTGGCCGCCTACTCCTTCGTGACCATCGGTGCCTTCGCCGTCGTCACGCTGGTGCGGGACGCGGGCGGCGAGGCCACGCACCTGTCCAAGTGGGCGGGGCTCGGCCGCCGGTCCCCACTGGTGGCCGCGGTCTTCGCGGTCTTCCTGCTCGCCTTCGCCGGCATTCCGCTGACCTCCGGGTTCGCCGGGAAGTTCGCGGTCTTCAAGGCGGCGGCGGAGGGCGGAGCGGGCCCGCTGGTCGTCGTCGGTGTGCTGTCGTCGGCGATCGCCGCGTTCTTCTACATCCGCGTGATCGTCCTGATGTTCTTCAGCGAGCCGAAGGCGGACGGCCCCACGGTCGCCGTTCCCTCGCCGCTGACGATGACGGCGATCGGCATGGGCGTCGCGGTGACGCTGGTGCTCGGTGTGGCCCCGCAGTACTTCCTGGACCTGGCGAACCAGGCGGGGGTCTTCGTCCGCTGACCCGACCCTTCCGTACGCACCGCACGCCGCTGCCCGGCATCCCGAGAAGGGGTGCCGGGCGGCGGCCTGTGGATAACTGTCCGGGGTGTCGGTGGGGAGCCCTATCGTGGAGGCAGTGGTCGAGGTAGTGGCCGAGGCGGGAAGCACGGCGGGGGACAGGGCGATGGATGGGATCAAAGGCATGAGCGAGGTGACGGCGTCGGTATCGGCGCCGGGCGCGGCGACCGGCACCGTGACGGAGAGCGACGCGCTGCGCACGCTCCACCGCGTCTTCGGGTACGACGCCTTCCGCGGCGAGCAGGAATCGATCATCGACCACGTGGTGGGCGGCGGGGACGCCGTCGTCCTCATGCCGACCGGCGGCGGCAAATCCCTCTGCTATCAGATCCCGGCCCTGGTCAGGCCCGGCACCGGCGTCGTGATCTCCCCGCTCATCGCGCTGATGCAGGACCAGGTGGACGCGCTGCGGGCGCTCGGTGTGCGCGCCGGGTTCATCAACTCGACGCAGGACTTCGACGAGCGGCGCGTGATGGAGGCGGAGTTCCTCGCGGGCGAGCTCGACGTGCTCTATCTGGCGCCGGAGCGGCTGCGCCTGGACGCCACCCTGGATCTTCTCGGCCGGGCGAAGATCTCCGTCTTCGCCATCGACGAGGCGCACTGTGTCGCCCAGTGGGGCCACGACTTCCGCCCCGACTATCTCGCCCTCTCCCTGCTCGGCGAGCGCTGGCCGGATGTCCCCCGTATCGCCCTGACCGCGACGGCCACCGACGCCACGCACCGGGAGATCACGCAGCGGCTCGGCATGCCCGACGCCCGGCACTTCGTGGCGAGCTTCGACCGCCCCAACATCCAGTACCGCATCGTGCCGAAGGCCGAGCCGAAGAAGCAGCTCCTCGCTTTCCTGAAGGAGGAGCACGCGGGCGACGCCGGCATCGTCTACTGCCTGTCCCGCAATTCGGTGGAGAAGACCGCCGAGTTCCTCTGCAAGAACGGCATCGAGGCCGTCCCGTACCACGCGGGCCTGGACGGCGGCACGCGCGCGGCGCACCAGTCCCGCTTCCTGCGGGAGGACGGCCTCGTCGTCTGCGCGACGATCGCCTTCGGCATGGGCATCGACAAGCCCGACGTCCGCTTCGTCGCCCACCTGGACCTGCCCAAGTCCGTCGAGGGGTACTACCAGGAGACGGGCCGCGCGGGCCGCGACGGCCTGCCCTCGACGGCCTGGATGGCGTACGGCCTGCAGGACGTCGTGCAGCAGCGGAAGTTGATCCAGGGCGGCGAGGGCGACGAGGCGTTCCGGCGCCGAGCCTCCTCCCATCTGGACTCGATGCTGGCGCTCTGCGAGACCGCCCAGTGCCGCCGCGCTCAGCTCCTGACCTACTTCGGCCAGGAGGCGGGCGCCCAGTCCTGCGGCAACTGCGACACCTGCCTGACGCCGCCCGAGACCTGGGACGGCACGGTGGCGGCGCAGAAGGTCCTCTCCACGGTCGTGCGTCTGCAGCGCGAGCGCGGCCAGAAGTTCGGCGCGGGCCAGATCATCGACATCCTCCTCGGCAAGAAGACCGCGAAGGTCATCCAGTTCGACCACGACCAGCTCTCGGTCTTCGGCATCGGCGAGGAGCTGGCGGAGGCCGAATGGCGCGGTGTGGTCCGGCAGCTGCTGGCGCAGGGCCTGATCGCGGTCGAGGGGGAGTACGGCACGTTGGTGCTCACCGAGACGAGCGGCTCCGTCCTGGGCCGCGAGCGCGAGGTGCGCCTGCGCAAGGAGCCGAAGCGGGCACCGGCGGCCCGTGCGTCCAAAAGCGACCGCAAGGCGAAGTCGGCGGCAGCGGTCGCGGAGCTCCCCCAGGAGGCGGTCCCGCTCTTCGAGGCACTGCGCGCCTGGCGCGCGGCTCAGGCGAAGGAACAGGGCGTCCCCGCATACGTGATCTTCCACGACGCCACGCTCCGAGAGATCGCCACCCTGCGTCCCTCGTCCGTGGGGGACCTGGCAGGCATCAGCGGAGTCGGCGAGAAGAAGCGGGCGACCTACGGCGAGGGCGTGGTCGGGGTCGTCGCGGAGTTTTTGGGCGGGGCGGCTGCGACAGGCGGGGGGACGGCTGCGGGGTCCGAGGTGCCGCTCAGCGACGAGGAGGAGCCGGACTGGGGCGCTGAGGAACCGGACTGGTAGACGCTCTTTCTACGGTGACTCGGGCGCCGGCCGCCGAGCTGTGATGGCGGTGAGGTCCAGTTCGATGGTGAAGGGGACGCTCACCTTGAGGTCGTCATGGAAGATGCCGGTGGGCACGTAGGTGCGCGTCGCGGGTTCGAGTTCGAAGACATGGATCACGGGGCGCCCCTCGTCGTTCTCCACGCGCCAGTAGTGGCGGATGCCCGCCTTGGAGTACTTGAGCGGCTTGGCTTCCCGGTCGCGGGGTGCGGAGTCGAGGGCGACGACATCGAGGGCCAGTACCACGGTGTCTGCGGGGACGCGTGTCTGTCCGGGGCCGACGACCTCCTCGGAGGGCACGACGATGACATCGGGCTCGAGCCTGTTCTGCGGGTCGACGTCGATGGTGAATTCGCGTAGGACTTCGGGTCCTGCGGGGGCTGCGCTTCGAGTCGCCTATTGAGGAAATTGATCGCTCGCAAATGAAAGTGTGTTTGCTGACTCACGAAGACAAGGCTCCCGTCGATCAGCTCCGTGTGCGGAGGCAGATTCGGAAGCCGGTCCAGGTCGTCGGCGGTCCAACCACCCTTGGGCGGGACCGGCCACGTGGGCCCGGAAGCCTCGGGTTCGACGCTCATCAGTGCTCCCACGGGGTGGAGTCTCACCGGTCCGACCACGTATCGGGCGGGGACCCGTAGAGGTCTGCACGTACGTGTGAACGAGTGTCGGCACCTTGACTCGCTCCGGAGGTGTCCGTCGAGGTCACACGTGGTCCAGCGCCTCCCTCACCGCCCGCAGGGCCGCCGCATCGTCCGCTCCGAGCGAGCGGGCAGCGGTGACGAACTGTCCCGCCAGCGCCGCCAGTTGCTCCTGGTCAAGAGGGGAGGCACCCGCCGGAAGCGGGGCGACCCTCGTGCCGGCGCCGCGGCGCGTGTGGATCAGGGAGGCCGCTTCCAGTTCGCGGTAGGCGCGCGCCACCGTGCCCGCCGCCAGGCCCAGGTCGGCGGCGAGTTGGCGGACGGGTGGAAGGCGTTCGCCCTCGGGGAGGCGGCCCGTGGTGATGAGGGCGGAGAGCTGGGCCCGGATCTGTTCGTAGGGCGGGACGGGGCTCGTGGTGTCGACCCGGACGGCGGGGCCGCCTCTGGCCGGGCCTGTCATCGGCGGCCTGCCCGGGGAGCGACGATCGTGGTCAGGGACCAGGTCATCGTGGATGCCGCCGAGAGGGCCACGGGAATCAGTATCCAGGCCGACCCGGACGCGCCCATGCAGTCGAGGCCGAGGAGCGCGCCCGCGGCGAAGGTCGTGGTTCCCAACAGGGGAGTGGAGACCAGCAGGCCCCAGGCCGCGGTGATCGCCAACGCCCGGTCGCGGCGCGGCTGTTCCTCCGAGGGGCGGCGGGCGATGCGGCGCAGGGACCATGCGCACGCGACCGTGCCGATGGCGAGTGTGGCCAGGACCGGGGCGCCGTAGAAGAGCCCGGGCCAGGGGCCGACGGTCTGGGTCATGCCCTGGCAGGTGGCGGAGAGGGTGCGTCCGGCTCGGCCCTGGTCGTCCGGCGAGGCCGTGACGGCGGCCGCGACGAGGAGCGTGAGCAGGGTCAGCGCCTGCGCGACGAGCAGACGGGTCGTCCGGGGCGGTACGTAGTCCCGGGCTCGGCGCGGGGTGAGGCCGGCGCTGCGGACCGGGCCGCGTGGTGGGGGCGTGAGGGCGTCGCCGAGCAGGACTCCGGCGACGGCGCAGAGCCCGAACGCCGGGATGGCGTAGAGGATCCCTATGCCCAGGCCGTCGTCGCGGGACACGATCGCCCAGGCCGCGGCGGCGCCCGCGGCGAGGCCGGCCCAGCGGGCGTACAGATCGGCGCGGGCGCGGGCGACCGCCTCCGGTGGGAGGGGTGGGAGCGGCGGCGCGGTGCGGGTGCCAGTGGTCGTGCCGCTGATCGTGTCGGTGTCGTGCATGGCTGAACCCCCGAGTGGACGGTGCCGGGTGGTCGGGCCCGGACCTGTACTCAGCGCCCGTTTGTATCAAGCGCTGAGTACAAGTTCACCTCGCTCCGGAGCTTGTGTCAAGCAGTTGGTACAAGTTCCCGGCGTGCGGATCAGCGTGCCGGCGCGATCCGGCCCGTCACCTCGCCCAGTCCGACCTTCGTGCCGTTCGGCCCCGGCGCCCAGGCCGAGAGCGTGACCTCGTCGCCGTCCTCGAGGAACGTCCGCTTGCCGTCGCGCAGTTCGAGGGGGTCGCGGCCGTTCCAGGTCATTTCGATCAGCGAGCCGAGCTGCCCGGCCTCGGGGCCGCTGACCGTGCCCGAGCCGTACAGGTCGCCGGTGCGCAGTGAGGCGCCGTTGACCGTCATGTGCGCCAGCTGCTGCGCGGCCGTCCAGTACACGGTGGAGAACGGCGGCTCCGAGACGACCTGGCCGTTCAGGGTGACCGTCATGCGCAGGTCGTAACCGCCCGGCTCGTCCGCCGCGGACTCCGCGGAGTCGTCCAGATACGGCAGGAGCTGGTGTGTGCGCTCCGGGGGTGCGATCCGTGCCGAGTCCAGCGCCTCCAGCGGGGTGATCCACGCCGACACCGATGTGGCGAACGACTTGCCGAGGAACGGTCCCAGCGGGACGTACTCCCAGGCCTGGATGTCGCGTGCGGACCAGTCGTTGAGGAGGGTCAGTCCGAAGACGTGCTCCCGGAAGTCCGCGAGGGGGACGGCGGTGCCCTGCTCCGAGGACGCGCCGACGACGAAGCCGACCTCCGCCTCGATGTCGAGCCGCACGGACGGGCCGAAGACGGGGGCCGGGTCCGAGGGTGCCTTGCGCTGGCCCGTCGGGCGGACGACGTCCGTGCCGGACACGACGACCGTGCCGGAGCGGCCGTGGTAACCGATGGGCAGGTGCTTCCAGTTGGGGGTCAGCGGCGACGGCGCGTCCGGCCGGAACATCTGCCCCAGGTTGGAGGCGTGGTGCTCGGACGCGTAGAAGTCGACGTAGTCCGCGACCTCGAAGGGCAGGTGCAGGGTCACTTCGGAGAGCGGGTGCAGCAGGGGGCGTACGGCCTCGCGGTGGGCGGGCACCGTGACCCATGCCGTCAGCGCGCGTCGCACGTCGGACCAGGCCCTGCGGCCCGCGGCGAGCAGCGGGTTCAGCGTGGTGCGGGCGAGGAGCGAGACGTAGGGGGAGCCGAGCGCGGCGGCCGCGGCGCCCGCGTCCAGGACGTACGAGCCGAGCCGTACCCCCACCCTGCGTCGGCCGTCCGCCTCCCCGGCCAGGGAGAACACGCCGTAGGGGAGGTTGTGCGGACCGAAGGGGTCGCCCTCGGGAAGGCCGAAGGGGTCTCCTCCGGGAAGGTCGGCGGAGTCACCGGCGGCCGGGTCGAGCGGGGTCTGCTCGGACATGCGTACCTGCCTCGCTTTCCATAGGGATGTGCCACACGTTACGTGTGGACACCCCGGTTGCGGCAGTGTCCAAAGGGTCGACGATGTCCGCATAAGTCGCACTGAGACCCCGCCGGAGCCGCGTCGAAGCCTTCCTGAAGCCTTGTCGAGGAGTTCCCGCAGCCTCGCCGTGGCCTTCCATTCCGGTGTGGGGGACGTGCACTTGGCGGCCGCATATGACTACGCGGCACGGGCCGGGTGGCATAGCCGGAATGAGGCATGCCGGAATGTAATCCTCCACTTTTCGGTGAACCGGCGACACGTCGGTGCGGTCCGGTCTCACCCGCCCGTATGCGCACCTTGCCAAGCAGCTTCCGGCCGGGCTCAGGATCCGTATTCTCTGGATCATGGCCGCCTCCCTCGCATATGCACTCATCGCCACTGACCTGGACGGGACGCTGCTGCGCGGCGACGACACGGTCTCGGACCGGTCCCGGCGGGCGCTGGCCGCCGCGGGCGGGGCGGGCGCCCGGCACCTCGTGGTGACAGGCCGTCCGGCCCCACGGGTGCGGCCCCTCCTCGACGAACTCGGGTACGACGGCCTGGCCGTGTGCGGTCAAGGCGCCCAGCTGTACGACGCGGGCGCGGACCGGATGGAGTGGTCGGTGACCCTCGACCGCGAGCTCGCCGAGGTGGCGCTCGGGAAGATCGAGGCGGAGGTCGGCCAGGTCCACGCGGCCGTGGACCAGGACGGCGTGGAGGGCCTCACGCTCATCGAGCCGGGGTACGAGATGCCGCACCCCACGCTGCCCGCGGTGCGGGTGCCCGGTCGGGACGTGCTGTGGGAGGAGCCCATCAGCAAGGTGCTGCTGCGCCATCCGACGCTGGCCGACGACGAGTTGGCGGCGGTCGCGCGGGACGCGGCGGGCACCCTCGCGTCGGTGACCATGTCCGGCCCCGGCACGGTGGAGCTCCAGCCGTGCGGGGTGACCAAGGCGACCGGGCTCGCGCTGGCCGCGGAGCGGCTCGGCCTGACCGCCGCGGACACCATCGCCTTCGGGGACATGCCCAACGACATCCCCATGTTCCTGTGGGCCGCACACGGAGTGGCCATGGCCAACGCCCATGGGGAACTGAAAGCGGTGGCTGATGAGTTGACCCTCTCGAACGAGGACGACGGCATCGCCGTCGTCCTCGAACGTCTTCTGAAGGTCTAGCCCGCCGTCCGCCGGATCCGCTGCTCCCACGTGCGGTGGAAGACGACCTCGTCGCCGTCCTTGCACACCACCTCGTTCGACGTGATGAAGTCCGCCGCGTCGCAGGTGATCTCCGAGCGGGTCTCGACGCGTGTGTCCCAGCCGAGGTCGGGCCGGTGCAGGCGGATCGTCCAGTCCGAGCGGGTGCGGGCGCTCAGCGGGTCGCCCTCCTGGATCGTGTACGTCTCCAGGGCGTCCTCGGTGAACTCGAGCCCGTCGGGGTACACGCGCGTGCCGCCGTACCGCGGGTCGACCTCGAGCCGCCACTCGCCCTTGGCGACATCGCGTACGACAAGACGCTCGGGCCGCTGTTCGTCCAGGGGCGCCGGGTACACCACGCCCAGCGGCTCCGACTGCTCGGCGGGCTGGAAGGTGATCGACGGATCCAAGTCACCGTCACGGACCGGCAGTTCCAGGGCGCTGCCGACCGGCTCCAGGGTGAACCCCACCGAGTCCGCCTGCGGCCAGATCCAGGGCCAGTAGGCGGAGGACACCGCGAGCCGGATGCGGTGGCCCGGCGGGAAGGTGTGGCCGATGCCGTTGAGCTCGAAGGTGACGTCCTCGGTGGCGCCCAGGGGCCAGGCGTCCGCGCGGTCCCTGCCGTTCCGCGCGGAGAGGTTCAGGACGCCCCGGGTGACGAGGGTGGACGAGCCGTCCGGGGCGATGTCGCAGAGCCGGGCGACGGCCTGGCCGTAGGGCACGTCCATCCGCAGCCGCAGGGTCACCTTCGGGCGCCCCAGGATGCGTACCTGCGCGGGAACCTCGAACTCGAAGCACGCCGACTTCGCGTCCTCGTCCCGCTGGTCGGGCGGCAGGTCCGCGTCGTTGCCGAAGGGGAAGTAGCGGCCCGCGTCCAGGCCCGTGTGCTGCGGGGAATCGACGACGACGGGGGTGCCCTGGAGGGCGTAGGGGACGGGGGTGACGTTCGGGGACGGCCAGGAGGGGTCGCCCACCCAGCCGCCGGACAACTCTTTGTATACAGTCGCCGGCGGATGGGAATCGCTGATCCAGGAGCGGAGCTTCGGCTCGGCCATCACTCCGGAGTCGATGCCTTTGAGGTGGTGGTCCCACCAGCGCAGGGTCTCCTGGAGGAAGCCGATCGAGGGGCCCGGCGGCAGTCCGCGGTCCGGGTACTGGTGCGACCAGGGGCCGATGAGGCCGCGCACCCGGTCGTCGGGGAGGTGCTCGACGAGGCGCAGGACCGTGTCGCGGTACGGGTCGTGCCAGCCGCCCACCGCGAGGACCGCGGCGCCGATCGCGGAGTAGTCCTCGCAGACGCTGCCGTGCCGCCAGTAGTCGTCCCGGGTCTGGTGGTCCAGCCAGGTGTGGATGAAGGGCTCCACGGCCGCGAGGCGCGTCAGCCACATCTCGCGCCAGGCATCGCCCACGAAGTACGGGTCGGGCGGGCGAGAGACGAAGGCCAGCATCGTCGCCGCCCACGCGTGCATGTCCACCGCGAGGACGGACCCGCCCATGTAGTGCACGTCGTTGTCGTAGCGGTCGTCCGCCGAACAGACCGTGACGATCGCCTTGAGCGGCTCGGGGGCGAGCGCCGCGATCTGGAGGGAGTTGAAGCCGCCCCAGGAGATGCCGAACATGCCGACCTTGCCGGTCGACCACTCCTGGGCGGCCAGCCAGTTCACCACCTCGACGCCGTCGGCCAGCTCCTGCGCCGAGTACTCGTCGGTGGGCAGGCCCTCGCTGTTGCCGTGCCCGCGGACGTCGACCCGCACGGAGGCGTAGCCGTGGCCCGCGTACCAGGGGTGCCGCTGCCAGTCCCGCGGCGCCGTCCAGTCGCTGAGGCGGTAGGGGAGGTACTCGAGGAGCACGGGGACGGGTTCGTCGGTCACGGGACGCCACACGCGCGCGTAGAGCGTGGTCCCGTCCGCGAGGGGTACGCGGAAGTCCTCGCGGGTGGTCTCGTACGGGTAGGAGTCGCGGATCTGCATGAGTGGAACCTCAGTGGACGGGGTGCATGGTGCGGCGCAGCCACGGCGCCAGGGCGATCACGGCGATGCCCGCGACCACGGCGACGGCGCCGTTCACGCCGAAGTACGCCGGGTTGGAGACCTCTCCGTAGACCTTCACGACCTGCGCCTGGATGCCGTTGGCGAGCGCGAGGGAGAGGAACCAGAGGGCCATGGTCTGGCTGGCGAAGGCCTTGGGGGCGAGCTTCGTCGTCGCCGACATCCCGGACGTCTCCAGGAGGATGTCGCCCAGCCCGAGCAGCAGGTAGGAGCCGACGATCCACCAGGCGGCCATCTTGTACGTGTCGTCGGCGTGCCCCGAGGTGGGCAGCACCATCAGGAGGAACGACAGGCCGCCCAGGATCACGCCGAACGCGATCTTGTTGGACGCGTGCGGCTGGCGCGGGCCCATCCGCGCCCAGACGGCGGCGACGACCGGCGCGAGCGCCACCTCGAAGGCGCCGAGCGCGGACGCGTACCAACTGGCGGGGAAGTGGTAGCCGAGGATCGACGTCTCGGCGTTCGACGCGGCGAGGAGCATCATCGTCGAGTACGCCTGGAAGAGGATGAAGTTGAAGACTACGGAGGCGAGGAAAAGGACGACATAGGGGCGCAGTCTGCGCCGTTCGTCGTCCGTCACGCGGGGGCTGCGGAACATCACCGCGAAGTAGACGACCGGTGCGATCACCGAGATGAGGGTGAGCAGGTCGACGAAGCGGTCCATGGTCAGCCAGCCCACTGCGGCGAGCAGCCCTGCGAGCGCGGCGACCACGGCACAGCCCACGACGATCATGAGGACGGCCCGGCGCATCGCGTCCCTGGGGAGCGCGAATTCGGCGGAGGCCTTCCGTCCGGCGAGGTGACGCCGTCCCAGGACGTACTGGACGAGGCCGAAGGTCATGCCGATCGCGGCCGCCGAGAAGCCCCAGTGCCAGCCCTTGTGGTCGCCGAGCCAGCCGGTGATCAGCGGGCCCGCGAAGGCGCCCACGTTGATCGCCATGTAGTACAGCGCGAAACCGGCGTCGCGCCGCTGGTCCTCGGTGCGGTAGAGCTTGCCGACCATGGAGGCGACGTTCGGCTTGAGCAGACCGGTGCCCGCGCTGATGAGGCCGAGGCCCACCCAGGTCATCGTCGCCGTCGGCACGGCCATCGAGTAGTGCCCGCAGGCGATGAGGATGCCGCCCCACAGCACCGCGCGGTAGGAGCCGAGAATGCGGTCGGCGAGCCAGCCGCCGGCCACGGAGACCAGATAGACCAGAGTGCCGTACGCCGCTGAGACCGACGCGGCCGTGCCGGCATCCATCCCCATGCCGTCGTTCGCGACGGAGTCGGCGAAGTAGAGGACCAGGATGGCCTGCATGCCGAGGAACGAGAAACGCTCCCAGACCTCCAGGCCCGAGAGGGTGAGCAGACCGCGCGGCTGTCCGAAGAAGGCGTGGTCGTCACCCGGCGCGGGGTCGCCGGGCGGCTCGGCAGGCGGCTCGTACTCGGCCGTAGTACGGGACAAAGGGTCTTCTCCCGATCGTTACGGTTGTTGTGGTGCGGGACGGTCTTGTCGGTCGTATGGGCTGATCAAGAACATACCGGTGACCTTCGGCCACCGCGCGGGCTGGTCCGCCGACGGACCACGGTGCGCTCCGTACCCTGCCGACCAGGGCTGTGACGTGCGACGGACGGGCAGGTGCTCACCGTGATCGAAAGTCGACCGGATACGCTGACTTGAGTGATGGCAGCGACACATCGACAAACCCGTGTCATCGAACGAGAACCAATGATCGACCGAGTTGGCCGTGTGATCGTCAGCAGACAGGAGAACCTCTCGTGACCGTCGTCGGGCCTTTCGGGCTGAGCGTGCGGGACCAGGCTCTCGAAGCCGATGTCCAGGTCGGACTGGCGGCTGTCGAGGAGGGACTGCTCGAGGCCACCAAGAGCGAGGTGCCCTTCATCACCGAGGCCGCCCAGCACCTCGTCCGTGCCGGGGGCAAACGCTTTCGTCCGCTGCTCGTGATGCTCGCTGCCCAGTTCGGCGACCCCTACGCGCCGCGTGTGGTGCCCTCCGCCGTCGTCGTCGAGCTGACGCACCTCGCGACGCTGTACCACGACGACGTCATGGACGAGGCGGACGTGCGCCGCGGCGTCGCCAGCGCCAACCAGCGCTGGGGCAACTCCGTCGCCGTCCTGACCGGCGACTTCCTCTTCGCCCGTGCCTCCTACATCCTGGCCGACCTCGGCCCTGAGGCCGTCCGCATCCAGGCGGAGGCGTTCGAACGCCTGGTCACCGGCCAGATCCTGGAGACCGCGGGACCGGCCGAGGGCCGCGACCCGGTCGACCACTACCTCGACGTGCTCCGGGGCAAGACCGGCTCGCTGGTCGCTGTGGCCTGCCGGTTCGGCGCGATGATGTCCGGCGCCGACGAGGCCGTCGTCGACGTTCTCACGCAGTACGGGGAGCGCCTCGGCGTCGCCTTCCAGCTCGCCGACGACGTGCTGGACATCGCGTCCGACTCGCACGAGTCCGGCAAGACCCCCGGCACCGACCTGCGCGAGGGCATCCCCACGCTGCCGGTCCTGCGGCTGCGCGAGCGGGCCGCGCGGCTCGGGCTCGCCGAGGACATCGCCCTGTGCGAGCTGCTCGACTCGGACCTCACGGACGACGCGCGGCACGCGGAGGCCCTCGTCAGGCTGCGTGCGCACCCCGCGCTGGACGACGCCCGCCGGGACACGGTCTCCTACGCGGAGGGCGCACGCGCCGCCCTGGGGCCGCTGCCCGAGGGGGACGCCAAGGCGTCGCTGCTGGAGCTCTGCGACCTGGTGGTGCACCGGGCGGGCTGAGCGGCCACGGCGGGAACCCGGTCCTGGAACGGAACGCGGTCCTGGAACAACTGTCGAGCGGCGGTGCCGACCCCTACGGGATGGGGGAGGCGCCGCCGTTTCATGTCATCCCAGGGCAGTACGTGGAGTTGCGCCCGGGGTCTGACGCTTCTCGTTGGCCGATTTGGTCGGATGGAGTTCAGCGAGAACAACCACTCCTGACCAATTCGGGTGAGAATGGCGGCACAGGGTGGACGCAGGCACGTACAGGTAAGGCCGCCGCCGACCACGGAGGTAAGGCAGACAATGGCACCGTACGAACCGGAGAAGGACACCAGCGAGGCCGGGGAGCTGCGTGCCGGCCGCCGCAAGGCGGCCCGTTACGCGGTCCCGATCGCGGTGGCGGGGGTGGCGGCGGCGACCATCGGGCTCGTCCCGGCGCTCGCCACGTCGGGCGACCCGGACCTGCCGAAGGTCACCGCGCAGGAACTCATCGAGAAGATCGCCGCGTCGGACACGCAGCAGCTGTCCGGCAACGTCAAGATCAGCACCGACCTGGGGCTGCCGTCGATCGGTGGCATGGCGGGCGGCTTCGGCGGTGGCGGCGGCACGGACCGGAGCGAGGACGGCGACGACAAGGGCTCGGCGGCCGACCCCAAGAGCAAGCTGATGGAGCTGGCGTCCGGCACGCACACGCTCCGCGTCGCGGCCGACGGCCCCGACAAGCAGAAGGTGTCCGTCCTCGGGGACGCCTCCGAGTACAGCATGATCCACAACGGCGACGAGCTGTGGGCGTACGACAGCGCGTCGAACGAGGCCTATCACGCCACGGAGAAGGGTGCCTCCTCGGACAAGGGCGCCTCTTCGGAGAAGGGCGACAAGGGCCATGAGGCCGGAAAGGGCGCGAAGGACGTTCCCTCCACTCCGGCGGACTTCGCCGAGCAGGCCCTGAAGGCCGTCGACGACACCACCTCCGTGAAGGTCGACGGCACCGCGCAGGTCGCAGGCCGTGACGCGTACCGCCTGGTGATCAAGCCGAAGCAGTCCGGCTCCACGATCGGCCAGATCACGATCGCGGTGGACGAGAAGACCGGCACGCCGCTCAAGTTCACCCTGACCCCCGCTTCCGGAGGCGCGGCCGTCGTCGACGCCGGCTTCACGAAGGTCGACTTCGGCAAGCCGTCCGCTTCCACCTTCGACTTCACGCCCCCGAAGGGCACGAAGGTCACCGAGGCCGACGAGCACGGCAAGAAGGGCCACGACTTCCAGGACAAGGGCGACAAGGGCGGCAAGGAGTTCGACAAGGGCGATCTCAACGAGCCGAAGATCATCGGTGAGGGCTGGAGCACCATCGCCGAGCTGAAGCTGCCGGGCGGCCAGGGCCTGCCGACGGCCGGTTCGGGCGACGTCCCGCCGGACGCGCAGAAGCTCCTCGACTCGCTGGGCGACCAGGTCGACGGCAAGTTCGGCTCCGGCACGGTCTTCTCGACTCGCCTGGTCAACGCCCTCGTCACCGACGACGGCACCGTCTACATGGGCGCGGTCACGAAGGACGCGCTGGTGAAGGCGGCGAACGAAGCGCACTGACGCGGCACGCGCGGCACGTGTCGCGCGTTGACGTAGGGGAACGGCGGATGGAAGGTGCCTGCCGGGCACCTTCCATCCGTTTCGTCGCAGGTGGGCAAGAGGGAGGGCAACGTGCCGGGTACCAACGGCAGCTCGGTGGGTGTCGCCGGCTCGGTGGAGCACGTCATCGAGACGCACGCGCTCACCAAGCGCTACGGAAAACACCTCGCCGTCGACCGGCTCGACCTCACCGTCCCCGTAGGCAGCGTTTTCGGTTTCCTCGGGCCGAACGGCTCGGGCAAGACGACCACGATCCGCATGCTGATGGGCCTCATCGAGCCGACCTCCGGCCACGCCCAGGTCCTCGGCCGCCCCATGCCCCGCTCCACGCGCAGCGTGCTCCCGCACGTGGGCGCGCTGATCGAAGGACCCGCCCTGTACGGCTTCCTGTCGGGCCGTGACAACCTCCTGCGGTACGACTCCGCCGACCCGACCGCCGACCCGCGTACGCGCCGCACACGGGCCGAGGCGGCCCTGCACCGGGTCGGGCTCACCGCGGCCGCGGGCAAGAAGGCGAAGGCGTACTCCCTCGGCATGAAGCAGCGGCTCGGGCTCGCGGCCGCGCTGCTCCAGCCGCGCAGGCTCCTCGTCCTCGACGAACCGACGAACGGCCTCGACCCGCAGGGCATGCGCGAGATCCGCACCTTGGTGCGGGAGCTGGCGGCGGAGGGCACGACCGTCTTCCTCTCCTCGCACCTCCTCGACGAGATCGAGCAGGTCTGCACGCACGCGGCCGTGATGACGCAGGGCCGTCTCATCACCCAGGGGCCCGTCGCCGAGCTCGCGGCGGGCGCGCGCGGCAGGCTCGTCGTGACGACACCGGACACGGGTGACGCCGCCCGCGTCCTGAAGGAGCACGGCGTGGCGGACCTCGTCGTGACGGAGGACCGCGTGACGGGAGAGCCACCGGGCCAGGACGAGTCCGGCCGGGAAGTGGAGTTGGCCGAGTTGAACGCGGCACTGGTCGGAGCGGGCGTCCGCGTCCGCGGCTTCGGACTCGAAAGGGCCTCTCTGGAGGACGCGTTCGTGGCACTGACGGGGGAGGGATTCGATGTCGCGGGCTGAGATCGTCAAGGCCACGGACGCTACGGACGGCACGGACACCACGGCGGCCTCCGGACCGACGCCTCCGTCGACGGCGACACCAGGGGGCGGCGCGCGGGATGCGCGGTGGATCTGGACGCTCGGCCTGTTCCGCAGCGAGCTAGGGATCACCTTCCGCCGCTGGCGGACCCTCGCACTGCTCGGCGTGCTCGCAGCCGTACCGATTCTCGTCGGCATCGCCGTCAAGATCGAGACCAGCGACGGCTCCACGATCGGCGGAGGCGGCGATGAAGGCGGACCCGCCTTCATCGCGCAGATCACCAACAACGGCCTGTTCCTGGTCTTCACGGCGCTCGCCGCGACGCTGCCCTTCTTCCTGCCGATGGCCATCGGCGTCGTCGCGGGGGACGCGGTCGCGGGCGAGGCCAACGCGGGCACCCTGCGCTACCTGCTGGTCGCGCCCGCGGGGCGGACCAGGCTGCTCCTCGTGAAGTATGCGACCACGTTGACGTTCTGCCTGGTCGCGACCCTGGTCGTGGCCACGTCCGCGCTCGCGACCGGGGCCCTGCTGTTCCCGCTCGGCGAGGTCACCACGATCTCCGGCACCCGTATGGGCTTCGGCGAAGGGCTGCTGAGGGCCCTGATGATCGCGCTCGTCGTCGCCGTGTCACTGATCGGGGTGGCGGCGCTCGGCCTGTTCGTGTCCACGCTCACGAGCAGCGGCATCGCCGCCATGGCGACGACCGTCGGCCTGCTGATCACCGTCCAGATCCTGGACCAGATCCCCCAGCTGCACGCCCTCCACCCGTACTTCTTCTCGCACTACTGGCTGTCCTTCGCCGATCTGATGCGGGAGCCCGTCTACTGGGACGACATCATCAAGAACCTGCAGATGCAGGGGCTGTACGCGGCCGTGTTCGGCTCGGCCGCGTGGGCGCGGTTCGGGGCGAAGGACGTGATGGCGTAGGGCGCGCGCGGTGGCCCGGGGACCGCGCTGTCGTCAGTTGTCGTAGGGGTAGCGGGCCAGCGGGGGCTCCTGGGCGAAGAAGGTCTTGGCGCGCGCCAGGGCCTCGGTGTCCTCCAGGACGTGGCCGGGTCGGGTGCCGTTGCCCAGCAGCACGCCACCGAAGTGCATGGGGAAGAAGGCGGCCGTGTTGCGCAGGGTGCCGATCAGCGGCTCGGCGACCTCCTCCTCGCGGTGGGCGAGCGCAGTGACGCCCCACAGAGTGCGGTCCTTGAGGGTGTCCTTGAAGGCCACCTCCGGAGTCTCCAGCCAGGCGTCCCAGTAGTCGAGGTAGCGCTTGACCGTGGCCGAGAGCGAGTACCAGTACAGGGGCGACACGATGACGATGTCCGTGGCCTCCAGGGTGGCGTCCAGAAGCTCCGCTTCGTTGTCGCCGACGGGGCGGGGGCGCGCCCGGGGGCGGCCGTCCTCGTGACGACGGTCCTCGAAGTCGGGCAGCGGCAGCTCCGCCAGGTTCAGCCAGCGCTGCTCGACGTCGGAGGGGAGCTGCTCGGCCGCCTTGCGGGCCAGGATCTCGGAGTTGCCCTCGGGGCGTGCGCTGCCGAGGACGAAGAGGAACTTGCGGGTCATGGAATCCCCCTGGATGCAGTTGCTTGCGCGTGCACTATATGCACGCGCAAGCAATGCCGTCCAGGGGTGGTCGGGCACGCCGCTCGGGAGGCGGCTCCTTTTAGGGAGGCGGCTCCCTTTAGGGGGTGCTGCTCACGAGACGGCTCCCTTCACGGAGTGGGCGTTGTCTATGAAGAGAGCCCCCACACCGCGTACGCGACCGCGTCGCTGTTGCGGTCGAGTGCGGTTCCGTCGATGTTCGACACACCGTCGCAGGACGAGTGGTAGCACTTGTCGAACGCCTCTCCCGCCGTCCCGCCCCACTTCTGCGCCTGCTCGGCCGACTTGGTGGTCTCGGCGCCGCTGAACAGCCCGCCGACCGGCACACCCGCCTGCTGGAACGGTGCGTGGTCGGAGCGTCCGTCGCCCTCGTCGTCCGGCTCCGTGGCGACGTTCTTGCCCGCGTAGTAGTCCTTGAAGGTCTTCTCGATCGTGGGGTCGTCGTCGTAGACGAAGTAACCCGCGTTCGGGGAGCTGAGCATGTCGAAGTTCAGATAGGCGCTGATCTTTGAACGGTCGCCGCCGGCCAGGCTGTCGACGTAGTGCGAGGAGCCGACCATGCCGATCTCCTCGGCGCCCCACCATGCGAAGCGCAGGTGCTTGGTGGGCTGGTACTTCTCCCGGGCCACGGTGAGCGCGGTCTCCAGGATGGCGGCCGAGCCGGATCCGTTGTCGTTGATGCCGGGGCCGTCGGAGACGCTGTCGAGGTGGGCGCCCGCCATGACGACCTGCCCGTCGTCGCCGCCGGGCCAGTCGGCGATCAGGTTGTAGCCGGTCTCGCCTCCTGCCGTGAACTCCTGGACGGAGGTGGTGAAACCGGCGGCGTCGAGCTTCTTCTTCAGCTGGTCGATCGACGCCTTGTACCCGGCGCTGCCGTGTGCCCGGTTGCCTCCGTTGGCGTCCGCGACGGACTGGAGGTCGGCGAGGTGGGCCTTGACGTTGTCGACGGAGATGTCGGGGGCGGCGGCCGCCTTGGGGGTCGCCGCCGCCTCGGGGGCGGGGGCCGCGTTGGATATCGCGGTGGTCGTCAGGAGTCCGGCGACGGCTATGGCTGCGGCCGCGGCGGTACGTCCGGGAACGGAGAGTTTCATGTGGGGGGCTCCGGTTTCCGTGGTGGTCATGCGAACTCGTGCGCGTCGCAGGTGGGTTGGGGCTGCGAGTGGCACACGAGTTCGGAGTTGCCTGATGGTGCGGGTGGGACTGAGGTGACGTCAAGACCGCAAACCGGGCATGGGGTTCCGGATAGCGTGCGTCGTGTGGGGTGCTAGGTGTGCGGTGCGCTGTGCGGTGCGTGCGGTGTGCTGTGTGTGGCGGGCGTGCCGGGCATGGCGCGTGGCCGTGCGGTCGGCGTTCACGGGCGTACGTGGACGACCCATCCGGGCGCGTACGTGTCGGGCACGCGGTGGTGGGGCCAGGAGCGGGCCCATGGCGGAGGTTCCGCTTCGCGCAGGACCAGGGCGGTCGGGCGGCGCGGGTCGCCGGTGCGGCCGGGTGCGCAGCCCGTTGCGTAGGCGACGGGGATGACCGAGGTGTTGCCTCGCAAGACGCAGGGAGGGGGCGTTCCGCTCCGGGAGGATCGGGAGGACCGGTCGTTGCGGGGGCCCGCTCCGACGCCGTGTTCGTGCAGGACTTCGGCGACCCGGGCCCAGTCGCCGCGAGCGCCCGCCTGGATCCCGGCGTTGCTGTGGGCGAGGGGGAGTTGGACGGCGAGATGTCCGGCGAGGGCCAGCCCCAGCGCGGCGAAGCCGATACGCGGCCGACGGGACGCGCGGGCGACGTCGACGAGCGCGAGCAGACCAAGGGCCGCGGCCGGGGCGAGCAGAGCGTGGGTGGGGGCGAGGAAGCGCGGGGCGGCGTAGGGGACGAGGACGAGGTAAGGGAGGGCGACGGACAGGGCGGTGACGGCGGCCAGCAGGCACGCGCGCAGGGGCGTGGTGTCGGCCGACTGCGGAGGTCCGTTACGGAGCTCTGGATGCGCCTCGTGAGCCATGCGGTGCACCTCACGCCCCATACGACGTGCCTCGCGATCCGTACGACGTGCCTCGCGAGTCGCAAGGCGCGTACGTCGACTTCCGCCGTGCGCACTCCAGAGCCCCACCGCCACCAGTAGGGGCAGCACGAGCCACCACTCCGCCGAGAGCGGGCGGATGGAGTCGCTGTCGCAAGGGCGGCAGAGGAGCGGCCCGTCCATGACGGTGAGGTGATGGACGACGGAGAGCAGCGGGCGCAGGTCCCCCTGAACTTCACTGGCCTCCGCCAGCCGTGCGCCGACTCCGCCGAACCGGACGTACGCCTCGACGATCCACGGCAGCGCGCCTGCCACGAGCCCACCGAGCACAGCGAGGACGCGGCTCCACCCCCGCCAGGCCGGCACCAGCAGGGCGGCGGCCAAGAGGGGTACGCCGAGGGCGAGACCGTCATTGGGTCGCATCAGGGTCGCCAGGGCGAGGCCGCCCGAGACTCCGGCGCGGGTCATGGGGGACTGGCGCGACCGCAGGAAGAGCCCGACCGCCCCGACGGCGCCCATGGCGGTGTAGTGGTTGGGCATCGCCGCGCTCGCGTAGAAGAGCACGAACCACAGTCCGCCGTAGAGCGCGGCGGCGACCGCGGCCGCGGAGGGGCGCCCGAGGGGTCGTACCCAAGGACGGAACCCCAGGTAGAGGGCGGCGGTCGCGAGCAGCGTCAGCCACACCCTGAGCAGCACGACGGAGTCGCTCCAGGCCGCCACCGGCGCGATGAGGAACGGCACGCCCCGGGTGCGGGGCGCGCTGAAGGGTGTGGCGGGGGCGCACGGCGAGAAACGGCTCGCATAGACGGTCTCGTCCCAGCCGAGGGGCAGGGCGAGCGGTACGAGGACGAGGGACAGCGCGGCGAAGGCGCCGCAGACGCCCAGGAGGAGGTGGTGGGCGCGCAACAGGTGGGCGCGTGACTGCGGTGCCGTGCGACGGCCCACCGGTCCCAGTGGGCTCACCTGTCTCAGTGGACGCAGAACTCGTTCCCTTCCGGGTCCGTCATGAGCACCCACTCTCCCCCCGGCTCCTTGACGTGCCGTTCCACGGCGGCGCCCAGTGCCTCAAGGCGGGCCACCTGGTCGTCACGGGTCCCCGGCTCGCTGTGCACGTCGACGTGGAGCCGGTTCTTGCCGGTCTTGGGCTCGGGCACGCGTTGGAACAGGATCCGGCGGCCGAGACCCGTGCCGCTCGCCTCGTCGTACGGGTCGTCGGGGTGTCGGACGGCGATCAGGTCACGCCAGGCGCGACGGCCGCGGAACTCCAGCGTCGCGGCCTCAGGAGCGGCGCCGAGACCGAGGAGGCGTTCGATCAGCGCGCTGTTGTCCTCGACCTCGTAGCCCAACATCTCGGCCCAGAAAACGGCTTGGTCATGCGGATCGGCGGCGTCGATGACGAGCTTCCAATGCAGGGTGGTCATGGTAACCAGTTATAACGGTTACGCAGGCCCCCTGCATGTATTTCGCGGTGAACGGCCGCCACCTAGGGCCAGATTGAGGGCCGGCTCGGGGTGATCCCGGATCGTGCGACGGCGGCTCAGGCGTCACTCTGGATTTGCGCGGAGATCCGGACCGGCCTAACCGTCCTCGGTGGCCCGCGCGTCGTAGTCGGCACGGGCTGCGGCGATCTCGTTCTGGTGCTCCTCCGTCCAGGAGACCAGGGCCTGGATCGTGTGGTGCAAGGTGCCGCCGAGCGGGGTGAGTTCGTACTCGACCCGGGGCGGGACGACGGGATGCACCGTGCGTTTCACGAGGCCGTCGCGTTCCAGCTGCCGGAGTGTGACCGTCAGCATCCGCTGGCTGATGCCGTCGATCTCGCGCCGCAGTTCGGTGAAGCGCAGGCGGCGGCGGTCCAAGAGCGCGATGACCAACAACGACCACTTGTCGGCCACCCGGTCGAGGATCTGCCGCACCTGGCAGTCCTCGCGGGTGTCCCACTGAAAAGGATCGGCTTCGCCGTAGTCCACGGTGCCCGGGAGGTTAGTCAGTGACTTTGAAGTGCCTTCTTCCACGGTTCTCGATGCTGTCGCAGGATGCCAGTGGTTACAAGAGGGAACCGACCCTCACAGTCGTAACCACGTTCGCGGCTGCCCGCTATGACGGCTACGGCTACCGCCACGGCCGCGGCAGCCGCCGCCATCTCCGCATGCCTGCAAAGGAGTTCTGCCATGAGTGCACGTGCCTGGGCGTTGCTGCTCGTCCTCTGCGGCACGATTTTCCTCGAAGGCATCGACATCGCGATGCTGGCGATAGCGATCCCGGAGATCAGGTCCGACCTGGGGCTCTCGACGGGTACGGCCGCGTGGGTGATCAGTGCGTACGTCCTCGGGTACGCGGGGTTCACCCTGCTCGGCGGTCGCGCGGCCGATCTGCTCGGCAGGCGGCGGATGTTCCTGGCCTGGCTGGTCGTCTTCATGGTCTTCTCCGGGCTCGGAGGCTTCGCGACAGAGGGCTGGATGCTGGTCGTGGCGCGGTTCGTGACCGGGGTGGCCGCGGCGTTCATGACGCCGGCGGCGATGTCGATCATCACCACTTCCTACGAGGAGGGGCCCGAGCGGAACAGAGCGTTGCTGATCTTCGCGGGGACGTCCGCGGGCGGGTTCTCGCTCGGCCTGGTCGTCGGCGGGCTGCTCACCGAGATCGGCTGGCAGTGGGTGTTCTTCACGCCGGTGTTCTTCGCGGGCGTGATCCTGGTGGCGGGCCTCCGGCTCATACCGAAGCGGGACGACGAGGCCGGCGCTGCCGCACCGCGTGTGGCGCGACGGTTCGATCTGCCGGGGGCGGCGACGGTGGCGGGGGCCATGCTGCTGCTCGCCTTCGGCGTCGTGCGGCTGGAGCACGGCCTCTCCGGTTGGCCGTTGACGCTCGGCGCGGTGGTCGCGGGACTGGTGCTGGGTGTCTTCTTCGTGCGGGTGGAGCGGCGTACGGACGATCCGCTGGTGCGGCTCGGGATCCTCCGTACCGGGTCCGTGGCACGGGCCGGGGCGGGAGCACTGCTCTACCTCGGGGCCTTCATGGGCTTCCAGTTCGTCCTGACGCTCTACCTCCAGGAATTACGAGGCTGGTCGTCGTGGCAGACCGCCGTCGCGATGATCGTGCTGGGCTGCGACGTCTTCCTGTCGCCGACGCTCACGCCGCGCCTGGTCCGGAGGTTCGGCGACCGGCGCGTGATCCTGGGCGGGTTCGTGATGGCGGCGGTGGCGTACGCGCTGTTCCTGCCGGTCGGCGCGGACTGGCCGTACCTGGCGATGTTCCCGACGCTGCTCCTCGCGGGCACCGGCTTCGCGCTGACGCTCGGCCCGCAGATGATCGCCGCGACGGACGGCGTGCCGGAGAAGGAGCAGGGCCTGGCGAGCGGGCTGCTCCAGACCGCCTCACAGTTCGGGGCCGCGATCGGCATATCGGCAGTGACGGCTGTCTACGGGTTGGCCAAGGCGGGTGGGGGAGCGGACGGAGGCGAAGGGGTGGATCTGAGCGCGTTCCGCGTGGCGCTGGTGGTGCCGTTGGTGATGGCTGTGGTGGGTGTGGTGGTCGCGATGGGCGGCGTGCGGAAGGAGGGGAGGGGGACGGTGGGGTCGGCGGAGGCGGAGGCTCTGGCGGCGGGACTGACGGCGGAAGAAGCCCGGCCCGCACCCGCACCAAACCGGAGCCGGTCACACAACGCCCCGGACCGCCCGCGAAGCGGGGACCCGGATCGGCCACGAATCGGTGCCCTAAGTCGGCCACGAAGCGGTGCCCCGGAGTCGCCGACGGCCTCACCGCCGTGCGAGGCCCGATAGCCACTCACCGCGGCGCCGTTCGACCACACACCGCAGTGCCGTGCGCCCTCTCACCGTCGTGTCGTACGCCCACGTACCGCGATGCCGAGCGCCACTCACCCGGCGCCGTACGCCCATATACCGCGGCGCCGAGCACCACTCACCGCGGCACCGAGCACCACTCACCGCACCCCCGTAACCCCGCGCGACAAGCGGAACCGATCCCTACGCCTACGCCTACGCTTACGCCTACGCATGCGCCCAAGCCCCCGGGGCAGCAGACGGCCCGCCCCACCCCGTCAGACCGCCGCCTCCCGCTCATCCGGCTTGCCCTGCTCGTTCGGCTTGCCCCGCTCGTCCCGCTCCCCGCGCCGCTCCTGGTCCAGCCGCTCCGCGGGGCCCGCGGCCTCGGCCGCCGCCACCGCCGCCGCCACCCGCGCCGCCGTGAGGCGGGACGCGTTGCGGCGGGCCGTGCGGAGGGCGTCCCAGGTCAGGAGGGAGAGGGCGAGCCAGACCAGGGCGAAGCCGGCCCAGCGCTCGGGAGGCATGGCCTCGTGGAAGTACAGGATGCCGAGGAGGAACTGGAAGACGGGAGCGAGGTATTGGAGGAGCCCCAGCGTGGAAAGCGGGACGCGGATCGCCGCCGCTCCGAAGCAGACCAGGGGCGCGGCGGTCACCACGCCGGTGGCCGCGAGCAGCGCCGCGTGCCCCGCGCCCTGCGTGCCGAAGACGATGTCGCCCTGTGTGGCGAGCCACGCCAGGTAGCCGACGGCAGGCAGGAACTGGACGGCGGTCTCGGCGGCGAGGGACTCCAGGCCGCCGAGGTTGACCTTCTTCTTCACCAGGCCGTACGTGGCGAAGGTGAAGGCGAGAGTGAGGGAGATCCACGGCGGCCTGCCGTAGCCGAACGCGAGGACGAGGACCGCGGCGAAGCCGACGCCGACCGCCGCCCACTGCACCGGGCGGAGCCGCTCGCCGAGGAGCAGGACGCCCATGGCGATGGTGACCAGCGGGTTGATGAAGTAGCCGAGGGAGGCTTCGACGACGTGGCCGGAGTTCACGGACCAGATGTAGACGCCCCAGTTGACGGTGATGACCGCCGCGGCGATCGTCACCAGGCCCAGCCTGCGCGGCTGGCGGAGCAGTTCGCGTGCCCAGTCCCAGCGGCGTATGAAGAGCAGCGCGATGCCGACCACCACGAGGGACCAGGCCATCCGGTGGGCGAGGATCTCGACGGCGCCGGCCGGTTTGAGGAGCGGCCAGAAGAGGGGGACGAGGCCCCACATCCCATAGGCGGCGAAGCCGTTCAACAGCCCGACGCGCTGCTCGCTCTTCTCCGGCGTTCCGGCTGCTCCGCTGTCCACGGCTCCTCCTCGATGCGCGGCAGTCCCACTGCTGCCGCACTGAAGGTAGCGCCGCGAGCCCCCGCCTGTCATGCCCGTAAACGGGAGACAGTCATGACCGGTGGTTCAGGCCTTCGAGCGCCGCCGCGACGGCCTCGGAGATCGGCGTCGTGGGGCGGCCGATCAGCCGCGCCAGCTCCCCGGTCGTCCCGGCCAGACGGCCCCGCGCGACCGCCGCGTCCACGTCGACGAGGACCGCGGCCAGCGGCTCCGGGAGTCCGGCGCCGGTCAGTACGGCGAGGTGCTGCTCGGCGGGGACGTTCGCGTACGAGATGGCCTGGCCGCTCTGGGCGGCGACCTCCGCGGCGTACTCGGCGAAGCTCCACGCGACGTCGCCGCTCAGCTCGTACACCTGGCCCTCGTGGCCCTCGCCGGTCAGGACGGCGACGGCGGCCTCGGCGTAGTCGGCGCGGGAGGCGGAGGCGACCCGGCCCTCGCCCGCGGAGGCGACGACGGCGCCGTGCTCCAGGACGGGGGCGAGGTGCTCGGTGTAGTTCTCGTGGTACCAGCCGTTGCGCAGGAACGTGTAGGGCAGACCGGAGTCGAGGATGAGCTGCTCGGTCACCTTGTGCTCGGCCGCGAGGTCGAAGTCGGCGTCGGGGCCGCCGAGGACGCCCGTGTACGCGAGGAGCGCGACGCCCGCCGCGCTCGCCGCGTCGACGACCGCGCGGTGCTGCGGTACGCGCTGCCCGACCTCACTGCCGGAGATCACCAGGACCCGGTCGCCGGCCGCGAAGGCGCCGGTCAGGGTCTCGGGGGCGCTGTAGTCGGCGATGCGCAGCTCGATGCCGCGCTCGGCGAGGTCGGCGGCCTTGCCCTTGTCGCGCACGACGGCGGCTATGTCCCCGGCGGGGACCTGAGCGGCGAGCAGCCCCTCGATGACGAGACGGCCGAGGTGTCCGGTGGCTCCGGTGACGACGATGCTCATGTCTGGAATCTCCTGGTGGGTGGCGCTTCGTTCGATCTGCCACCCACCCTAGGATTAGCGCTAACTTTCCGAAAGTACCCACTTCAAAGTAAGGTACTGGCATGAATGTAAGTACCTGGAACGTCGCGGGTGAGGAGATGTGTCCCCATCGGCTCGTCCTGGAGCATGTGACGAGCAGGTGGGGCGTCCTCGTCCTGCTCGCCCTGGAGGAGCGCTCGTACCGGTTCAGCGAGCTGCGGCGGCACGTCGGTCGCGTCAGCGAGAAGATGCTGGCGCAGACCCTGCAGACCCTGGAGCGCGACGGCCTCGTGCACCGCGACGCCAAGCCGGTCATCCCGCCCCGCGTCGACTACTCCCTCACGGAGCTCGGCCGTGAGGCAGCGGCGCAGGTCAGGGCCCTCTCGGCCTGGACGGCACGGCGCATGGACGACGTTCAGGAGGCCCGGCGGGCATACGACGAAGCCCGGTCCTGAAGGCTCAGGACCGGGCTTCGCACCAGACAGGGGCGGACTATCCGACGACCGTCCATGTGTCGCCGCCCGCGAGCAGCGCGGCCAGGTCGCCCTTGCCGTTCTGCTCGATGGCGGTGTCGAGCTGGTCGGCCATGAGCGTGTCGTAGACCGGGCGCTCGACGTTGCGGAAGACGCCGATCGGCGTGTGGTGCAGAGTGTCCGGGTCGGCGAGCCGGGAGAGCGCGAACGCCGTGGTCGGCGACGTGGAGTGCGCGTCATGGACCAGGATGTCGCCCTCGTTCTCCGGCGTGACGGCGACGACCTTCAGGTCGCCGGTCACCGCGTCGCGTACGACACCCTTCGAGCCTCCCCCACTCTCGGCTTCGCTCGAGCGGGAGGTGCCCCCACCGCCGAAGCGGATCGGCTGCCCGTGCTCCAGGCGGATCACCGCCTCCTCCGCCTGCTGCTTGTCCTTGAGGACCTCGAAGGCGCCGTCGTTGAAGATGTTGCAGTTCTGGTAGATCTCCACGAGCGCGGTGCCGGGGTGCTCGGCGGCCGCGCGCAGCACCTCGGTGAGGTGCTTGCGGTCGGAGTCCACCGTGCGGGCCACGAACGACGCCTCGGCGCCGATGGCCAGCGAGACCGGGTTGAAGGGCGCGTCGAGCGACCCCATCGGCGTCGACTTCGTGATCTTGCCGACTTCCGATGTGGGGCTGTACTGCCCCTTGGTGAGGCCGTAGATCCGGTTGTTGAACAGCAGGATCTTCAGGTTCACGTTGCGGCGCAGGGCGTGGATCAGGTGGTTGCCGCCGATGGACAGCGCGTCGCCGTCACCAGTGACCACCCACACGCTCAGATCCCGCCGCGACGACGCGAGGCCGGTGGCGATGGCCGGGGCGCGGCCGTGGATGGAGTGCATCCCGTACGTGTTCATGTAGTACGGGAAGCGGGAGGAGCAGCCGATGCCCGAGACGAAGACGATGTTCTCCTTCGCCAGGCCCAGCTGCGGCATGAAGCCCTGCACCGCGGCCAGCACGGCGTAGTCACCGCAGCCGGGGCACCAGCGCACCTCCTGGTCGGACTTGAAGTCCTTCATGGACTGCTGGGCGTCGGCCTTGGGCACCAGGGAAAGCGCTTCGATCGTGCTCCCGGTCCCCTCCGACCCGGCCGTTTTCGTGTCAGCCATCGATGGCCTCCTTGAGAGCCGTGGCGAGCTGCTCGGCCTTGAACGGCATTCCGTTGACCTGGTTGTACGAGACGGCGTCCACCAGATAGCGCGCCCGGATCAGCGTGGCGAGCTGACCGAGGTTCATCTCGGGGATCACCACCTTGTCGTAACGCGCGAGGACGTCGCCCAGATTCCGCGGGAACGGGTTGAGGTGGCGCAGATGGGCCTGCGCGACGGACTCACCCGCGGCGCGCAGCCGCCGGACGGCCGCGGTGATCGGCCCGTACGTCGAACCCCAGCCGAGGACCAGCGTGTCGGCGTCCCCGCCGGTGTCGTCGACCTCCAGGTCGGGCACGGCGATTCCGTCGACCTTGGCCTGTCGGGTGCGGACCATGAAGTCGTGGTTGGCCGGGTCGTACGAGATGTTGCCCGTGCCGTCCTGCTTCTCGATGCCGCCGATACGGTGCTCCAGGCCCGGCGTGCCCGGAATCGCCCACGGACGGGCCAGGGTCTGCGCATCGCGCTTGTACGGCCAGAAGACCTCGGTGCCGTCGGCCTCGGTGTGGTTGGTCCCGGAGGCGAACTGGACACGGAGGTCGGGCAGTTCGTCGACCTCGGGGATGCGCCAGGGCTCGGAGCCGTTGGCGAGGTAGCCGTCGGAAAGGAGGAACACCGGCGTCCGGTACGTCACCGCGATCCGGGCCGCCTCCAGCGCCGCGTCGAAGCAGTCCGCCGGGGTCTTCGGCGCCACGATCGGCACCGGCGCCTCGCCGTTGCGCCCGTACATCGCCTGGAGCAGGTCGGCCTGCTCGGTCTTCGTCGGCAGACCCGTGCTCGGCCCGCCGCGCTGGATGTCCACGATCAGCAGCGGCAGTTCGAGGCTGACGGCCAGGCCGATGGTCTCCGACTTGAGCGCCACGCCGGGACCGGACGTCGTCGTCACCGCGAGGGACCCGCCGAACGCGGCTCCCAGCGCCGCGCCGATGCCCGCGATCTCGTCCTCCGCCTGGAAGGTCCGCACGCCGAAGTTCTTGTGCTTGGACAGCTCGTGCAGGATGTCCGAGGCCGGGGTGATCGGGTAACTGCCCAGGTAGAGGGGGAGATCCGCCTGTCGCCCCGCCGCGATCAGGCCGTACGACAGCGCCAGGTTCCCGGAGATGTTGCGGTAGGTGCCGGTCGCGAACGCCTGCGCGGCCGGGGCGACTTCGTACGAGACCGCGAAGTCCTCGGTGGTCTCGCCGAAGTTCCACCCCGCGTGGAACGCCGCGATGTTCGCCTCGGCGATCTCCGGGCGCTTGGCGAACTTGGCTCGAAGGAACTTCTCGGTTCCCTCGGTCGGCCGGTGGTACATCCACGAAAGGAGTCCGAGCGCGAACATGTTCTTCGAGCGCCCCGCGTCCTTGCGCGAGAGGTCGAACTCCTTGAGGGCCTCCACGGTCAGCGTGGTCAGCGGCACCGGGTGCACGCTGTAGCCGTCCAGGGAGCCGTCCTCCAGCGGGGAGGTGGCGTAACCGACCTTCTGCATGGCGCGCTTGGAGAATTCGTCGGTGTTCACGATGACCTCGGCGCCGCGCGGCACGTCACCGATGTTGGCCTTCAGTGCCGCCGGGTTCATCGCCACCAGTACGTTCGGTGCGTCGCCCGGCGTCAGGATGTCGTGGTCGGCGAAGTGCAGCTGAAAAGACGACACGCCCGGCAGTGTTCCTGCGGGCGCGCGGATCTCGGCGGGGAAGTTGGGCAGCGTCGACAGGTCGTTGCCGAAGGACGCCGTCTCCGAGGTGAACCGGTCACCCGTGAGCTGCATACCGTCACCGGAGTCCCCCGCGAAGCGGATGATCACCCGGTCCAGACGCCGCACGTCTTTGTCACCTGCGGGCTTGCGTTGCTCTCCGACGACAGCCCCGTCGGCCTGCTCGGCTTGGCTACTGACCTGGCTGGTCACTGAACTGGACCTCCCTCGAGGCGACTGAGCGGATCGCCGGGACGACCGGCGCTCCCAAGGTCCACCCTACGTCTGTAAGGGTCGCCTTCCTGGGGTTGTTCGCATGGTGGATGCACTTCTGAGACACCGCGTTGCGCTGGTTTGCCATGGTTTGCCTCGCCCCCTGGTCCTTCATGGATGACGCTCCCCGCTCATCCTTTGGTTCTAGGACTTGCTTCCCCGGGACCTGCTTCCGGCCGAATCCGACCGTCTCCGGCCACCTGCGACGATCAGTCACTCTCCGTGGCTTCTGCTGATCCCGCTCCTGATCCCGTTCCTCGTTCCGTCGCCGACGGCACTCCTGATGCCGTTGGTCGCGCCGTGCTCCAGGCGATGCGCCGAGGGTCCCGGGCGTGTCCGGCGGGGCTCCCTGATGGCCCTGACAGGGGGTCCGACGGCACCCGACCCGGGCTCCAGCGGTGCCCGACCGGGGCTGTGGCCACAGCCCCGGACCGACGGATTCCGCTGGTTCCCGCGCATTTGACAGAGTGTCAGTTATTCATGAGTTGAGATAGGTGAGGACCGCAAGCACGCGGCGGTGATCCCCGTCACTCGGCGACAGGCCGA
This sequence comes from Streptomyces venezuelae, assembly GCF_008642315.1. Classification (NCBI taxonomy): domain Bacteria; kingdom Bacillati; phylum Actinomycetota; class Actinomycetes; order Kitasatosporales; family Streptomycetaceae; genus Streptomyces; species Streptomyces venezuelae. The sequence goes on along the minus strand of NZ_CP029192.1, from coordinate 3,799,371 downwards.
GCTTCAGGAAGATGTTGCTCACGTGCTTCTCGACGGCGCCGTCGCTCACCACGAGCTGCCGGGCGATCGCCGAGTTGGTCCTTCCTTCGGCCATGAGGCCGAGTACCTCGCGTTCGCGCGGAGTAAGCCCCGTGAGCACATCTTGCTTGCGGCTGCGGCCGAGGAGCTGGGCCACGACCTCCGGATCGAGCGCCGTGCCGCCGTCCGCCACGCGCACCACGGCGTCGACGAACTCCCGCACCTCGGCGACCCGGTCCTTGAGCAGATAGCCCACGCCGCGGCTCGACCCGGCGAGCAGTTCGGTGGCGTACTGCTCCTCGACGTACTGCGAAAGGACCAGGACCCCGAGACCGGGGTGCTGGTGACGCAGGTACACGGCGGCACGAACGCCCTCGTCGGTGTGGGTCGGCGGCATCCGGACGTCGGCGACGACCACGTCGGGCAGGGTGTCCTGCGCGGCGAGATCGGTGATCGTCTTGATCAGGGCGTCGGCGTCTCCCACACCGGCGACCACGTCGTGCCCGCGGTCGGTCAGCAACCGGGTCAGGCCCTCCCTGAGCAGCACTGAATCCTCGGCGATGACCACCCGCACTTTGTCCTCCACTTTTTGGCCCCCCGGCACTTTTTCTCGCCCCCCGGGCACTTTTGGCCCCCCGGCGCGCTTGTCTGGTCCGCGTCCGGCGCGACGGCGGTGGTGCCGGCCGGACACGTGGCGCCGACCGTTCGGCGCCGAACACTTGGCACCTCAGTATCGCGCGATCCGCCCGGACCCACGGGCTCGCTCGCCGGACCGGTCGCTGCGGGGCGTCCTTGGTCGCGCTCGGGGGGGCATCGGTGGGTGTGGGGTCACGGGGGGCCAGGCCCAGGGCCGGGGCAGGGCTCAGCTCAGGCCCCGGTCGGGGGAGGCGTGGTTTCGCTCAGGCCCCGGTCGGGGCCCGCGCGATTTCGCTCAGGGCCAGGGGCCGGCCCTACGCCTGGCGCCACGGCAGTTCCGCCGTGACCGTCGTCGGTCCGCCCATCGGCGAGTCGACCACCAGGATCCCGTCGACCGCGTCGAGCCGCTCCGCGAGCCCCGCGAGGCCCGAGCCCGCCGAGACGTCGGCGCCGCCCGTCCCGTTGTCGGTCACCTGGAGCATCAGCCGGTTCTCGGCCCGCCAGACGTCGACGCCCGCGGCCTTGGCGCGGCTGTGCTTGCTGATGTTCTGCAGCAGCTCGGAGACCGTGAAGTACGCGATGCCCTCGATGGCCGCCGCGGGGCGGCTTGTCAGGTCCACCTCCACGTGGACCGGCACCGTGCAGCGGGCCGCCAGCGAGGACAGCGCCGCGTCCAGGCCGCGGTCGGTGAGGACGGCGGGGTGGATGCCGCGGGCCAGATCGCGCAGCTCCTGGAGTGCCACCTTCACCTCGCCGTGCGCCTCGTCCACCATGCGCGCCGCCGCTTCCGGGTCCTCCGCCAGCTTCTCCTTGGCCAGGCCGAGATCCATGGCGAGGGCGACGAGGCGGGCCTGCGCGCCGTCGTGCAGATCGCGCTCGATGCGCCGCAGGTCGGCGGCGGCCGTGTCCACGACCACGCCGCGGTCCGACTCCAGCTCGACGACGCGGGTCGCGAGCCGCGAGGGGCCGAGCAGCCCGTACACCAGCACGCGGTCCACGGTCGTCAGGGCCCGCAGGATCCACGGGGTGGCCAGCGTGACAAGGAGGCCCGTCGCGGCCGTGATGCCGATCTCGAAGGGGTTGTCCAGGTAGATGCGGTGCCCGTCGTCCCCGCCGTACAGCTGGATGCCGTCCTGTCCTCCGTACATCGGGAAGAGCCAGAACCACAGCGGGTACGTCAGCATCAGCCAGCCGTACGCCCAGAAGACGATCGCCACCGAGAACGAGAAGACCGACCACGGCAGCATCAGCAGCGAGTAGAGGACGTGCCGCCAGGACGCGCCGCTCTTGAGGACCGCGCCCATGAGCGCCATCGGACCGCCGCCCTTGGGGCGCAGCGGCTCCGGCGACGCGACCTCGAGGCCGAGCAGGCCGCGCGCCCGCGTCCGCTCCAGGGCCCCGATGCCGCGGCAGCCGGCGAGACCGGCCGCGAGCACCGGGATGCCGATGAAGGTGATCAGCAGGCCCACGCCGAGCGAGAGCATCGTGATGGCGAAGACGAAGGACGTGATGCCGATCGGCAGGCTCAGCATGGTGTAGCCGAACTCCCGCCAGGTGCGGGCCTCGACGGGGGCGCGCAGTCCGGCGGGCAGCCGGTGGCGGCGCCGCTCCTCGACGTCGGTTCCCCGGAAGTCCGGCCGGTCCATGTGCGTGTACCCCTGTCCGTAGTCCGTGGCCATCGCTGCCGTCCGTTTCTGGGTCTGTCTGCGTATATCTGTCTGCGTATAGCTGAGCTTGTGTATAGCCCGAGCCTGTGTACAGCCGAGGCTGTGTATGTCCGAGCCTGCATATGTGCGGCCGCCCGGCCGCCGTGGTTACAGCCTCGTCGCTGCGGCGGTCCCGGGCCATGGAGCCGGTCGGCGTCTCGAACCGGGGGTTTTCCCTACCTTCGGGCTGCGCGGGACCGCGGAGACCTGTGGGAGCTCCGAGACCTCCAGGGCCTCCCAGACCTGCGGGACCTCCGAGACCCCCGGGCCCCGCGACGCCTCCGCACCCCGCGACGCCGAGGCCGGCTCCCGCTACTTGCGCAGGCCGGGCGCCGCGTCCGTCGCGCGGTCGCGCCACGGCAGCTCCGCCGTGATCGTCGTGGGGCCGCCCTCGGGCGACTCGATAACGAAGAGCCCGTCCACCGCGCCGAGCCGGTCGGCAAGCCCCGCCATGCCCGTACCGCCGTCGAGCCGCGCCCCACCCCGTCCGTCGTCCCAGACCTGGATGAGCAGCCGCTCGTCCGCCCGCCAGACGTCGACGCTCGCGCTCCTCGCCCCGCTGTGCTTGCTGATGTTCTGCAGCAGCTCGGAGACCGTGAAGTACGCGATGCCCTCGATGGCCGCCGCCGGGCGTGCCGGAAGGTCGGCGGTCACCTTGACCGGCACCGTGCAGCGCGACGCGACCGAGGAGAGCGCGGCGTTCAGGCCGCGGTCGGTGAGGACGGCGGGGTGGATGCCGCGGGCCAGGTCGCGCAGTTCCTGCAGGGCCAGCTTCACCTCGCCGTGCGCCTCGTCGACCATGGAGGCCGCGGCGTCGGGGTCCTCCAGGAGCTTCTCCTTGGCGAGGCCGAGTCCCATGGCGAGGGCGACGAGGCGGGCCTGCGCGCCGTCGTGCAGATCGCGCTCGATGCGGCGCAGGTCGGCGGCCGCGGTGTCCACGACCACGCCCCGGTCGGACTCCAGTTCGGCGATCCGCCGCTCCAACTCGTCGGAGGGGGAGAGCAGTCCGCGTACCATCGCCCGGTCCGCGTTGGTGAGCCCGCGCACGATGAAGGGCAGCACCGGCCAGAGCACGAAGAGTCCGACGGCGACGACGGTGAAGGTCAGCACGCCCCAGGGCAGCCGGATGAACCCGTACAGCATGGTGCGCCAGCCCACCGGGTCCTTCAGGTTCGACCACAGCCGCCCGAGGTAACTCTGCCCCCGCTGCCCCGGCATCGGGCTCGGCTCGTCCACCTGCAGGCCCAGCAGTTTCCTGGCCCGCGCCCGCTCGGCCCTGCCCAGGAGGCGCGCGCCGAGCAGCCCCATCGCGAGCAGCGGCAGACCGACCACGGTCACGGTCAGGGCGGTGCCGACGGACAGCACGGCCACCGTGTAGACGAACCCGACGATCCCCATCGGCAGGTTCACCAGGAGGTGGGCGATCTCCTTCCAGGTGTGCCTGTCGTACGCGAAGCGCGCGGGCGGTGGCCGGTCGTCGTGCAGAGGCGTGGTGCGTGCGGTCATACGCGCTAGGGTGCCCGGCCCGCCGCCGCGGCGCCATGAGGGCGGCCGCCCGGACAGCCGGGGGATAACCCCACCTCGCCGAACAACCCCACCCCGGTGAACAACCCCGCCCCGGTGGATGCCCCTCCGGTGGATGATCCACCCCGGGGTGACCGATGCGTGACGCATCTGCTTACCGAACCTTTAGCAGGCCCTAGACTCCCGTGCGTACAGATCGTCGAAAAGGGCCAGGAAGGTCAAGGAGTTCAGGGAGTGAGGGGCTGACGTGCCTGTGACGAACGTCGCGGCGAGCTACTACCAGTCGTACTCCGTCGTCGGACTGCTCGCCGTCGTCGGCGTGCTGTTCGTCGCAGTGGCCTTCGGCGCGGGGCGGCTGCTGCGGCCGGTGGTGCCCACCCCGGAGAAGCTCCTGACGTACGAGTGCGGCGTCGACCCCGTCGGCGAGGGCTGGGCCCACACCCAGGTCCGCTACTACGTCTACGCGTTCCTCTACGTGATCTTCGCCGTCGACTCGATCTTCCTCTTCCCCTGGGCGACGATCTTCGCCGCGCCCGGCTACGGCGCGACGACGCTCGTGGAGATGTTCATCTTCCTCGGCTTCCTCGCCGTGGGCCTGCTGTACGCATACAAGAAGGGCGTCCTGACGTGGACGTGACCCCGGACACCGACGGGCAGCCCGTGCCGCAGCCTGCGTCCAAGCCCGTACTCCTCCCCGAGCCGAAGAGGCTGGGCGCGCTCGCCCGGCTCGCCCCCGAGCCGATGAAGGTGGTCCTCAACTGGGGCCGCCGGTACTCCCTCTGGGTCTTCAACTTCGGCCTCGCCTGCTGCGCCATCGAGTTCATCGCCGCGTCCATGGCGCGGCACGACTTCATCCGGCTCGGCGTCATCCCCTTCGCGCCCGGGCCGCGCCAGGCCGACCTGATGGTCGTGTCCGGCACGGTCACGGACAAGATGGCGCCCGCCGTGAAGCGCCTCTACGAGCAGATGCCCGAGCCGAAGTACGTCATCTCCTTCGGCGCCTGCTCCAACTGCGGCGGCCCCTACTGGGACTCGTACTCCGTGACCAAGGGCGTCGACCAGATCATCCCGGTCGACGTGTACGTCCCCGGGTGCCCGCCCCGCCCCGAAGCGCTGCTCCAGGGCATCCTCAAGCTTCAGGAGAAGATCGCGCAGGAGTCGCTGGGGGAGCGGTACGGGAACGGTTCCGGCGCCCGCCCCTCGGCGGCCGCGCTGCAGAGCGGCCTCGTGCGGCCGCCCGCGCCGGGGGAGGGCACGGCATGACCGGCTGGCTGCCGAGCCCCGTCGAGGAGCTCTTCGGTGCGGAGGCCACGGCCGAGGAGTCGTACGACGTCCTGACGGTCGACGTCCCCGCCGCCTCCTGGATCACGGCCCTCAACACCGCCCGCACCACGCTCGCCTGCACCTACTTCGACTGGCTGAGCGCGGTCGACGAACCCGGCACGGGCTTCCGCGTCGCCGCCCACGTGGTCGCGCTCTCTCCCGTACGCCGCCTCCTCGTCCGTACGACGGTCGCCCACGACGCCCCGGTGCTCGCCTCCGCGGTCGACGTGTACGCGGGCGCCGCCTGGCACGAGCGCGAGACCCACGAGATGTTCGGCGTGACGTTCGAGGGCCACCCCGGACTGACCCCGCTGCTCCTGCCCGAGAGCTTCGAGGGCCACCCCCTCCGCAAGGACTTCGTGCTCGCGGCCCGGGTCGCCAAGGCCTGGCCGGGCGCCAAGGAGCCGGGCGAGTCGGAGCACGGCGGCCCCAAGCGCCGCCAGATGCTGCCCCCCGGCGTCCCCGACCCGAACGAGTGGGGCCCGCTGAAGGGCCAGCTCCCGGCGGCCCCGGCCCGCCCGGCCCGTGGCGCGGGCCGGGCGGCGGCGGGTGCGGGTGCCGGTGCTCGCGCGGGTGCGGGTGAGCGCCCACCCCGCAGGACCCGCTCGGTCAGCCAGGGCTCGGCGAGCCAGGCGCCGCAGACGCCGCCCGAAGCGCAGACGCCGCCCGAAGCGCAGACGCAATCCGCACAACCAGCGGCAACCCCGGACGCGCAGCCCGGCACGGCCCCGCAGCCGGAGGCCCCGGCCCGTCCCGCGCGCCGTACGCGCAGCGCGAGCCAGGGCTCGGCATCCCAACGAACGGCACCCCCGGACCCGACGCCCTCGGAGCCCCCGGCCCCGACGACCCCGGCTCCGGCGGCCCCCGCCCCGAAGGCGACCCCGGAAACGAAGTCCGACGCCCCGTGGCACCACGCCCGCCCGGCGTTCGAGGCCCCGGACCAGCCACGCCCCGAACAGGAGCCGAAGCCGAACGGAACCCCGGAGCCAGCCCCGGCTCCGGCCCCGGAACCAGCCCCGGAACCAGCCCCGAAGCCCACAACAGACCCTGAGACCCCCCGCATCGGGGAATCCGACGAATCCGGAGAATCCGGGGACACCGGAGACGCCGGAAACACCGGAGGCACCGAGTGAACGACGCCCTCGACGTCGCCCTGCGCCTCGTCATCGTCTTCGTCGTGTTCCTGGTCCTCCCCCTCGTCATCGGCCAGACCGAGCACAAGGTCATGGCCCACATGCAGGGCCGCCTCGGCCCGATGCACGCGGGCGGCTTCCACGGCTGGGCGCAACTCGTGGCCGACGGCGTCAAGTTCGCCCAGAAGGAAGACGTCGTCCCGGCCGAGGCCGACCGCCGCGTCTTCCAGCTCGCGCCCGCGATCGCCCTGCTGCCCTACCTCCTCGTCCTGATCGCCATCCCGATCGGCCCCGACGAGGGCGCGGTCGGCGAGGTCGTCGACGCGGGCATCTTCTTCGTGCTCGCGGTGATGGGCGTCGGCGTACTCGGCTCGCTCATGGCCGGCTGGGCCAGCGCCAACAAGTTCTCCCTCCTCGGCGGCCTCCGCACCGCCGCCCAGCTCCTCGCGTACGAGCTCCCGATGCTGCTCGCCGCCGCCTCGGTCGCGATGGCCTCAGGAACGGTCTCGCTGCCCGGCATCGTCGACGCCTTCGAGTGGTGGTGGCTGCCCTGGCAGATCGTCGGCGCGCTCGTGTTCTTCGTCGCTGGCCTCGCCGAACTCCAGCGCCCGCCCTTCGACATGCCGGTCGCCGACTCCGAGATCATCTTCGGCGCCTACACCGAGTACACGGGCCTGCGCTTCGCTCTCTTCCTCCTCGCCGAGTACGCCGGAATCGTCGTCCTGTGCGGTCTCACCACCGTCCTCTTCCTCGGCGGCTGGCACGGACCGTGGGGCGCCGACGGCCTCGGCTGGGTCTGGACCCTGCTGAAGACGGCCGTCCTCGCCTTCGTCGTGATCTGGCTGCGCGTGTCCTACCCCCGTCTCCGCGAGGACCAGCTCCAGAAGCTCTCCTGGACCCTCCTCGTCCCGCTCGCCCTCGCGCAGATCGCGCTCACCGGAATCGTGAAGGTGGCGATCAACTGATGCCCCCGATCCCAGGCTCGGGCCTCGCCAAGGGCCTCGCCGTCACCCTGCGCACGATGACGAAGAAGACCGTCACCGAGCAGTACCCCGAGCACCAGCCCGAACTGCCGCCCCGCACCCGCGGCGTCATCGGCCTCTTCGAGGAGAACTGCACGGTCTGCATGCTCTGCGCCCGTGAATGCCCCGACTGGTGCATCTACATCGACTCCCACAAGGAGACGGTCCCGCCCGCCGCCCCCGGCGGACGCGAGCGCAGCCGCAACGTCCTCGACCGTTTCGCCATCGACTTCGCCCTCTGCATGTACTGCGGCATCTGCATCGAGGTCTGCCCCTTCGACGCCCTCTTCTGGTCGCCTGAGTTCGAGTACGCCGAGACCGACATCCACGAACTCACCCACGAGCGCGACAAGCTCCGCGAGTGGATGTGGACCGTCCCGGCCCCGCCCGCCCTTGACCCCGCCGCCGAGGAACCGAAGGAACTCGCCGCCGCCCGCAAGGCAGCGGAGAAGGCGCAGGCGGCGGAGAAACTGGCCGCAGCCGAGGCCGAGGCCGCTGCCGAGTCGAAGGGCGAGGAGTCGTGAACATCGCCGCTGGAGCGGTCGCCGCCGAAACGCTCGCCGCCGAAACCAAGGGCTTCCTGTCCCCGACGGGCGTCGAGATCGCCTTCGTCCTGGTCGGCCTCGTCACCCTCGGCGCGGCCGTCATCACGGTCACGACCAGGCAGCTGGTGCACGCCGCACTGTGGCTGGTGGTCGCGCTCGGCGGGCTCGCCGTCGAGTACCTCCTGTTGACCGCCGAGTTCATCGCCTGGGTCCAGGTCCTCATCTACGTCGGATCCGTCGTCGTCCTCCTCCTCTTCGGACTGATGCTCACCCGGGCCCCGATCGGCCGCTCCCCGGAGGCCGATTCGGGCAACCGCCCGGTCGCGCTCGCGGTGGCACTCGTCGCCGCGGTCGCCCTGGTCTGGGTCGTCGTGGACGCGTTCCGCACCACGGTGATCGACCTGGACGGCGCGGCCCAGGGCTCCACCGACGTGACCGGATCGATCCTCTTCCGGCACTGGGTGCTCCCGTTCGAAGCCCTCTCGGTCCTCCTCCTCGCCGCCCTCGTCGGCGCGATCGTCCTGTCCCGCAAGAACACCGCCCAGGACCAGACCCAGGACCAGGAGGAGAACAACTGATGCACCTCCACCTCGCCTACCCCGCGGTTCTGGCCGTCCTCCTCTTCTGCGTCGGCCTGTACGGCGTGCTCGCCCGGCGCAACGCGATCCTGGTCCTGATGTCCGTCGAGCTGATGCTCAACGCCGTCAACCTCAACCTCGTCGCCTTCGACGTCTGGCTCCGCGACTCCCTCCACTCCGGCCAGGCCCTGACGCTCTTCACCATCGCCATCGCCGCCGCCGAGATCGGCATCGGCCTCGCGATCGTCCTGGCGGTCTACCGCAACCGCGGCAGCTCCGCCGTCGACGACCTCCGCGACACCGCCGAACACCCGGACGACGATCCCGGCGACGGTGATACCGGCGCCGCCGCCGACACCGACGCAGAGGCCACACCGGCGCAGAAGGCTGAGGCCACCGCGTGACCACGACCACCCTCGCCGTCCTCGTCCCCCTCCTTCCGTTCCTGGGCGCGGCCGCGGGCCTGCTCCTCGGCCGGCGCGTCCCCGGTCTCGTACGCCCCCTCGCCGTACTGCCCACGCTGACGGCACTCCTGCTCGCCGTGCTCGTGGCGGTCCGTCAGGGCGGCGGCACCGGCGGCGGAACGGCCCCGGTCGACGCCGCCACCGAGCTCACCCCGACCGGCTCGGTCCCCATCGAGCTCGCCCTGCACATCGACGGCTTCGCCGCCCTCGTCGCCGTCCTGGTCGGCGTCGTCGCGTCATGCGTGCAGATCTACTCGACGGGCTACCTCCGCGAGGACCCGCGCTACCCCTCGTACGCCTCCCTCGTCTCCCTCTTCACCTCCGCGATGCTGCTCGTCGTCTACTCCGGCGACCTGATGGTGCTCCTGGTCGGCTGGGAGATCATGGGCATCTGCTCGTACTTCCTGGTCGGCCACTACTGGGAGACCCCCGAGGCGCGCGCCGCCTCCCTGAAGGCCTTCCTCGTCACCAAGCTCGGCGACGTCCCCTTCCTGATCGGCCTGTTCGCGCTCGCCGCCGACACCGGCTCCTTCCGCATCACGACGATCCTGTCGACGGTCGCGGACAACGGCCTGGACCACCCGACCCTGATCGCCCTGCTGCTGCTCGCGGGCGTCGCGGGCAAGTCGGCGCAGTTCCCGCTCCACACCTGGCTGCCCGACGCGATGGCGGGCCCCACGCCCGTCTCCGCGCTGATCCACGCCGCGACGATGGTCGCCGCCGGTGTCTACTTCGTGGCCCGGCTCCTCCCCGTCTTCGCCCTCTCCGGCGCGGCCCTGGTCGTCCTCGCCGTCATGGCCGCCGTCACCATGGCCGGCTCGGCCCTCGCCGCGCTCGCCCAGGACGACATCAAGCGCGTCCTTGCGTACTCGACGATCGGTCAGCTCGGCTACATGACCGGCGCCCTCGCCGTCGGCGACCGTGGCGCCGCCGTCTTCCACCTCCTGTCGCACGGTGCCTTCAAGGCGCTCCTGTTCCTCGCGGCGGGCGTGATCATCCACGCCGCCGGCACCAACTCGCTGGCCGCCATGTCCCGCATGGGTGGCCTGCGCGACCGCATCCCCGACGCGTACTGGACGATGACCGTGGCGCTCCTCGCGCTCGCCGCGATCCCGCCGTTCAGCGGCTTCTTCTCCAAGGAGGCGGTGCTCGGCGCCGCCGAGCACACGGCCACCGGCCACGCCGACGCGGTGCCCACCGCGGCGGGCTGGATCGTCCTCGTCGCCGGTCTGCTCACCGCCCTCCTCACCGCCGCCTACGCGACGCGCCTGTGGCTGCTCGCCTTCCACGGCCGCGGGACGCAGGCCCCCGACCACGGGCGCCAGCCCCTCGCCATGACCGCCGTGCTCTGGGTGCTCGCGGTCCCCTCCCTCGTCTTCGGTCTCGCCGTCGGCACGCTGCCGGACTGGTTCGACGGCCACTCGCTCGCACCGACGCTCACCACCTCCGTACTGGGCACGGGTGTCGCGCTCGTCGGCGGCCTGGTCACCTACGGCGCGTGGCGGCACACCACGGCGCTCGCCGCCCGCGTCCCGATGGGCGCGGTCGCCGCGACCCCGGACGGCGACGGCGCCCGGGTCGAGGTGGAGGCCATCGCCACCCACACGCCCGCGTACGGAGACGTCGCCTCGGCACCGGACCCGGCCGACCCCGGCCGCCTGCTGCTCGGCCCGCTGCACCGGCACGCCGCAGCCGGCTTCCACCTCGACGCCGTCTACACCGCCCTTTTCGTACGCCCCGTCCGCGCCGCGGCGAGCCTGGTCCGCTTCCTCGACCGCGAGGTCGTCGAGACGTACGTGCGCGGTGCCGGCGCCGCACCCCGCTGGCTCGGCGCGGCCGTCCGCCGCGCACAGACCGGCAACGTGCAGACCTACCTGAGCGCGCTGCTCGCAGGCACGGTCGTCCTGGCCGTCGCCGCCGTCCTCGTCGCCACCGCCGGAGCGTGAGCAGCCGTGATCGGTATCAGTGAGTCCGTGATGCAGTTTCTTCTGGCGTTGATCGTCGTCGGCCCGCTCATCGGCGCCGTGGCCGCTCTCCTGCCCGCCCCGCCCGGGCTGAAGGGAAAGTCGCCCGACCAGGCCGTGCTGCGCCACGGCGTGAGCGTGACCGGCGTGATCCTGCTCGCCGCGATCGTCCTCGCGCTCGGCTTCGACCACGACCAGCCGTCGAAGATGCAGGCCACGACCGATATCAGCTGGATCCCCGCACTCGACGTGCGCATCCATCTCGGCATCGACGGCATCTCGCTCCCCCTTCTGGTCCTGACCGCGCTGCTGACGTTCCTGTGCGCGCTGTACTCCTACTTCAAAATGCCGGCCGGGCCTTCCCCCAAGGCATTCGTCGCACTGATCCTCATGCTCGAGTCCGGCACCCTCGCGACCTTCGCCGTCCTCGATCTGCTGCTGTTCTTCCTGGCGTTCGAGATGGTGCTCATCCCGATGTACTTCCTCATCGCCCGCTGGGGCGGTGAGCAACGGGTCCAGGCCGCCTGGAAGTTCATCCTCTACACGCTGCTCGGCTCCGTCGTCATGCTGCTGGGCCTGCTCCTCATCGGGCTCAAGTCCGGCACATTCGACATGGTGGCACTCGCCACTGACAACGGCCGGAGTCTGACCACGTCCGTGCAGGTCATCGCGGTTCTGGCGATCGGGATCGGGCTCGCGGTCAAGACGCCGATGTGGCCGCTGCACAGCTGGCTGCCCGACGCCCACACCGCCGCGCCCACCGTCGGTTCGGTGCTGCTGGCCGGTGTCATGCTGAAGATGGGTACGTACGGGTTCGTCCGGATCATCCTGCCCGTCGCGCCGGACGGAATGCGGGAGTTCGCGCCGTACCTCGCCGCCTTCGCGGTCGTCGGCATCATCTACGGATCCCTGGCCTGCCTCGCGCTGGCCAAGCAGGGCGCGAAGGGCGACCTCAAGCGCCTCATCGCGTACTCGTCCGTCGGACACATGGGCTTCGTCCTGCTCGGCATCTCGACGATGAGCCCCACCGGCGTGAACGGCGCGCTGTTCGCCAACATCGCCCACGGCCTCATCACCGGCCTCCTCTTCTTCCTCGTCGGCGCGCTGAAGGACCGCACCGGCACGACCGACCTCGACACCCTCGCGCAGGGCTCCGGTGCCGCGCTCTACGGCAAGGCACCGCGCCTCGGCGGACTCCTCGCCTTCGGCGCCGTCGCCTCGCTCGGCCTGCCGGGCCTCGCCGGGTTCTGGGGCGAAATGCTGGCGCTGTTCGGCGCGTTCGAGCCCGCGGCGGACCTGAGCCGGCCCGCCTTCCTCACCTTCATGGCGATCGCCGCCTTCGGCACCCTGCTCACCGCCGCGTACATGCTCATCGTCGTACGCCGTGTGTGCATGGGCCCGATGCCGCGGACCACGGCCGGGGAGCCCGCCGACGGGGAGCCCGAGCAGCGGGAGCCGGCCGGCGAACCCGCGCCCGCCGCCCTCGCGGACGGCCCCACGCCCACGGCCTCCGCCGACGTCCGCGTGCGCGCCCGCGAGTTCGCCGACGTCCGCGGATACGAGTTCGCCGCCTGGACCCCGCTCGTCGCCCTCACCGTCCTCGCCGGACTCTGGCCCGCGGCTCTCCTCGGCCTGACCGACCCGGCCGTGCAGAAGCTCCTCACTGGAGGCAAGTCGTGACCGTGGCCGCCGAAAGCGCCGAAAGCGCCACAAGCCTGGTCCAGTCCGTCGACTGGCTCGCGATCGCGCCGCCGACCATCACGGCGGTCGTCGGCCTCGTCGTGCTCGTCGCCGACCTTTTCGTGAAGGACGGCAGGAAGGCGCTCCTCGGCTGGATCTCCGTCGCGGGTCTTGCCGGGGCCGCGCTCGCTTTGCTGCCGCTCCTGAACGACGACCGTTCGACCTTCTGCCTCACCGGCGGCGGCACGCACGCGTGCAGCTACACCGCCGACCGCTTCACCCTCGTCATCCAGCTCCTCGTCCTCGTCGGCGCCCTGCTCGCCGCCCTGCTCTCGATGAGCACCCTCAAGGACTCCGGCGACGAACTGCCCGCAGGGGAGTACTGGTTCCTGCTGCTGTCCTCCGCGGCCGGCGCCGCCCTGCTGCCCGCCTCGCGCGACCTCGCGACGCTCATCGTCGCCCTCGAAGTGGCCTCTCTCCCGGCGTTCGCCCTCGTGGGCCTCAAGCGGGGCGACAAGCGCTCCTCCGAAGCGGCCCTGAAGTTCTTCCTCTCCTCGGTCACCGCGACCGCGGTGAGCCTCATGGGCGTCAGCTTCGTGTACGCAGCCACCGGCACCCTGCACCTCACGGAGATCGCCACCGAGCTGCAGGACCTCCAGAACATCGACGGTCAGCTGCACACCCTCGCCCAGACGGGCGTCGCCCTCACCCTCGTAGGCTTCGCCTTCAAGGTCGCGGCCGTGCCCTTCCACTTCTGGGTGCCCGACACCTACGTAGGCGCGCCCCTGCCCGTCGCCGCCTACCTCTCGGTCGTCGGAAAGGCGGTCGGCTTCACCGGCCTCATCCTCGTCACCGTCGTCGCCTTCCCGTCGTACGCGGACGTCTGGGGCCCGGCACTCGCGGTCCTCGCCGCGGTCACCATGACCGCGGGCAACGTGGCGGCCCTGCGCCAGCAGGCCACGCGCGCGTACAGCGCGGTGCGCCTCCTCGCCTGGTCCTCGGTCGGCCAGGCGGGCTACCTCCTGGTGCCGATCGCCGCCGCCGGTTACGCCGACGACACCGCCGACGCGGAGAAGGCCATCGGTTCCACCGTCGCCTACGCCCTGATGTACGCGGCCGTGAACCTCGGCGCCTTCGCCGTGGCCGCCCTCGTCGGCCGCACGCAGCGCCTGAACCGCGTCAGCGACTACCGCGGGCTGTACGCGCGCAAGCCGCTGGCCGCCCTGGTCCTCGGCTTCTTCCTGCTCTGCCTGGCCGGTCTGCCGCCCGGCATCATCGGCCTCTTCGCGAAGGTCACGGTCTTCTCGGCCGCCGTCGACGCCGGTCTCGGCTGGCTCGCCGTGGTGATGGCCGCGAACGTGGTGATCGCCCTCTTCTACTACCTCCAGTGGACCGCGCTCCTGTTCCGCGCACCCAAGGGCGAGCCGGTCGAGCACCGCGCCCCGGCCCCGCTCACCGCGGCCATCGCGCTCACGGCGGTCCTCGGCGTCGCCCTATCCGGAGCGCCCCAGCTGATCCTGAGGTTCTCGGACACCGGCCTGTTCTGAGCCGCCGCGCGACCGGCCGAGGCACCGCGCGGCCGTCACCCGGGCGGCCTACATCGCTCGTGCGTGCACAAGGGAACTAGTGCTCCCCGCCTGGCGTTGACCAGTACGGGAGGGTCCACTGAACAGTGGAAGCACCAGTCAGCAGAGGGTTCCCCCACGCACCACCAGGAGGGCGTACCGTGCACCGCCGGCACAACGGATTGAAGACCGCCGTACTCCTCGGGGGACTGTCCGCGCTCATCCTTGTCATCGGCAGTTTCTTCGGGCGTACGGGCCTGATCGTCGCGCTGTTCGTGGCGCTCGGCACCAATGCGTACGCGTACTGGAACAGTGACAAGCTCGCCCTGCGCGCCATGCGTGCCCGCCCGGTGAGCGAATTCGAGGCCCCCGAGCTCTACCGCATGGTCCGCGAGCTCTCCACCCAGGCCCGCCAGCCCATGCCCCGTCTGTACATCTCGCCCACCGAGGCGCCGAACGCGTTCGCGACGGGCCGCAACCCCCGCAACGCGGCAGTGTGCTGCACCGACGGCATCCTGCGGCTCCTCGACGAGCGCGAGCTGCGCGGAGTCATCGGCCACGAGCTCAGCCACGTCTACAACCGGGACATCCTGATCTCCTCGGTCGCGGGCGCCCTCGCGTCCGTGATCATGTTCCTGGTCAACTTCGCCTGGCTGATCCCCGTCGGCCGCTCGAACGACAACGACGGGCCGGGCATCTTCGGAATGCTCCTGATCATGCTGCTCGGCCCGCTCGCGGCCTCCATCATCCAGCTCGCGATCAGCCGCTCCAGGGAGTACGAGGCCGATGCCTCCGGCGCGCAGCTCACCGGCGACCCCCTCGCCCTGGCGAGTGCGCTGCGTAAACTCGAAACAGGGACGAAGCAGTTGCCGCTGCCGCCCGAGCCCCGTCTCGAGACAGCGAGTCACATGATGATCGCGAACCCCTTCCGTCCGGGACAGGGCATGTCCAAGATGTTCTCCACGCACCCGCCGATGGCGGAGCGCATCGCCCGACTCGAGCAGATGGCAGGTCGCCAACAGTGAAGACAATCCTCAACGTCATATGGCTCGTCCTCTGCGGCTTCTGGATGTTCCTGGCGTACCTCCTGGCGGGGGCGCTGCTCTGCATCACCATCATCGGCATCCCGTTCGGCCTCGCCAGCTTCCGCATCGGCCGCTATGCCCTGTGGCCCTTCGGCTACACGACAGTCGAGCGCCGCGACGCGGGAGCGCCGTCCTGCGTGGGCAACGTCCTGTGGCTGGTCCTCGCCGGCTGGTGGCTGGCCATCGGCCACATCGTCACGGGCTTCATGCTCTGCGTCACGATCATCGGCATCCCTCTGGGCATCGCCAACTTCAAGCTGATCCCCGTCTCGCTGCTGCCGCTCGGCCGCGACATCGTCCGCACCGACCAGCCGTTCGCCGCGCGCTACTAGCGGGGGCGCACTCCGGTGCAGCACTCGAAGTACGCCCTCGCCGCGTACGACCCGGAGGCCGCCCCGTACGACGAGATCTGGGCGCTCTGCGCGGACGCGCGGCACCTGTTCGCCGACCAACTGCCGGACCGAACAGGCCTCTACGAAGAGCGTGACGCCCCCTCCGACGCGTTGACCGAACCACCCGTACGGCTGCTCGGCTGCGCACCACGCGGCGTCCTCAAGGACGCGTTGGAGTCCGGCAGAGGTGACCTCGGCCACGGCCGGGTGCTGCGGCTCGCGAGGTCAGGACGCCCCCTGCAACACGCCGTGGAGGGCGAGGTCGTCGCCTGGGTCCCCTCCGCGCGCGGGCGGGGCCTGGTCGACCTCGCCCTGGACCCGTGGACCGCACGGCCGCCGCGCGCCGCCGGGATGGTCTGGGACGCCTGGTGGTCCGGCTGGCCCACGGAGCCCAACGTCTGGGCGCGCGACGGCACGGGGACGGACGGCCGGTCCCACTGGCTGACCGTCGCCCGCCGGCACGCGGGACGTCCCGACCCGGACCGCCCGGACCGCGCCCCCGGCACCGCGTACCACCTCGACGGCCGCCACATCACCGACGAATCCGCCTTCTACTGCGCCCTGGGCGAGGCGGTGCACGGCCCCGGGGGCTACGCCGGACGAAGCCCGGAAACACTCGCGGACTGCCTCCGCGCGACGGAGGACCGCCTCCGCACAACAGAGGACCGTCTCCGCGCACCAAAGGACTGCCCCCGCGGAACGACGAACGCCCCACCACCCCCCACCCTCGTCTGGCACACCGCGCACAAAGCCCGAACCTGCCTGGGCGTCACACCCGTCACCTCACGCACGGACGACCGCGCACCGACCTTCGAGGAACTCCTCGCCCTGCTGAGGCAGATGGACATCCAGGTGGTCCTGGCCTGA
Source organism: Streptomyces venezuelae (assembly GCF_008642315.1). Taxonomy (NCBI): domain Bacteria; kingdom Bacillati; phylum Actinomycetota; class Actinomycetes; order Kitasatosporales; family Streptomycetaceae; genus Streptomyces; species Streptomyces venezuelae. The sequence goes on along the minus strand of NZ_CP029192.1, from coordinate 3,782,869 downwards.
AGCCGGAGCGGGGACGTGACGGCCACCCACGCCGCGTTGTCAGTGCCGTGGTCCACCATGAACTCATGACCGAAGCCGAGCAGTTGCTGGCCCGCGTCGCCGCCGAGGCGCGCGCCACCCGCCCCTGGGGCTGGGACTCCCTGCCCGCCCCCGTGGGCCCGGACACGCTGGCCCGCGCGGAGGCATCGCTGGGCTTCACCCTGCCGCCACTGCTCGTTGCGCTCTACACCCGCATAGGAGACGGCGGATTCGGCCCGGAGTACGGCCTGTTGCCGCTGCTCGAAGGCAAGTCCTCCGGAGGCGAGCCGGCCGCCGTCGAGAAGTACCTCGCGATGCGCGAATCCGACTGGGGCTGGCCCAAAGGCGTGCTGCCGATATCCCACTGGGGTTGCGCGATGTACGCGTGCGTGGACTGCCGCACGGCCGACGGCCAGGTCCTGCTCTTCGAGCCCAACGGCGGCGATCCCCGGCACGCCTGGTTCATCGACGCCCCGACCCTCACGGCGTGGCTCACCGCGTGGCTCGACGGCACGGGGTGGTACGAGGAGGAGAACGACGGCATGGACCTGCAGCCGTGGCAGGCCCCCCGCAGCCAGACCACCAGCGCGCACGAATGACGCGCGCTCTCCGCCCCTCCGGCTATGCCCCGCACACCCGACCACCGCTGTGGCATGCGCCGCACCTTACGGATCACCGCAACCGCGCCTCTCCGTAGTGACGTCCTACAGGGCAACAGCGCACAAAGCTCACCGCGCGGGAAAGGCCGGGTCATCACATGGGCATCATCAGCTGGATCATCTTGGGGCTGCTGGCCGGAGCCGCCGCCAAACTGCTGCTGCCCGGCCGCGACCCGGGCGGTTTCATCGGCACGACCGTCATAGGCATCGCGGGCGCCTTCGTCGGCGGCTGGATATCCGCCCGCTACCTGGACCGCCCGATCGCCGACGACTTCTACGACGGCGCCACCTGGGTGGCGGCCATCGGCGGCTCACTCGTCCTGCTCGTCGCCTACCGCATCCTCTTCGGACACTCACGGCGCTGAGACGCCGCCTCACGGTCTGCGGCCAGCAGCAAAGGGCGGGCACCCCATCCGGGGTGCCCGCCCTCCGTGTTCCGTACGACGGTCGGCTTGACCTACCGGTAGTTCACGAACTGCACGGCGAAGTCGAAGTCCTGCCCCTTGAGCAGCGCCTGCACGGCCTGCAGGTCGTCCCGGCTCTTCGAGCTGACGCGCAGCTCGTCGCCCTGGACCTGTGCCTTGACGCCCTTGGGGCCCTCGTCACGGATGATCTTGGCGACCTTCTTCGCGTTCTCCTGGGAGATGCCCTCTTCGATCGAGGCGAAGATCTTGTACTCCTTGCCGGACAGCTGCGGCTCACCCGCGTCCAGCGACTTCAGCGAGATGCCCCGCTTGATCAGCTTGGACTGGAAGATGTCGAGGATCGCCTTGACCCGCTCCTCGCCGTTCGCCTCCATCAGGATCTTCTCGCCGGACCAGGCGATCGACGCGCCCGTGCCCTTGAAGTCGTAGCGCTGCGAGATCTCCTTGGCGGCCTGGTTGAGGGCGTTGTCGACCTCCTGCCGCTCGACCTTCGAGACGATGTCGAAACTGGAGTCGGCCATGTCCTGTGGCTCCTTGTATCGGGGTATGCGTACTCAGCGGATACACGGCCGACTGACGCTGGCCGCATCCGCAAAGCCTAGCCACCGCCCCCGGGCGGGGTGCCGATCAATCGGGTGGCGAAGCACCCCCGTGCATCAGGTATCGTTTACGTCGTTGCCACGGAGCGCCGCGAAAGCGGAGTGTGGGCAGCAAACCCGGCGGTGTGCCCGAGCGGCCAAAGGGAGCAGACTGTAAATCTGCCGGCTCAGCCTTCCCAGGTTCGAATCCTGGCGCCGCCACATGAAGGTAAACCCCCTCCGATCTGCGGAAACGTTGATCTGAGGGGGTTTCTTCGTATGCGAGCACAGTGATTCGAACGATGGTCGAAAAGCGTGGCTTGTCTCACCAGGTCTCAGGTCTGGCCCGCCCCTGATCAGTGCGTGCCCCCCGAGCGTCCCCCGGGGGATACGGCGACTCCGTGCCATTCCCGCAGGTCGGCTTCGCCATAGCCTGTGCCTTGGGTCAGCCTCCACGGCTCGTGCGAAGGTGCGGCCGTCGGCAACCCCCACTGGACTGGCCGACATCGGCAGCGCAGCCATTACGATCACGCGCATGTCTCCGCACCCTCGCCTTCCCGCCGTCATCGACGCGGCCGATGCTTTATCCGCCGGGCTGCGAAACCCTTCGATGCTGGTGGGGCTTCACCGCGACCTTGATGGCTTGACCGGGAAGGACGACAAGTCGCTCGGGGGCTCGAAGAAGCAGTACGCGCTGCGGTGGGGAATCTTCACGATGTCCTACGCGGCCGTCGAAGCCTTCTTCAACGACGTCCTTGCCCTCGATCCGTCCAGGACGCGGCATCTTCCACTCAACCCGGACAAGCTCCGCCACGTCGGGCAGCAACATGCGGTCCGCCTTTTCACCAACGACTGGGGAGTCCGCACGAGGACTCTGGGCAATGGCCCCGGGAACCGCTCGCGCTGGAGTGCATTCGTCGGCACTCAAGAGGTGCAGCTGTACCTCGCCGATATGAAAACCCTCCGCGACATCCTGAGCCACGGCGGGGACCCGTACACGGTGTCGAACCGCTCCGGAGCGTTGTGGCCGTTGAAGAGTGGTGGGCACTCGATGCGTCTTATGGGCGCTGAAGGCTTCATCCAAGCGTGCTGCGACCTCGCCTCGCAGACCGTGCTTGCCTACGGTGGGGTCTCTGCCGACTGCCCCGAGTGGCCGGAGCCCGAGCGGTCGGGGCTCTCAATGGAGCGGCGTCCGTCGCTGCCGCTGTTGGACTGATCACCCTCCACTCGGCCGCCTGTTCGATCTCTCAAGGGCTGCAGGCGCGTCATGGCGAGGGCGAGGGCGTGGGGTGCGGGTGTGACGCCCACATCCTTGACGCAAATAACCGAAATTTTCAGTCGTGGCCGAGCCGGCTGTCGGGCCCCGCAGTGCCCTCACTTGGAGAATGCCCGCACGGGTGATCCCCGAAGGTGCTACTGGCGACACCGTAGATCTGGCCTGGCGACGAAGATGATGCCGTCGTGCGCCAGTGTCAGTTGCCGGGCGGAAGTTCGCCAGCATTCGCCACCCCGTGCCCGCTCCTTGCGCCACTGGCGCGCCAGCTAACTTCTTGAGGGTTCGATGCCTCTCTCCTCGATCGCCCGCCTGGATCGGGCGGGACCCAACTGCGTTGGGATCAATGAGAGATGGGAGATCGAACCAGATGGAGCGATCGACATGGCGAGCGCGTTGCCGCAGGCGCAACCAGTTACCGGACTGGCTTCAGCTTGTGGCCTCGTTCCTGACTGCGGTCACGGCCATCGCGGGGTGCATCGAACACTTCGTGTGATGCATCACAGGCGTTCCGGACGGTTGGTCGGGCGGTAGACGAGCCCGACCGGTGCATAGTCGGCCGGACTCGCCCGTAGCCCGCATGTGAGCCTGGCTTCGGGGAGCTGCCCGGAGCCAGGCGTTCATGCGTCGGGGTGCCTTGCGGCCCCACGACGAGGAAACCCCAAGTCTTCGAGCGCTTCAAGCATCTGATCCACCGTCATGATCAACAGTCTTGGCGAAAGCCCATGGTGAGGCATGGCGTTAAGGGGGTGGCGCTCGACTTCACCTCCGGAGATCGTTTGGAAACGCCTGGTCAGGGCTCTGCAGGGGGTGGCGAAAGCTAGCGAATTCCGTCGATCGACAGAGCGGTGCGGAAGAGCCCATGTTGAGCGCTCCCCCCAGGCATGCCCAAGGGTCGCGCTGCTGGTCATCTCGCCAGGTCAGCCCGTTGGGGACGACCTGCTGTAGCCCCGCCGGCTCAGCCTTCCCAGGTCACGGAACGTTACCTTTCGGCTCAGTCCTGTTGGAGTTCCATCTTGAACCGTTCGACGAGATCTTCCTCCAAAGGGCGTGAGTCGATGTACTCGAGGTAATTCCAACCCCGTACGTCCACGTGTGCGGTCGCCCCCGTCTTGAGGAGTGTGACGACTGTTTTTCCCTTTCCTCGCGCGTAGCCGAGCTCAAAGTAGACATTGGGGCGTTCCATGGTCAGGTCGGTGACCACGAGGCGGGCGGAGCTGATATTGCGCAGGATCGTCTCCGTCACTCGGAAGTCCCGCTTTATGTCCTTGGTCCTCTCGGCTCTCAGCCCCATTCGCCTCGCCGCGGACTCGATGGCCGCGAAAGTCGGATCCATGGCCGGATCGAAGCTGATCACCACAAAGACGTAGTCATCCACCACTTCGGTCTCCTTGGGTGCGTCACCCGTGTCCGTGTCGCGGCCGAGCCTCTCCAGGGTCCGTGTCACCGTGTCCTCGATGATCCCCTGAACCTGCTGGACCGTCATGACCTCGGCGGGCGACGGGTCGCTGGACGTGCTCCAGCTCTCGATGGCCTCCGTCAGGATCCTGATCTCCTCGGGGTCCTCTTCATTCAGGTCGACTGCATGAATACCGGCCAGGTCACGGGGCAGGTCGCTGAAGCGCGCGCCTCCGACCAAGACGGGAATCACCCGCTGCGAACGGATGAGTGCCGTCTGCCACTCGCTCGTGACCCATTCGGATCTGAGAGAAGACGGCGAGATCAATACCAGGACTATCTCTGCGTCCTCAAGGGCTTTCGTGATGGACCTTTGCCATTCATCTCCGACTCGTAGGCGTCTGTCGGACCAGACGTCGATCCCCGCCAGGCCGAGTGACCGCTCCAGTCTGCGAGCCACAGGCGCGTCCCGCGACGAATAGCTCAAGAATACGGGCGGCTTCTCGCGCTTTTGGTGTTCGGTCACGTGTACCCCCTGTGCGAAGACATGGACACGCTGAATCACCCTTTCTCCAAAGGCTCCCGTACGACCCTCGTGGACTCCGGAAGCAGGCTCCTGCCGATGAGCGTGGCCTCCTCGGGGACACGGAGCGTGAGCAGACTGCGGACCCGTTCCAAGGTGCTGAGGTCGATGCTCGGGTGGAGCGTCTCGATGGTGAGTTCGCACAGCTTGGGGAAGAGGCCCAGCCAGTCCCACGTGGCGCCCATGTCGGCCTCCACCCACAGATGGGTGAGGCGTTCCCCCGGGCACGTCGCCACGAACTCGTCCACCGTGAACTCGCCCGTGATCTTGATGTGGGAGCGTCCGCCGTAGCTGCGGAGCGCGCGGAGCTCGCGCAGGTTCGACACGGGGAAGTAGAGGCCCTCCTCGGCGAGGTGCGCGACCACCTCCTGGCCGTACAGGTCCGTCTCGTAACCGCCCCACGCGCGTGCGAGCTCGTTGCGGACCCGCAGGTCCGGATGGTCGCGGTACTGGGCGAGCAGCTCGATCGCGGCGTCCGTGGGGAACGGCGTGGCCGTGAGCACGGTGAAGTACGCCTCGTCGGCCACCGCGCAGTACGCCGCCTCCGCCGCCGCGGCCTCCGCCCACTGCGTCTCCGTGGCGAGCGGGTCCGGCGCGGTCGGGCGCGGCGGCAGCTCCCTCGGTCCTGGCAGCAACCCGAGTACGAAGGGCCCGACCGCCGTCAACGCGCGCGCCTGGTCCGGCGAGCGGGGCGGGATGAGGGCGGCCGCGCGCTCCTGCACCTCCGCCCGCACCGCGGGGGCCAGCTCGGTCGCGTGCTCCAGGCAGGCGGCCGCGAGGAGGTGCAGACGGTCCCTGCCCCGCCGGGAGGTGTCCTCGCGCCGGATCAGGCCGGTGAGCAGGCGCGTGCGCTCCGTGGGCCGCGCGTGGGCCACGGCCATTCTGATGACGTCCTCCCACTGGTCCAGATGCGCGTTGGCGATCAGGAAGTCGAAGTCGAGCTCCTCGACCGCCGCCTTCGCCCCGAGGTAGTCCTGGAAGGTGCGGTGGACGAAGTCCATGGAGTCCGCGCTCGGCTCCCGGAGCAGACCGCTACGGACGAGCAGATGCCTGTACACCGCCTCCGGAGTGCCCTGTTCGGCGACCTTGGGCATGGCGGGCAGCACCTGCCGCAGGAGCTCCACCGCGTCGGTACGGGTCATCTCCGAGCGGCCGTTGCGGATCATCCAGTACGCCAGTTTCTGGATCAGCTGGATGTGCTCGGCCTCGCTGACATGGATGGGCCCGCTCTTGTAGACACCGCGTTCGCGGTCACGCCGGAAGAGCAGCATCGACAGAGCCGCGTCGTAGATCTCCTTGCGCCCCTCGGGGAGGTACCCGCGGCGGTCCTGGTGCAGTGCGCAGATCAGTCCGCACATAAGAGGGTTGGTCGCGAGCTGGCTCAGGTCCTGGCGGGCCCGCACCGCGCGCAGCAGCTCGTTGGCGTACTGGTCACTGATGCCCGCCGCCTTGTGCCAGCGCTGGATGAACTCGGCGATGTCGTCGCGCTTCATGGGCGCGAGGTCCAGCTCAGCGAAGTCGTCGTCGGTCAGCCAGCGTTCCCGCACGGCGGACGGCCGTGAGGTGACGAGCCAGCGGTTGTCGGGATAGGCGCTCAGCAGCTCCCGCAGCCAGCGGCGTGCGTCGTTGCGGTCGTCCTCGGGGATCTCGTCGATGCCGTCGATCAGGATGAGCCCGCGCCCCGCCTGCAGCACCCTGTCGATCCACCCGTGCGGCTGGCCGCCGGCGATCTGACAGTCCACGGCCGACAGGAACTTGTCGGGCGTCGGGAGAGGGGCTCCGCTACGGGTGAGAGTGCGCAAAGGGAGGACGATCGGCACGAGACCGTAGAGGTACAGCAGTTGTTCGTCGAGCGACCGTTTCGCGGTCGAAACCGCCAGCCACTGGATGAGGGTGGTTTTGCCGGAGCCCGCGAGTCCGCGCAGGAGTACGCGGTTGCGGCCCGCCAGGACGTGATCGGCCGGGACCAAGGAGGGCGTGCCGCCCAGCCCGTCGGCGGCCGCGTTCAGCCGCAGATACGCCACGTCGAGCCGCCAGCTCTCCGGCGCGCCGGACAGATCCAGGCCGAAGATGCTCAGCTTTCCGTGCTTGGTCGCGATGTAGTGCGCGTACCGCTCCTCGAAGGGGCCGTCCGCCGGGGACGGCGAACGGGTGATCAGCGAGTCGATCTTCCGGGTCAGTTCCTCGATGCCGCGGCTCTGTTCGAGCAGGGTGCGCGGGACGAACGTGGACCGCTGGGTGAAGAAGTTCAGGATGTGCAGACAGGCGGTGTCCAGGACGCCGGCGTGCAGCGTGACCGCGTCGTGGGACAGGCCCAGCGTCGCGGTCCTGTTCTGCGCGCGCAGATGCTGGGAGAGCGCCAGATGGCCGAGGCGCACCGCCTGTACGTCATCCATCTCGAGCGTTCCGAGGGAGCGCAGCGAGTCGGTGACGGCATGGATGACGGCCTGCTTCTCGAACGACGGAAGCAGCTCCTCGACACCGGTCGAGTGTGCGGCCCGCTTCACCAGCTCCTCCGCGATCTTGTACAGATCCTTGTCGGAGAGCGTGCGCTTCTCACCCCTGAAGGACACGAGGTGGGCGACGCGGACGGGCTTGTCGACGAGACCGGCTCCGGGGCCCTCGGCCTGGAACAGCTTTCTGATCAGCGGCCCCACGACACTCGACGCGAGTCGGGCTCCGATCACGGCGGGTTCCATGCGGGCCAGGATAGGGCGGGGCCGTGCCCGTGTGCGGTCAACTGACGGCCTTCGTGGCGTAGTTGGCGTCATTGGTGTACGGCTCGCCGGCGTACGGGAAGGCTGGATGCTCGGGTGGCCGAGCGTTTTCTCGTACGGGTGTCCGGCGCGCCCCGGCACGTTCCGCGCGGGCCGACGAGCCTCAGGCGCCGCCGATGGGCACACTGATCACATGTCGTCCCGTCGCAGAAACTGCCCGGAGTGCCGCCGTGAGATCGCCGTCGTCGGCGGCCGCTTCGCCCGCCACGACCCGCCCGGCCCGCGCGGCACCGGCGACCTGGTCTCCTGCCCCGGATCCCGCAGGCAGGCGCACCTGGGCGCCGCACAGCCCGCTCTGGACGGTTACGTGGTCCCGGACTGCCCCGGACAGCTCCCGCTGTTCTGAGGGTCGCTGAGGAGCCCTCAGGCGGCACCGCCAACCCTCAGGCGACCCCGCCGCCCCTCAGTTGCCCGCGACCGACTTGACCGCCACGGACACCGGTACGGACCCACTGACCAGCTCCAGCGTCAGTCCGGCCGTCGCCGACGTCTCCAGGAGCTCCGCGAGGACCGCGGCCACGTCGTCCCGCGGAACCGGCCCGCGCCCGGTCGACGCCTCCAGGCGTACGAGGCCGGTGCCCGCGTCGTCCGTCAACATCCCGGGGCGCAGGATCGTCCAATCGAGGGCGGCACGCGCGCGTACGTCCGCGTCGGCCTCGCCCTTGGCCCGCAGATAGGCGTCGAAGATCTCGTCGCCCTGGTGCGCGGGGTCGGCGCCCATGGACGACACGACGATGTAGCGCCGCACTCCGGCCCGCTCCGCCGCGTCCGCGAACAGGACGGCCGCGCCCCGGTCGACGGTGTTCTTGCGGTCCGCGCCGCTGCCGGGCCCCGCGCCCGCCGCGAAGACGGCCGCGTCGGCGCCGCGCAGATGCCCCGCGACCTCGTCGACGGAAGCCGACTCCAGGTCGCACAGCACCGGTTCGGCGCCGGCCTCGCGCAGATCGGATTCCTGCCCGGCGCTACGGATCAGCCCGGCGACTTCGTCACCGCGCGCGGCGAGCAGACGCTCCAGCCGCAGCGCGATCTGACCATGACCTCCAGCGATGACAATGCGCATACTCCCGACCGTACGGCAGGGCGGACGCTAGCGCTCAACACGCGCGCGTGGACCACCCCCGGGTAGCGGCAAGCCCCCACTGCACATCCCGCGGCGCCCCCGCCCCCCTCCGCCGCGGCACACAGTCGCACGTCGCAACGCGCCCCCACCCGCACACCGCAACGCGCCCCAGCCGAAAGCCGCAACGCGCCCCAGCCGCACCGCAAGACGCTCCACCCACACATCCCGCCGCGCCCCCACGCCCACCCCACCACGCCCCCCACCGACCGCCCCAGTTCAGAACCCCTCAGGCCGAAGGCTCGTCCCCCGCGGGCCGTCCCGGCGCCGCCCCAGGCGCCGCCCCTGCCGACCGCCCCTGCCGCGGCAGGTCCAACGCCACCGCCGCCGCGGAATCGCAGTACTCGCGCACCGCACTGGTCCGCGCCACCACCCGGCCCCGGTGCACCACGATCCGGCTGTACGCGAGCGACAGCGCACCCGAGAGGCGGTCGCCGCGCACGGCCAGCAACTCGGCGGGAAAACCCGCCTCCACGCGCACCTCCGGCAGCCCCATGGCAGCCCGCGCGGCCCCGCTCACCGCGCCGTACGCGTCCTCGGGCCGCAGCCCGCACCGCGATGCCAGCAAGTACGCGGCCTCCAACGGATCCCCGCGCCCCACCGGGTTCGACACGTCCCGCATGGCCCCGCTGCCCGCCGCGACCCGCACCCCCGCCGACCGCAGCAGGCGCACCGGCGCCGTCCCGCGCCGCTCCGCGCTCCCGCAACCGCCCTGCGGCAGGCAGACCACCGTCACCGCGGCCGCCGCGAGTTGCTCGGCGGCGCGCGCGGTCACGTCCTCGGGCAGTCGTCCGAGCCCGGCGCACGGGCCGAGCGTCACCCCGGCCCGCAGGCCGCCCGCCATCGCCGCGAGCCGCCCGAGGCGCGCCGGATCGTCGGCGTCCGTGTGCAGGTCGACGGGGCAGCCGTGCTCGGCGGCGATCTCCAGGACCGCCTCCGCGTACCCCGTGGGATCGGGATCCAGATCGGGGCAACCGCCCACTACGGAGGCGCCCATTTTCACCGCGTCCCGCAGCATCGCGAGCCCGTCCGCGCCCGCGACGCCCGTCAGCAGCCGTGGCACGGCGACGGCCGTCAGGTCGACCAGGCCCCGGAGCGAGCGGCGCGCCTGCAGCACCGCCTCCAAGGGGCCGAGCCCCTGGACGTCGCCGATCCGCACGTGCGAGCGCAGCGCGGTGGCACCGTGCCCGAGTTGCAGCAGCGCCGCCTCGGTGGCGCGGCGCTGGACGTCCGGGGCGTCGTACGAGACCGGGCCCGCCGTGTCGGCGGACAGCGCCGTGTCGCTGTGTGCGTGCGGCTCGGCGGCCGCGGGCAGCAGGAGGTAGCCGGCGAGGTCCACGCGCGCGGTGTGGGCACTCAGGCTGCCCGCGGTGCCGACCGCCTCGATGCGTCCGCCGCCGAGCCGGACGTCCACGGTCCGTCCGTCGGTGAGCCGGGCGCCGCTGAGCAGCAGGGAACCGGAGTCGGCGGCGGGGCCGGAGCCGGAGGCGCCGGAGGAGTGGGGCTGCTGCGGCTGGCTGTCGGGCATCGCGCTCCTCGGGCTCGGGGGCGGCTGCAGTCGTCGAGGCGTCAAGATCACGCAGCGCGCGTCGAGCCTAGGACGGTGAAAGGCCCGCTTCGAGGAGGAGCGGAATAGTCGTACCGGTGTGGTGCGCGTACGCGGATGGGGTGTTCATGGACGCCTGAGGCGGGGCGTCCGATGCCCTCGGACAGCCCTGACGAAACGGATTTGGGCGATCGGCGACCAACCGTGTAATGTCTTCATCGCTCGCCCCAATAGCTCAGTCGGTAGAGCGTCTCCATGGTAAGGAGAAGGTCTGCGGTTCGATTCCGCATTGGGGCTCTGATGTTGAGTGATCCTCGCCTTCGGGCGGGGTGATCCGGCATCGCAGCGGTGTAGCTCAGTCGGTAGAGCAAGCGGCTCATAATCGCTGTGTCACCGGTTCAAGTCCGGTCACCGCTACTAACGGTAGCCGATTGTGGGGTCGGTCCTTCGATCGGCTACTCTTTTATGCGTTCATCCGTCCATCCGTCCGTCAAGGAGCACTCACGTGGCTGCCACCGACGTCCGCCCGAAGATCACGCTGGCCTGCGTGGAGTGCAAGGAGCGGAACTACATCACCAAGAAGAACCGGCGTAACGACCCGGACCGTCTTGAGATGAAGAAGCACTGCCCGCGCTGCAACGCGCACACTGCGCACCGCGAAACGCGCTAAACACAGGCTCGTACACGAGGCCGTCCCCGATTGTTGGGGGCGGCCTCGCGTCGTGTTGTGCGAAGCCATCTGCAACGAAACCAACCGCAGGAGGTGCCGAGTCCATGGCGCTCGACCAGTCCTTCGTGGGGCGTTCCTATCCCCCCACTGATCCTTATGAGGTCGGCCGGGAGAAGATCCGCGAGTTCGCCGAGGCCGTGGGGGACACCAATCCCGCGTACGCCGACACGGAAGCGGCCAAGGCGCTCGGTCACCCCGATGTGATCGCCCCGCCGACTTTTGTGTTCGCGATCACTTTCAAGGCCGCGGGTCAGGTCATCGAGGACCCGCAGCTGGGACTCGACTACAGCCGCGTCGTGCACGGCGACCAGAAGTTCGCCTACACCCGCCCGGTGCGTGCGGGCGACCGGCTCACGGTGACCTCGACCATCGAGGCGATCAAGTCGATGGCGGGCAACGACATCCTGGACATCCGCGGTGAGGTCCACGACGAGGCCGGCGAGCACGTCGTGACCGCCTGGACCAAGCTCGTGGCGCGTGCGGCGGAAGGGGCCTGAGGCGATGACGGCGAAGATTGCGTACGAGGACGTCGAGGTCGGCACCGAGCTGCCGCCCCGGACCTTCCCCGTGACACGCGCCACTCTCGTGCAGTACGCGGGCGCCTCCGGGGACTTCAACCCGATCCACTGGAACGAGAAGTTCGCACGCGAGGTCGGCCTTCCCGACGTCATCGCGCACGGCATGTTCACCATGGCCGAGGCGATCCGCGTCGTGACCGACTGGGTGGGCGACCCGGGAGCCGTCGTCGAGTACGGCGTGCGCTTCACCAAGCCCGTCATCGTCCCGAACGACGACAAGGGCGCCACCATAGAGGTCAGCGCCAAGGTCGCCGCCGTGCTGGACGACAACCGCGTGCGCGTCGACCTGCTCGCGAAGAGCGGGGACCAGAAAGTCCTCGGCATGTCGCGCGCCGTCGTACAGCTCGCCTGACAACTGCTCGGGTAAGGGGCGTCCTCAATGGGAGGGCGCCCCTTACTCATGCCCTGGAGTGCTCGTCACTCATGCCCCGGAGTGCTCGTCCGCGGACCGGCTTGACGGCTTAGTGATTGACCACTAACTTAATCGCATGGTCAGGATGAGCGCAGAAGAGCGGCGCGAAAGCGTCATCCGCGCGGCGATGGTCGAGTTCGCCCGCGGTGGCTACAACGGCACTTCCACCGAGGTCATCGCCAAGCGGGTGGGTGTCTCGCAGCCGTATCTCTTCCGCCTCTTCCCGAGCAAGCAGTCCATCTTCCTCGCCGCCTCCGGGCGGTGCTGCCAGGAGGTCACGGAGGTCTTCCGCAAGGCGGCCGAGGGGCTGGAGGGGGAGGAGGCCCTGCACTCCATGGGGAGGGCCTATCAGGCCCTCATCGCCGAGGACCCGGACAAGCTCCTCATGCAGATGCAGATGTACGTCGCCGTGGCCTCCGCGGAGGCGTCCGGCGACCGGGAGTTCGGCGACGCGCTGCGGGCCGCCTGGATGGACATGTACGACACGGTCCGCCTCGCGCTGGGGGCGGACGTCGACGAGACGACGCAGTTCTTGGCGTACGGAATGCTGATCAACGTCCTGGTGTCGATGGGGTTCCGGCCCGACCACCGGGTGTGGGCCGGCTTCTACGACTCGGCGCAGCCCAAGGGATGAGTCGCGCGGGGCAGAGGGGCCTCCTTCTGTGCCCACGAAAGTTAGTCATCAATAACTAACCAACAGGGGAAGCAATGCCGGAGCAGAAAGCGCAGCCAGAGCAGACGGCGTCGCGCGGGGGAATGGTCTGGGCCCTCGTCATCACGAGCGTCGCCGGGTTCATGGCGGCACTCGACAACCTCGTCGTCACCACCGCCCTGCCCTCCATCCGCGAGGACCTCGGGGGCGCCCTGCACGACCTCGAATGGACCGTGAGCGCCTACACCCTCACCTTCGCCGTGCTGCTGATGTTCGGCGCGGCCCTGGGCGACCGGTACGGGCGCCGCCGCCTCTTCACCGTCGGCCTCACGATCTTCACCGCCGCCTCCGCCGCCGCGGCGCTCGCACCCGGCCTGGACGCGCTGATCGCCGCCCGCGCGGTGCAGGGCGTCGGCGCCGCCATCATGATGCCGCTCACGCTGACCCTGCTGACGGCGGCCGTACCGCAGGCCAAGCGCGGCATGGCGTACGGCATCTGGGGCGCCGTCAACGGCCTCGCGGTCGCCAGTGGCCCGCTGATCGGCGGCAGCCTCACCGAGCACGTCTCCTGGCAGTGGATCTTCTGGCTGAACGTCCCGCTGGGGCTCGCCCTGCTGCCGCTCGCCCGGCTGCGCCTCGCCGAGTCCCACGCCCCCGGCGCGCGACTGGACACGGCCGGCACGCTGCTCGCCAGCGGCGGGCTCTTCGGAATCGTGTACGCCCTTGTCCGCGGCCCCATCGACGGCTGGTCCAGTGCCACCGTCCTCGTCAGCCTGAGCGCGGGCGTCCTCCTGCTCGGCGGTTTCATCCGGCACGGGATGCGCCACAGGGCGCCGATGCTGCCGATGCGCCTCTTCCGTAGTCGTGCCTTCGCGGGAATCAACGCGGCGAGCCTGCTGATGTTCCTCGGGATGTTCGGTTCGATCTTCCTGCTCAGCCAGTACATGCAGGGCGTCCTCGGCTACTCGCCCACCGAGGCCGGGCTGCGCATGCTGCCCTGGACCGGCATGCCGATGCTCATCTCGCCGCTGGCCGGCTACCTCTCCGACCGGATCGGCGGCCGCCCGGTCGTCGCCGCCGGCCTCTTCTTCCAGGCCGTGGGCCTCGCCTGGTACGCGGTCGTGGTGACGCCCGACGTCTCGTACGCCACCCAGCTGCCGGCGCTGATCATCAGCGGCATCGGGATGTCCCTCTACTTCGCACCGGCGTCCAACCTGGTCATGTCCAGCGTGCGACCGCAGGAGCAGGGCATCGCGTCCGGCGCCAACAACGCGCTGCGCGAGGTCGGCGGCGCCCTCGGCATCGCCGTGATGTCCTCGATCTTCTCGGCCCAGGGCGGCTACGGCTCCGGGCAGGACTTCGTGAACGGCCTGGAGCCCGCGCTGTGGGTGGGCTCCGCGGTGGTGGCCCTCGCGGCGGTGGCGGCGCTCTGCATCCCGTCCCGTCGGCGGGCGGCCGGAGGGGCCGGGACGACCGCGTCCACGTCGGAGGACGAGCTGATCGCCGTCTGAGGGCGTGGGAGAGCGTCTGACGGACGCACGGGGGCGCCTGACAGACGTACGAGAACGGCCCCGCCCTGACCGGCGGGGCCGTTCTCGTACTCTTGAGCACGTGCAGGAACTCCACGATGCCCCGCTCGCCCCGCTGACCACCTTCCGGCTCGGCGGCCCCGCGACCCGTCTGATCACCGCGACGACCGACGCCGAGGTGATCGCCGCCGTCCGTGAGGCCGACGACTCCGGAACCCCGCTGCTGCTCATCGGCGGCGGATCGAACCTGGTCATCGGCGACAAGGGCTTCGACGGCACCGCCCTGCGCATCGCCACCCGGGGCTTCGCGCTCGACGGCACGAAGCTGGAGCTCGCCGCCGGCGAGGTCTGGACCGACGCGGTCGCTCGCACCGTCGAAGCGGGCCTGGCGGGCATCGAATGCCTCGCCGGCATCCCTGGCTCCGCGGGCGCGACCCCGATCCAGAACGTCGGGGCGTACGGCCAGGAGGTCTCCTCGACGATCACCGAAGTGGTCGCGTACGACAGGAAGACCCACGAGACCGTTGTGATGGCGAACGCCGAGTGCGCGTTCTCGTACCGCCACAGCCGCTTCAAGGCCGACCCCGACCGCTTCGTGGTGCTACGGGTCCGCTTCGAGCTCGAGGACGCGCAGGGGATGAGCGCGCCCCTCAAGTACCCCGAGACCGCGCGCACGCTCGGTGTCGAGGCGGGGGACCGGGTCCCGGCCGCGGTCGCCAGGGAGACTGTCCTCAAGCTCCGCGCGGGCAAGGGCATGGTGCTGGATCCCGAGGACCACGACAGCTGGTCCGCCGGGTCGTTCTTCACCAACCCGATCCTCACCGAGGAGGAGTTCACCGCCTTCCACGCGCGCGTGACGGAACGCCTCGGTGCGGACGTCGCCCCGCCCGCCTTCCCGACCGGCGACGGCCGCGTGAAGACCTCCGCCGCCTGGCTCATCGACAAGGCGGGCTTCACCAAGGGCTACGGAGAGGGCAGGGCCCGCATCTCCACCAAGCACACGCTCGCGCTCACCAACCGCGGCGGAGCGACCACCGAAGACCTGCTGGAGCTGGCCCGCGAGGTCGTCGCAGGGGTGCGGGACGCCTTCGGGGTCACCCTCGTCAACGAACCGGTGACGGTGGGCGTCAGCCTCTGAGGCATCCGGCGCGCGGCTAGTAGGCGACGCCCACGCCCTGCTTCACCGTCGACGCGTCGTCGATCGCCGCCAGCATGGCGTGCGCCACGTCCGCCCTGCCGATGAACCGGCCGCTGGTCGGGGTGCCGCCGACCACCCTGCGGTAGACACCCGTCGCCGGCTTGTCCTGGAGCCTCGGCGGCCGTACGGACGTCCAGTCCGTCGCGCTGCTCGCCAGCGCGGCCTCCATGGCCCGCAGATCGTCGTACACGGGCTTCAGGACCCTGGCGACCAGGGAGCCCATGATCCGGTCGACCGCGGGCTGACGCTCGGCCGGCGGGCCGACCGGCGCCGCGCTCACCACCACGAGCCTGCGCACCCCCTCGGCCTCCATCGCGCGCACCACCGACCGCGTGAGGTCCGCTGTGATCCCCGCGTCCGCCTTCTTGCGCGGGCCGAGACCCGAGAGGACCGCGTCCCGCCCGGTCACGGCCGCACGCAGGGCCTCCGGATCGGTCAGGTCGGCCCGGAGGACCTCAAGGCCCTCACCCGTCACGCTCAGCCGCGCGGGGTCCCGCACGACGGCGGTGACGCCGTGCCCCGCCGCGAGCGCCTGCCTGACGATCTCCCCGCCGACACCGCCGGTGGCACCGAAAACAGTGAGCTTCATTGCGCGTCCTCCCCGGGTGGGTAAGTATTCACTCACCACTAGGGTGAGTATCCACTCACCCATACGTCAAGGTTGGTTGGACGGCCCATGCAGCAGAAGCCCACCCGGGCCCGCATCCTCGACGCGGCGCACGAGCTCATGTTCACCCGCGGCCTGGCCCGCGCCACCACCAAGGAGATCGCCAAAGCGGCCGGCTGCTCCGAAGCCGCGCTCTACAAGCACTTCGCGAGCAAGGAAGAGCTGTTCGTGAGCGTGCTCAAGGAGCGGCTGCCCAGGCTGAACCCGCTCCTGAACGAGCTCGTGGAGAAGCCGGGGGAGCGCAGTGTCCTGGAGAACCTCACCGAGATCGCGATGCAGGCCAGCCGCTTCTACGCGGAGAGTTTCCCGATCGCCGCCTCCTTGTACGCGGAGACCCAGCTGAAGCGCCGCCACGAGGACTCCATGCGCGAGATGGGCACCGGCCCCCACGTGCCCATCGAGACCCTGGACGCCTATCTGCGGGCCGAGCGGGACGCGGGCCGGATCGCACCCGACGCCGACACGTTCGCGGCCGCCTCGCTCCTCATGGGCGCCTGCGCGCAGCGCGCCTTCGCCTACGACGCCACGGTCGGCAAGCAGCCCCCGCAGCCCGTCGAGGAGTTCGCCGCCGCACTCGCCCGCACGCTCCTGAAGGGCATCACGAGCGTGTAATCCCTACGAGGTCAGCCACTCGTCCACCCCGGCCAGCATCTTCCGCTGTACGTCGACGGGCGCGGCCGAGCCGCGGACCGACTGCCGGGCGAGCTCCGCCAGTTCGGCGTCGGTGAAGCCGTGGTGGGTGCGTGCGATGTCGTACTGGGCGGCGAGCCGCGACCCGAAGAGCAGCGGGTCGTCGGCGCCGAGGGCTATCGGCACCCCCGCCTCGAACAGCGCGCGCAGGGGGACGTCCTCCGGCTTTTCGTAGACCCCCAGGGCGACGTTGGACGCCGGGCACACCTCACAGGTGACGCCCCGGTCGGCGAGCCGCTTCAGGAGCCGCGGGTCCTCGGCGGCCCGCACCCCGTGCCCGATGCGCGCCGCGTCCAAGTCGTCCAGACAGTCCCGCACCGACGAGGGCCCGGTCAGCTCACCGCCGTGCGGCGCCGCGAGCAGACCGCCGTCGCGCGCGATGGCGAAGGCCCGGTCGAAGTCCCGTGCCATGCCGCGCCGCTCGTCGTTGGAGAGCCCGAAGCCGACGATGCCCCGGTCCGCGTACCGCACCGCGAGCCGCGCCAGCGTGCGGGCGTCCAGGGGGTGCTTCATGCGGTTCGCGGCGACCAGGACGCGCATGCCGAGGCCGGTCTCCCGCGAGGCGCTCTCGACGGCGTCCAGGATGATTTCCAGGGCCGGGATCAGGCCGCCGAGCCGCGGCGCGTAGGACGTCGGGTCGACCTGGATCTCCAGCCACCCCGAGCCGTCGCGCAGATCCTCCTCGGCGGCCTCTCGCACCAGGCGCCGGATGTCCTCGGGCTCGCGCAGACAGGAGCGCGCGGCGTCGTAGAGCCGCTGGAAGCGGAACCAGCCCCGCTCGTCCGTCGCGCGCAGCTTCGGGGGCTCGGCGCCGGTCAGCGCCTCCGGAAGACGCACTCCGTACTTGTCGGCCAGCTCAAGAAGGGTGCTCGACCGCATCGACCCGGTGAAGTGCAGGTGGAGATGGGCCTTCGGCAGGTCTCGTACGTCCCGTACACGCTCGTCTCGTACACGCTCCATTCGAGGATCTTGCCGTATGCACCTGGCGTCCCGGTAGCGGCTTTCCCCCTTCGGGGCCCCCTCCGAACGAAGAAACGGGCCGCCTCTCCGAAGGAGAGACGGCCCGCATGTTCTCGACGCAGCCCTCAGTCGCGGGCCTCGGCGAGCAGCTTCTGGATCCGCGAGACGCCCTCGACGAGGTCCTCGTCGCCCAGCGCGTACGAGAGGCGCAGGTAACCCGGCGTCCCGAAGGCCTCACCGGGAACGACCGCGACCTCGGCCTCCTCGAGGATGAGTGCGGCCAGCTCGACGGAGTCCTGCGGGCGCTTGCCGCGGATCTCCTTGCCGAGGAGGCCCTTCACCGAGGGGTACGCGTAGAAGGCACCCTCGGGCTCGGGGCAGATGACGCCCGCGATGTCGTTGAGCATCCGCACGATCGTCTGGCGGCGCCGGTCGAAGGCCTCGCGCATCTTCTCGACGGCGACCAGGTCTCCGGAGACGGCCGCGAGCGCGGCGGCCTGCGCGACGTTGGAGACATTGGACGTGGCGTGCGACTGCAGGTTCGTCGCGGCCTTGACGATGTCCTTCGGGCCGATGATCCAGCCCACGCGCCAGCCGGTCATCGCGTACGTCTTGGCGACGCCGTTGACCACGATGCACTTGTCGCGCAGCTCGGGAAGGATCGCGGGGAGCGAGGTGAACTTCGCGTCTCCGTAGACGAGGTGCTCGTAGATCTCGTCGGTCATGACCCACAGGCCGTGCTCGACGGCCCAGCGGCCGATCGCCTCGGCGTCGGCCTCGCTGTAGACGGCGCCCGTCGGGTTCGACGGCGACACGAAGAGGACGAGCTTCGTGCGCTCCGTGCGCGCGGCCTCCAACTGCTCGACGGAGACGCGGTAGCCGGTGGTCTCGTCGGCGACGACCGGGACCGGGACACCGCCCGCGAGGCGGATCGACTCCGGGTAGGTGGTCCAGAACGGTGCGGGGACGATGACCTCGTCGCCCGGGTCGAGGACCGCGGCGAACGCTTCGTAGATGGCCTGCTTGCCGCCGTTGGTCACCAGGATCTGCGACGCGTCGACCTCGTAGCCCGAGTCACGGAGGGTCTTCGCGGCGATCGCCGCCTTGAGCTCGGGGAGGCCCCCGGCCGGCGTGTAGCGGTGGAACTTCGGGTTCTTGCAGGCCTCGACGGCGGCTTCGACGATGTAGTCCGGAGTCGGGAAGTCGGGCTCGCCCGCCCCGAAGCCGATCACCGGTCTTCCTGCGGCCTTGAGGGCCTTGGCCTTGGCATCGACAGCGAGGGTCGCGGACTCGGAGATCGCGCCGATGCGCGCGGAGACCCGGCGCTCGGTCGGAGAAGTAGCAGCGCTCATGGCCCCATCGTTCCAGACCCGAAACGGCCCCGGTGCGCGGGTTTCCAAGACCGTCGCAGCCCTTTCTGTTCGACGGGGCGCCGCAGAGCACGTACACTCACTGCTCGTTGGCCCTCACCGGCCGCTTTCTCTCAGCGCACTCCGTGCACATGGGCGGATGCGGTAGGTTGGGGGAAACCAAAGGGTCGTAGCTCAATTGGTAGAGCACTGGTCTCCAAAACCAGCGGTTGGGGGTTCAAGTCCCTCCGGCCCTGCTACACACTCCTTCGCCAGGATGTGTGCGCATGTACGTACTGCAATGCACCGCCGTGCGGCTCAACCGGGCGCGGCACGGCCACGACCCGGAATCAGGTGAGGACGAGTGACGGACGCCGTGGGCTCCATCGACAAGCCTGATGCCCAGGACGAGTCGACGGAGTCCCAGAAGAAGGCCCGCAAGGGCGGCAAGCGTGGCAAGAAGGGCCCCTTCGGCCGTCTCGCGCTCTTCTACCGTCAGATCATCGCGGAGCTCCGCAAGGTCGTCTGGCCGACTCGCAGCCAGCTCACGACCTACACCACAGTGGTGATTGTCTTCGTCGTCATCATGATCGGTCTCGTGACCGTGATTGACTATGGCTTCAGCCACGCTGTCAAGTACATCTTCGGCTGAGCCGATAGCGAAGGGCGCCGTTCCTGGCGCCCCTTTCGCGCGTTCCACCCCTCTGTATCCAGGAAGAAGCAGCCACCGTGTCTGACCCGAACCTGAACGACGCCGTTGAGCCTCGCGGAGAGAACGCGGAGTCCGTGGAGGACCAGCTCGACATCGTCGAGGCGGCGGACGCCGAGGACCCGGACCAGGCCGACGCTGCCGACGCCGCCGCGGGTGAGCCCGCCGAAGAGGCCGCCATCCACCTCGAGGGTGACGCCGAGGCCGTAGCGGAGTCCGAGGAGGACGAGACCGCCGCTGCCGACGTCGCCGACGAGGAGGACGTCGAGGCCGCCGCGGACGAGCCCGAGGAGGAGGCCGAGCCGGTCGACCCGATCGTGGCCCTCCGCGAGGAGCTCCGCACCCTCCCCGGCGAGTGGTACGTCATCCACACCTACGCCGGTTACGAGAACCGCGTGAAGACCAACCTCGAGCAGCGTGCCGTCTCGCTGAACGTCGAGGACTTCATCTTCCAGGCCGAGGTGCCGCAGGAAGAGGTCGCGCAGATCAAGAACGGCGAGCGCAAGACCATCCGCCAGAACAAGCTCCCCGGCTACGTGCTGGTGCGCATGGACCTGACGAACGAGTCCTGGGGCGTCGTCCGCAACACGCCCGGCGTCACCGGCTTCGTCGGCAACGCCTACGACCCGTACCCGCTGACCCTGGACGAGATCGTCAAGATGCTCGCCCCGGAGGCCGAGGAGAAGGCCGCCCGCGAGGCCGCCGAGGCCGAGGGCAAGCCGGCTCCGGCCCGCAAGGTCGAGGTGCAGGTCCTGGACTTCGAGGTGGGCGACTCGGTCACCGTCACCGACGGCCCGTTCGCGACGCTGCAGGCGACGATCAACGAGATCAACGCCGACTCGAAGAAGGTCAAGGGCCTCGTCGAGATCTTCGGTCGCGAGACCCCGGTCGAGCTCAGCTTCGACCAGATCCAGAAGAACTGACGTTCCTGGAACACACGCCTCCGAACAGGTCAGACGGGCTGTCAAAGCCGGTCTGACCTGCTCGGTTTTTAGCCGCGCGACTATACCCGTTATCGTTGTGCGGTATGCCTCCATCCGGATGACCGGATGGTCGGCTGAAAACTCTCACTAGGACCCGGAGAGAGCAATGCCTCCCAAGAAGAAGAAGGTCACGGGGCTGATCAAGCTCCAGATCCAGGCTGGTGCCGCCAACCCGGCCCCGCCGGTCGGCCCCGCGCTGGGCCAGCACGGCGTCAACATCATGGAGTTCTGCAAGGCCTACAACGCCGCGACCGAGTCGCAGCGTGGCTGGGTGATCCCGGTGGAGATCACGGTCTACGAAGACCGTTCCTTCACCTTCATCACCAAGACGCCGCCGGCCGCCAAGATGATCCTGAAGGCCGCTGGTGTCGAGAAGGGCTCCGGCGAGCCCCACAAGACCAAGGTCGCCAAGGTCACCGAGGCGCAGATCCGCGAGATCGCGCAGACCAAGATGGAAGACCTCAACGCCAACGACCTGGACGCCGCGTCGAAGATCATCGCCGGCACCGCCCGTTCCATGGGCATCACGGTCGAGGGCTGAGCTCCTCCCCCCGTCTGACCTTTCTCAAGTGGTAGGGCCAAGCGCTGGTCCGAACCACGACTCCATACCTGAACAAACCAGGAGCAGAAGTGAAGCGCAGCAAGACTCTCCGCGCTGCGGACGCCAAGATCGACCGGGAGAAGCTGTACGCCCCGCTCGAGGCCGTCCGTCTCGCCAAGGAGACCTCCTCGACCAAGTTCGACGGCACCGTCGAGGTCGCCATGCGTCTGGGTGTCGACCCGCGCAAGGCCGACCAGATGGTCCGCGGCACCGTGAACCTCCCGCACGGCACCGGCAAGACCGCCCGGGTCCTGGTCTTCGCGACCGGTGACCGTGCTGCGGCCGCGGAAGCCGCTGGGGCCGACATCGTCGGCGCCGACGAGCTCATCGACGAGGTCGCGAAGGGCCGCCTGGACTTCGACGCCGTCGTCGCCACCCCGGACCTCATGGGCAAGGTCGGCCGCCTCGGCCGCGTGCTCGGTCCGCGTGGTCTGATGCCGAACCCGAAGACCGGCACCGTGACCCCCGATGTCGTGAAGGCTGTCAACGACATCAAGGGCGGCAAGATCGAGTTCCGCGTCGACAAGCACTCGAACCTGCACTTCATCATCGGCAAGGTGTCCTTCGACGACACCAAGCTGGTGGAGAACTACGCCGCGGCCCTGGAGGAGATCCTCCGTCTGAAGCCGTCGGCCGCCAAGGGGCGCTACATCAAGAAGGCCGCCCTCACCACCACGATGGGCCCCGGCATCCCGCTGGACTCGAACCGCACCCGCAACCTCCTCACCGAGGAGGACCCGGCCGCCGTCTGATCCTGACGGCAGCCGCGTCGCGTACGCGTTCTGTGGACGGGCCCCGCAACCTTTCGAGGTGCGGGGCCCGTCCTGTTTGTGTACGGGCCTTTCGGATACGTGTGTCAGTGGGCTGCGCTAGCGTGCAGGCTCCATGAATGCCAAGGGGTGGGACGACATGAACAGCACGACCATGCGCCGAGCCGGTCTCTCGATCGCGGTGGTCGCCGCGCTGACGGGGCTCACGGCCTGCGGTTCGGGTGACTCCTCGAACAAGGCGGACGGCAGCGGCAAGGACGAGGGCGGCATCAAGCTCAGCCCCATAGCCGCCCTGCGCACCGTCGAGAAGTCGACCGACAAGGCGGACACCGCCCGGATCGACGGCACCACCACCATGGGCTCGCTGAGCTCCATGGACATGAAGGGCGTCATGGGCTGGTCCGACGGCATCACGGGGAACGTGACGGTGACCTTCACCGGCGGCTCGCAGGCCCAGCAGATGAAGCAGATGGGCGCGACGAAGCTCGACTACCGCTACTTGAAGAACGGCTTCTACGCGAACATGGGGGACACGTTCGCGTCCCAGGCGGGCGGCGGCAAGCACTGGCTCGAGTACGACTACGCGACGCTGGCGGAGATGAGCGGCGCCGCGGGCGAGGCCTTCCAGGACCAGATGCAGAACACCACCCCGAACCAGTCGGTGAAGATGCTGCTGGCCTCCGGCGACGTGAAGCGCGTCGGCGAGGAGGAGGTCCGCGGGAAGAAGGCCGTCCACTACTCGGGCAAGGTCGACGTCGCGGACTTCACCGCGAAGAGCGCGGACCTGGACGCGGACAAGCTGGCCGAGCTGAAGAAGCAGTTCGAGCAGGCCGGTCTGAGCACCGAGACGATCGACATCTGGGTCGACGAGGACGACCTGCTGGTCAAGAAGAGCGAGAAGGGCGAGACGAAGAACGGCACCTTCTCGCAGACGGCCTACTACAGCGACTACGGCACCGAGCTGAACGTGGAGAAGCCGCCGGCGTCGGACACCATGAGCTTCAAGGACCTCATGAACAAGCAGCCCGCCGTATGACCCCCTGAGCTGCCCGTCGCATGCCCCTGCGTTGCCCGCCGGATAACTCCTGCGCTCCCCACCCCGCCCCTCGGGTACTCTCGGTGAACAAAGTTGTGTCGATCATGTGTTCTTTGTGCCAAGGGGTGGGGTCATGACTGCAGGTGTCGTCAAGGGACGCAGAGGGCGTCAGCGGGTGGCGGGGGCCGTGCTCAGCACCGCGCTGCTCTGTGTCGGCGCGGTGGCGTGCGGGGGCTCGGACGACAAGTCCGACAAGGCGGGCGCGGGGGAGATCCAGTCGCGCTCGCAGGTCACCGACGTCATCACGGCCGCGTACAAGAAGACCTCGGCCGCCAAGTCGGCCAAGGTCAAGATGACCATGTCCACGCCGCCCGGCGAGCTGGGCAAGGCGATGGGCGGCTCCGGTGAGATGAAGATGACCGGCGTCATGGGCTGGGACCCGACCGTCATGGACGTGACGGTGTCGGGCTCCGCGCTCACGGAGGGTGACCCGGAGGCTCCGGAGAAGATCCGGATGCTCTGGAGCGACAACGTCATGTACATGGACATGGGTGCCAAGGCGGCCAAGGACATGGAAGGCAAGCGCTGGGTCAAGATGGACCTCAACGCCATCGCGAAGCAGGCCGGTGACGACAAGCTCGCCAAGCAGATGACCGGCGGCCTGGACAGCATGAACCAGGACCCCGCGCAGCAGCTCGCGATGCTCCTGGACTCGCCGAACCTCAAGCACCTGGGCTCCGCGCAGGTCGACGGCGAGCAGACCCAGCGGTACAAGGGCCGGCTCACCGTCAAGGAGATGGCGGAGTCCAACAAGGGCCTGAAGGACGTGCTCAGCGAGAGCGAGCGCGAGCAGCTGTTCAAGAACATCGAGAAGTCGGGCATCAAGGGCTACGACACCGAGGTCTGGGTCAACGAGGACGACTACCCGGTCCGCATGGACATCGACATGAAGACGCCCCAGGGCACGGTGAAGACGTCGCAGACCTTCTCCGACTACGGCGCGGCGACCAAGGTGACGCCGCCGTCGGCCGGGGACACCCTGGACATGATGAAGATGTTCGAGGAGCTCGGGAAGCTCGGCAAGGACGGCTCGGATGCCGGTTCGGACAGCGCCTTCTGACCGGATTTGCTTGCCGCGGACCCGTTCGCGTACTCTTCCACAGAAGCCAAAGACCGCTGGTCGTTGCCGTGTCCTCGCAAGAGGGTGCGGTGGCCGAAGGATCCGCTGAAACGGCGGACGACCCGCGCAGGTGACTGTGGATGTGCTCCTGGATCGCATGCGATTCGGTTGAGCTCACGCCCCGTGCGCCTGCGCCGGGGCGTTTCGTTTTGTCGGCCCCTTCTGAGCGGTCCTCATCACCCGGAAGGAGGCCGACGCTCTATGCCGACGCCCGACAAGGCTGCCGCGGTAGCCGAGCTCACGGACAAGTTCCGCAGCTCGAACGCCGCCGTGCTGACCGAGTACCGGGGTCTCACCGTGGCCCAGCTCAAGCAGCTGCGCCGTTCCCTCGGTGAGAACTCCGAGTACGCCGTGGTGAAGAACACGCTGACCAAGATTGCGGCCAACGAGGCCGGGATCAACACGCTGGACGACCTCTTCACGGGTCCGACGGCGGTTGCCTTCGTCACCGGTGACCCGGTGGAGTCGGCGAAGGGTCTTCGTGACTTCGCCAAGGACAACCCGAACCTCGTCATCAAGGGCGGTGTCCTTGACG
The DNA here is from genome assembly GCF_008642315.1 of Streptomyces venezuelae. Classification (NCBI taxonomy): domain Bacteria; kingdom Bacillati; phylum Actinomycetota; class Actinomycetes; order Kitasatosporales; family Streptomycetaceae; genus Streptomyces; species Streptomyces venezuelae. Next base: position 3,757,916 of record NZ_CP029192.1, on the reverse strand, counting down.
GCAAGGCGCTGTCCGCCGATGAGTTCAAGAAGCTCGCGGACCTCGAGTCCCGCGAGGTTCTGCTCGCCAAGCTGGCGGGCGCCATGAAGGGCAAGCAGTCGCAGGCTGCCGCGCTCTTCCAGGCGCTTCCCTCGAAGTTCGTCCGCACCGCGGAGGCGCTTCGTGCCAAGAAGGCCGAGCAGGGCGGTGCCGAGTAATTCGGCTCGCACATTGACCGCCGCCTGAGGCGACGGTCACCGCGGGCCCAACGTACGCCCGCCTTCATATACACCCGGCACCAGCCGAATTAGTGGAAGGATCGCCCATCATGGCGAAGCTCAGCCAGGAAGACCTGCTTGCCCAGTTCGAGGAGCTCACGCTCATCGAGCTCGCCGAGTTCGTGAAGGCCTTCGAGGAGAAGTTCGACGTCACCGCCGCCGCTCCGGTCGCCGTTGCCGCCGGTGGCGCCGCTGCCGCCCCGGCCGAGGCCGAGGCCGAGCAGGACGAGTTCGACGTCATCCTCACGGGCGCCGGCGAGAAGAAGATCCAGGTCATCAAGGTCGTGCGTGAGCTGACCTCGCTGGGTCTCAAGGAGGCCAAGGACCTCGTCGACGGCACCCCGAAGCCGGTCCTCGAGAAGGTCGCCAAGGACGCCGCGGAGAAGGCCGCCGAGGCCCTCAAGGGCGCCGGCGCCTCCGTCGAGGTCAAGTGACCTCACGAGTCGTCTGACTCTCTTTCCCGTTCGTACGGCTGAGGCTGTAACGCACGGGTCGCCAAAGGCGATCACCCATGTGGGTGGTCGCCTTTCGGCGTTCACGGGCGTCCTGCGAAGGGTGCCTTGCGATGTCGGTCCCGGCGAGTATGGTGATCTTCGTTGTGCCCTCGGGGCGGCCCGTGACGGTGACGATCTCTGAGTGATGTCGGGGCAGGGGGGCCTTGACGAACCGCACGCAGCGCGCAATTCTCAGGACGCGTCGTCACAACGATCCGGATCCGAGGCATGGATCGGCGGCGAAGAGGGCAGTATCGATGTGCATCGAGGGCGTGGCTTGCAGCAGGGGTTGAGAACAACGAGGGTCTTCAAAAACCCGCACTGGACATCAGTGGGCCGAGTGGCTACACTGACCCTTTGCGCTGCCTGTTAGCTGCCTCCTGCCCGTCACCAGGGGCATGCCCATGCTTGAGCACTGTGGACCTGACTCTCCCTGACCTGGGATGTCTGTCTCTGTGTCCAGCCTGGGACCGGTACGCGCGTAGTGAGTCCGAGCCCTCGGAAGGACCCCCTCTTGGCCGCCTCGCGCACTGCCTCGACCGCGAATACGAACAACGGCGCCAGCACCGCCCCGCTGCGCATCTCCTTTGCAAAGATCAAGGAGCCCCTCGAGGTTCCCAACCTGCTCGCGCTGCAGACCGAGAGCTTTGACTGGCTGCTCGGGAACACCGCGTGGCAGAGTCGGGTCGAGGCGGCTCTTGAGTCCGGTCAGGACGTCCCCACCAAGTCCGGTCTGGAGGAGATCTTCGAGGAGATCTCCCCGATCGAGGACTTCTCCGGGTCGATGTCGCTGACCTTCCGCGACCACCGTTTTGAGCCTCCGAAGAACTCCATCGACGAGTGCAAGGAGCGCGACTTCACGTTCGCCGCCCCGCTCTTCGTCACCGCCGAGTTCACCAACAACGAGACCGGCGAGATCAAGTCGCAGACGGTCTTCATGGGCGACTTCCCGCTCATGACGAACAAGGGCACCTTCGTCATCAACGGCACCGAGCGTGTCGTGGTGTCGCAGCTGGTCCGTTCGCCCGGTGTGTACTTCGATTCCTCGATCGACAAGACGTCCGACAAGGACATCTTCTCCGCCAAGATCATCCCGTCCCGGGGTGCCTGGCTGGAGATGGAGATCGACAAGCGCGACATGGTCGGTGTCCGCATCGACCGCAAGCGCAAGCAGTCGGTCACCGTTCTGCTCAAGGCTCTCGGTTGGACGACCGAGCAGATCCTCGAGGAGTTCGGCGAGTACGAGTCCATGCGCGCCACCCTGGAGAAGGACCACACCCAGGGTCAGGACGACGCGCTGCTCGACATCTACCGCAAGCTCCGTCCGGGCGAGCCGCCGACCCGTGAGGCCGCTCAGACGCTGCTCGAGAACCTCTACTTCAACCCGAAGCGCTACGACCTCGCGAAGGTCGGCCGCTACAAGGTGAACAAGAAGCTGGGTGCGGACGCTCCGCTCGACGCGGGCATCCTCACGGTCGAGGACATCATCGCCTCGATCAAGTACCTGGTGAAGCTGCACGCCGGTGAGGTCGAGACCGTTGGCGACAGCGGCACGTCGATCGTCGTCGAGACCGACGACATCGACCACTTCGGCAACCGTCGTCTGCGCAACGTCGGCGAGCTCATCCAGAACCAGGTCCGCACGGGTCTGGCTCGTATGGAGCGCGTCGTCCGTGAGCGCATGACGACCCAGGACGTCGAGGCGATCACGCCGCAGACCCTGATCAACATCCGCCCGGTCGTGGCGTCGATCAAGGAATTCTTCGGCACCTCGCAGCTGTCGCAGTTCATGGACCAGAACAACCCGCTGTCGGGTCTGACGCACAAGCGTCGTCTCTCGGCGCTGGGTCCCGGTGGTCTGTCCCGTGAGCGGGCCGGCTTCGAGGTCCGTGACGTGCACCCGTCTCACTACGGCCGCATGTGCCCGATTGAGACCCCTGAAGGCCCGAACATCGGTCTGATCGGTTCGCTCGCCTCCTACGGCCGCGTCAACGCGTTCGGCTTCGTCGAGACGCCGTACCGCAAGGTCGTCGAGGGCCAGGTCACCGACGACGTCGACTACCTGACGGCCGACGAGGAGGACCGCTTCGTCATCGCGCAGGCCAACGCCCCGCTGACGGACGACCTCCACTTCGCCGAGGCCCGCGTCCTGATCCGCCGCCGTGGCGGAGAGATCGACTACGTGCCCGGCACGGACGTCGACTACATGGACGTCTCGCCGCGCCAGATGGTGTCCGTCGCGACCGCGATGATCCCCTTCCTGGAGCACGACGACGCCAACCGTGCCCTCATGGGCGCGAACATGATGCGTCAGGCCGTGCCGCTGATCACCGCCGAGGCCCCCCTCGTCGGCACCGGCATGGAGTACCGCTGCGCGGTCGACGCCGGTGACGTGATCAAGGCCGAGAAGGCCGGTGTGGTCCAGGAGGTGTCCGCGGACTACGTCACGGTGACCAACGACGACGGCACGTACACCACGTACCGCATCGCCAAGTTCTCCCGGTCGAACCAGGGCACCTCGGTCAACCAGAAGGTTGTCGTCGACGAGGGCGCCCGCGTGATCGAGGGCCAGGTCCTGGCCGACGGTCCCGCGACCGAAGAGGGCGAGATGGCCCTCGGCAAGAACCTGCTCGTGGCGTTCATGCCGTGGGAGGGTCACAACTACGAGGACGCGATCATCCTGTCGCAGCGCCTCGTGCAGGACGACGTCCTCTCCTCGATCCACATCGAGGAGCACGAGGTCGACGCCCGTGACACCAAGCTCGGCCCGGAGGAGATCACCCGGGACATCCCGAACGTCTCCGAAGAGGTCCTCGCCGACCTCGACGAGCGCGGCATCATCCGTATCGGTGCCGAGGTCGTCGCCGGCGACATCCTCGTCGGCAAGGTCACGCCCAAGGGTGAGACCGAGCTGACGCCGGAGGAGCGCCTGCTCCGCGCGATCTTCGGTGAGAAGGCGCGCGAGGTCCGTGACACCTCCCTGAAGGTGCCGCACGGCGAGATCGGCAAGGTCATCGGCGTCCGCGTCTTCGACCGTGAAGAGGGCGACGAGCTGCCGCCGGGCGTGAACCAGCTGGTTCGTGTCTACGTGGCGCAGAAGCGCAAGATCACGGACGGTGACAAGCTCGCCGGCCGCCACGGCAACAAGGGCGTCATCTCGAAGATCCTGCCCATCGAGGACATGCCGTTCCTCGAGGACGGAACTCCGGTCGACATCATCCTGAACCCGCTGGGTGTGCCGTCCCGAATGAACCCGGGACAGGTCCTGGAGATCCACCTCGGCTGGCTCGCCAGCCGCGGCTGGGACGTCTCCGGCCTCGCGGACGAGTGGGCGCAGCGCCTGCAGGCCATCGGCGCCGACCAGGTCGACCCCGGCACGAACGTCGCCACCCCCGTCTTCGACGGTGCGCGTGAGGACGAGCTCGCCGGTCTGCTGCAGCACACCATCCCGAACCGCGACGGCGAGCGCATGGTGCTCCCGTCCGGCAAGGCGCAGCTGTTCGACGGCCGCTCCGGTGAGCCGTTCCCGGACCCGATCTCGGTCGGGTACATGTACATCCTCAAGCTGCACCACCTGGTCGACGACAAGCTCCACGCTCGTTCGACCGGTCCGTACTCGATGATCACCCAGCAGCCGCTGGGTGGTAAGGCACAGTTCGGTGGCCAGCGCTTCGGTGAGATGGAGGTGTGGGCGCTGGAGGCATACGGCGCCGCGTACGCCCTCCAGGAGCTGCTGACGATCAAGTCCGACGACGTGACCGGCCGCGTGAAGGTCTACGAGGCCATCGTCAAGGGCGAGAACATCCCCGAGCCCGGCATTCCCGAGTCCTTCAAGGTGCTCATCAAGGAAATGCAGTCCCTGTGCCTCAACGTGGAGGTGCTGTCCTCGGACGGCATGTCCATCGAGATGCGCGACACCGACGAGGACGTCTTCCGCGCGGCGGAGGAGCTCGGCATCGACCTGTCCCGGCGCGAGCCGAGCAGCGTCGAAGAGGTCTGACGGGTTGGCCGGCCGGACCCCGTGTCCGGCCGGCTCTCCCCGGACCCGTTCAGACCATGATTGAGACTCGACCCCGAAAGAGGGATTGACGACAAAGTGCTCGACGTCAACTTCTTCGACGAGCTGCGGATCGGCCTTGCCACCGCGGACGACATCCGACAGTGGTCCCACGGCGAGGTCAAGAAGCCGGAGACCATCAACTACCGCACCCTGAAGCCCGAAAAGGACGGACTCTTCTGCGAGAAGATCTTCGGTCCGACCCGGGACTGGGAGTGCTACTGCGGCAAGTACAAGCGTGTCCGCTTCAAGGGCATCATCTGTGAGCGCTGCGGCGTCGAGGTCACTCGCGCCAAGGTGCGTCGTGAGCGGATGGGCCACATCGAGCTGGCCGCCCCTGTCACGCACATCTGGTACTTCAAGGGCGTCCCGTCGCGCCTCGGCTACCTGCTGGACCTCGCCCCGAAGGACCTCGAGAAGGTCATCTACTTCGCGGCGTACATGATCACGTTCGTGGACGAGGAGCGTCGCACCCGCGACCTGCCGTCCCTGGAGGCGCACGTCTCCGTCGAGCGTCAGCAGATCGAGAACCGTCGCGACTCCGACCTGGAGGCCCGCGCCAAGAAGCTCGAGACCGACCTGGCCGAGCTCGAGGCCGAGGGTGCCAAGGCCGACGTGCGCCGCAAGGTGCGCGAGGGCGCCGAGCGCGAGATGAAGCAGCTGCGCGACCGTGCGCAGCGCGAGATCGACCGTCTCGACGAGGTGTGGAACCGCTTCAAGAACCTCAAGGTCCAGGACCTCGAGGGCGATGAGCTGCTCTACCGCGAGCTGCGTGACCGCTTCGGCACGTACTTCGACGGCTCGATGGGTGCCGCGGCGCTGCAGAAGCGCCTGGAGTCCTTCGACCTCGACGAGGAGGCCGAGCGCCTCCGCGAGATCATCCGTACCGGCAAGGGCCAGAAGAAGACCCGTGCGCTCAAGCGCCTCAAGGTCGTCTCCGCGTTCCTGCAGACCTCGAACAGCCCCAAGGGCATGGTTCTGGACTGCGTGCCGGTCATCCCGCCGGACCTGCGTCCGATGGTGCAGCTGGACGGTGGCCGCTTCGCGACCTCCGACCTGAACGACCTGTACCGCCGCGTGATCAACCGCAACAACCGCCTGAAGCGCCTTCTCGACCTCGGTGCGCCCGAGATCATCGTGAACAACGAGAAGCGCATGCTCCAGGAGGCCGTCGACGCGCTCTTCGACAACGGCCGTCGTGGTCGCCCGGTGACGGGCCCCGGCAACCGTCCGCTGAAGTCGCTGTCCGACATGCTCAAGGGCAAGCAGGGTCGTTTCCGTCAGAACCTGCTCGGCAAGCGTGTGGACTACTCCGCGCGTTCCGTGATCGTCGTCGGTCCGCAGCTGAAGCTGCACCAGTGTGGTCTGCCGAAGGCCATGGCGCTGGAGCTCTTCAAGCCGTTCGTGATGAAGCGCCTGGTCGACCTGAACCACGCGCAGAACATCAAGAGCGCCAAGCGGATGGTCGAGCGCGGCCGCACGGTCGTGTACGACGTCCTCGAAGAGGTCATCGCCGAGCACCCGGTTCTGCTGAACCGTGCGCCCACGCTGCACCGCCTCGGCATCCAGGCCTTCGAGCCGCAGCTGGTCGAGGGCAAGGCCATTCAGATCCACCCGCTCGTCTGCACCGCGTTCAACGCGGACTTCGACGGTGACCAGATGGCCGTGCACCTGCCGCTCTCCGCGGAGGCGCAGGCCGAGGCCCGCATCCTGATGCTGTCCTCGAACAACATCCTCAAGCCGGCCGACGGCCGTCCGGTCACGATGCCGACCCAGGACATGGTCCTCGGTCTGTTCTTCCTGACCACCGACGGTGAGCTCCGTGACACCAAGGGCGAGGGCCGCGCGTTCGGCTCCACGGCCGAGGCGATCATGGCGTTCGACGCCGGTGAGCTCGCGCTGCAGTCGACCGTCGACATCCGCTTCCCGGTGGGCACCATCCCGCCGCGCGGCTGGACCCCGCCGGTCTCCGAGGCGGGCGACGAGGGCGTCGAGGAGCGGCCGTACCAGCAGGGCGACAGCTTCCGGCTGCGTACGTCGCTTGGCCGTGCGCTCTTCAACGAGCTGCTGCCCGAGGACTACCCCTTCGTCGACTACTCGGTCGGCAAGAAGCAGCTCTCCGAGATCGTCAACGACCTCGCCGAGCGCTACCCCAAGGTCATCGTGGCGGCGACGCTCGACAACCTGAAGGCGGCGGGCTTCTACTGGGCGACCCGTTCCGGCGTCACCGTGGCCATCTCCGACGTCGTGGTCCCCGCGGCCAAGAAGGAGATCGTCGCGGGCTACGAGGCCCAGGACGAGAAGGTCCAGAAGCAGTACGAGCGCGGTCTGATCACCAAGGACGAGCGCACGCAGGAGCTCATCGCGATCTGGACCAAGGCGACCAACGAGGTTGCCGAGGCGATGAACGCGAACTTCCCGAAGACGAACCCCATCTTCATGATGGTTGACTCGGGTGCCCGAGGAAACATGATGCAGATGCGTCAGATCGCGGGTATGCGTGGTCTGGTGTCGAACGCGAAGAACGAGACCATCCCGCGTCCGATCAAGGCCTCGTTCCGTGAGGGCCTCACCGTCCTCGAGTACTTCATCTCCACGCACGGTGCCCGTAAGGGTCTGGCGGACACGGCTCTCCGTACCGCCGACTCCGGTTACCTCACCCGTCGTCTGGTCGACGTCTCGCAGGACGTCATCATTCGCGAGGAGGACTGTGGCACCGAGCGCGGTCTGAAGCTCAAGATCGCGGTCAAGGGCGAGGACGGTGTGCTCCGCAAGACGGAGAACGTCGAGACCTCGGTGTACGCCCGCATGCTGGCCGAGGACGTCGTCATCGACGGCAAGGTCATCGCGCCGGCCAACGTCGACCTCGGTGACGTCCTCATCGACGCCCTGGTCGCCAACGGCGTCGAGGAGGTCAAGACCCGCTCGGTCCTGACCTGTGAGTCCGCGGTCGGCACCTGTGCCTTCTGCTACGGCCGTTCGCTCGCCACCGGCAAGCTGGTCGACATCGGTGAGGCGGTCGGCATCATCGCCGCCCAGTCCATCGGTGAGCCCGGTACCCAGCTGACGATGCGTACCTTCCACACCGGTGGTGTGGCCGGTGACGACATCACCCAGGGTCTGCCCCGTGTCGTCGAGCTCTTCGAGGCTCGTACGCCGAAGGGTGTCGCCCCGATCTCCGAGGCCGCGGGCCGCGTCCGCATCGAGGAGACGGAGAAGACCAAGAAGCTCGTCGTGACCCCGGACGACGGCAGCGACGAGACGGCGTTCCCGATCTCGAAGCGCGCCAAGGTCCTGGTCCGCGAGGGCGACCACGTCGAGGTGGGCCAGAAGCTCACCTTCGGTGCGACGAACCCGCACGACGTGCTGCGGATCCTCGGTCAGCGCGCGGTCCAGGTCCACCTGGTCGGCGAGGTCCAGAAGGTCTACAACTCGCAGGGTGTGTCGATCCACGACAAGCACATCGAGATCATCATCCGGCAGATGCTGCGCCGCGTGACGATCATCGAGTCCGGCGACGCGGAGCTGCTGCCGGGCGAGCTCGTCGAGCGCTCGAAGTTCGAGACCGAGAACCGTCGTGTGGTCACGGAAGGCGGCCACCCGGCCTCCGGCCGTCCGCAGCTGATGGGTATCACCAAGGCCTCGCTGGCGACGGAATCCTGGCTGTCGGCCGCCTCCTTCCAGGAGACGACCCGAGTCCTGACGGATGCGGCGATCAACGCCAAGTCCGACAGCCTCATCGGCCTCAAGGAGAACGTCATCATCGGTAAGCTCATCCCGGCCGGTACGGGTCTCTCCCGCTACCGCAACATCCGGGTCGAGCCGACCGAGGAGGCCAAGGCCGCGATGTACTCGGCCGTCGGCTACGACGACATCGACTACTCGCCGTTCGGCACGGGCTCCGGGCAGGCTGTGCCGCTGGAGGACTACGACTACGGGCCGTACAACCAGTAGGACCCACGTCTGTTGAAGGGCGGTCACCCCGTTTCGTACGGGGTGACCGCCCTTCGGCGTTCCTCCGGGCCGGTCCACGGGCCGTGGGCGGCCGCGTCGTGCGCCCGTGGGGGCAGGGTGTGACCTCATGCCGGGAGTGGCCGTCCTGGCGCCTCTGAGGCGCGTGCCGTTTCTGCCGTTCGCCCCGGATCCTCGTGCGGAAAGAGCGCTCGCCGTAATCGCAGGATCACGCGGATGGGCAATCGATCAAGGATTTCGCGCGGCCGGTTTGATCTTTAGATGTCCGGCGTGTCGCGCTGGACTGCATTTGTTTTGACCAGACTCGATGAGGTAGGTACGCTCAGACCTTGTGCCTGGGGTGTGCCTGGGCTCGCGCGCGTGTCATCAACCGCTGCGGGAGTCCGAGAACGGCCACCGTAATCTGCGCCCCTTTCCGCCTTGCGGCGGGAGTCTGCAGCATTCGACACACCCGACCGCGTGGGTCGGCGAAGTTCCGGGTTAGCTTTACTATTCGGCACACAGAAACCGGAGAAGTAGTGCCTACGATCCAGCAGCTGGTCCGTAAGGGCCGGCAGGACAAGGTCGAGAAGAACAAGACGCCCGCACTCGAGGGTTCGCCCCAGCGCCGTGGCGTCTGCACGCGTGTGTTCACGACCACCCCGAAGAAGCCGAACTCGGCCCTGCGTAAGGTCGCGCGTGTGCGTCTGACCAGCGGGATCGAGGTCACCGCTTACATTCCGGGTGAGGGGCACAACCTGCAGGAGCACTCCATCGTGCTCGTGCGTGGTGGCCGTGTGAAGGACCTGCCTGGTGTTCGTTACAAGATCATCCGCGGTTCCCTCGACACCCAGGGTGTCAAGAACCGCAAGCAGGCCCGCAGCCGCTACGGCGCCAAGAAGGAGAAGTAAGAATGCCTCGTAAGGGCCCCGCCCCGAAGCGCCCGGTCATCATCGACCCGGTCTACGGTTCTCCTCTGGTGACCTCCCTCATCAACAAGGTGCTGCTGAACGGCAAGCGCTCCACCGCCGAGCGCATCGTGTACGGCGCCATGGAGGGCCTGCGCGAGAAGACCGGCAACGACCCGGTCATCACGCTGAAGCGCGCGCTCGAGAACATCAAGCCGACCCTCGAGGTCAAGTCCCGCCGTGTCGGTGGCGCGACCTACCAGGTCCCGATCGAGGTCAAGCCGGGCCGTGCGAACACGCTCGCCCTGCGCTGGCTCGTCGGTTACTCCCGCGCCCGTCGCGAGAAGACCATGACCGAGCGTCTGCTCAACGAGCTCCTCGACGCCTCCAACGGCCTCGGTGCCGCTGTGAAGAAGCGCGAGGACACCCACAAGATGGCCGAGTCCAACAAGGCCTTCGCGCACTACCGCTGGTAGTCGCTACCCCCATCGAGACCGAGAGAAGACTGAGCCGACATGGCTACCACTTCACTTGACCTGGCCAAGGTGCGCAACATCGGCATCATGGCCCACATCGACGCGGGCAAGACGACGACCACCGAGCGGATCCTGTTCTACACCGGTGTGTCGTACAAGATCGGTGAGGTCCACGACGGCGCCGCGACGATGGACTGGATGGAGCAGGAGCAGGAGCGTGGCATCACGATCACCTCTGCTGCCACCACCTGTCACTGGCCGCTGAACGACGTCGATCACACGATCAACATCATCGACACCCCGGGCCACGTCGACTTCACCGTCGAGGTGGAGCGTTCGCTCCGCGTGCTCGACGGTGCCGTGACGGTGTTCGACGGCGTCGCCGGTGTTGAGCCCCAGTCCGAGACCGTGTGGCGTCAGGCGGACCGCTACGGCGTCCCGCGCATCTGCTTCGTCAACAAGCTCGACCGTACGGGTGCCGAGTTCCACCGCTGCGTCGACATGATCGTCGACCGCCTCGGTGCGACCCCGATCGTCATGCAGCTGCCCATCGGCGCAGAGGCTGACTTCCAGGGCGTCGTCGACCTCGTCACCATGAAGGCCTTCGTCTGGTCCGCAGAGACCAAGATGGGCGAGGCCTACGACATCGTCGACATCCCCGCCACGCACACCGAGGCTGCCGAGGAGTACCGCGGCAAGCTCCTCGAGGCCGTCGCGGAGAACGACGAGCAGATGATGGAGCTGTACCTCGAGGGCCAGGAGCCCACCGAGGAGCAGCTGTACGCGGCGATCCGTCGCATCACCATCGCCTCCGGCAAGGGCGGCGACACCACCGTCACCCCCGTGTTCTGCGGCACCGCGTTCAAGAACAAGGGCGTTCAGCCCCTGCTCGACGCCGTCGTGCGCTACCTGCCGTCCCCCCTGGACGTCGAGGCCATCGAGGGCCACGACGTCAAGGACCCGGAGACGGTCGTCAAGCGCAAGCCGTCCGACGAGGAGCCGCTGTCGGCTCTCGCGTTCAAGATCGCGAGCGACCCGCACCTCGGCAAGCTCACCTTCGTCCGGATCTACTCCGGTCGCCTGGAGGCCGGCACCGCGGTGCTGAACTCCGTCAAGGGCAAGAAGGAGCGCATCGGCAAGATCTACCGCATGCACGCGAACAAGCGTGAGGAGATCGCGTCGGTGGGCGCCGGTGACATCGTCGCCGTCATGGGTCTGAAGCAGACCACCACGGGTGAGACGCTCTGTGACGACAAGCAGCCGGTGATCCTGGAGTCCATGGACTTCCCGGCGCCGGTCATCCAGGTCGCCATCGAGCCGAAGTCCAAGGGCGACCAGGAGAAGCTGGGTGTCGCCATCCAGCGCCTCTCGGAGGAGGACCCCTCCTTCCAGGTCCACTCGGACGAGGAGACCGGCCAGACCATCATCGGTGGTATGGGCGAGCTTCACCTCGAGGTGCTCGTCGACCGCATGAAGCGCGAGTTCCGCGTCGAGGCGAACGTCGGCAAGCCGCAGGTCGCGTACCGCGAGACGATCCGCAAGACCGTCGAGCGCGTGGACTACACCCACAAGAAGCAGACCGGTGGTACCGGTCAGTTCGCCAAGGTGCAGATCGCGATCGAGCCGATCACGGACGGCGACGCGTCGTACGAGTTCGTGAACAAGGTCACCGGTGGCCGCATCCCGCGGGAGTACATCCCGTCGGTCGACGCCGGTGCGCAGGAAGCCATGCAGTTCGGCATCCTCGCGGGCTACGAGATGACGGGCGTCCGCGTCACGCTTCTCGACGGTGCCTACCACGAGGTCGACTCCTCGGAGCTCGCCTTCAAGATCGCCGGTTCGCAGGCCTTCAAGGAGGCCGCGCGCAAGGCGTCCCCCGTGCTGCTCGAGCCGATGATGGCCGTCGAGGTCACCACGCCCGAGGACTACATGGGCGATGTCATCGGTGACATCAACTCCCGCCGTGGCCAGATCCAGGCCATGGAGGAGCGCAGCGGCGCTCGCGTCGTGAAGGGCCTCGTGCCCCTCTCGGAGATGTTCGGCTACGTCGGAGACCTCCGCAGCAAGACGTCGGGTCGCGCAAGCTACTCAATGCAGTTCGACTCCTACGCCGAGGTTCCGCGGAACGTCGCCGAGGAGATCATCGCGAAGGCCAAGGGCGAGTAACTCACCCGAGTTCACGCTTTAGGCTTGACACCATCCGCCGGGGTTCGAACCCCAGGGCAAGAACCCCGGCGGCTGGCTTCCCAGCAAAGATCACCTGGCGCCGATGAAGCAAGGCGTACAGAACCACTCCACAGGAGGACCCAGTGGCGAAGGCGAAGTTCGAGCGGACTAAGCCGCACGTCAACATCGGCACCATCGGTCACATTGACCACGGTAAGACGACCCTCACGGCCGCCATTACCAAGGTGCTGCACGACGCGTACCCCGACCTGAACGAGGCCTCGGCCTTCGACCAGATCGACAAGGCTCCCGAGGAGCGCCAGCGCGGTATCACGATCTCCATCGCGCACGTCGAGTACCAGACCGAGGCGCGTCACTACGCCCACGTCGACTGCCCCGGTCACGCGGACTACATCAAGAACATGATCACGGGTGCCGCGCAGATGGACGGCGCGATCCTCGTGGTTGCCGCCACCGACGGCCCGATGCCGCAGACCAAGGAGCACGTGCTCCTGGCCCGCCAGGTCGGCGTTCCGTACATCGTTGTCGCCCTGAACAAGGCCGACATGGTGGACGACGAGGAGATCCTGGAGCTCGTCGAGCTCGAGGTCCGTGAGCTCCTCTCCGAGTACGAGTTCCCGGGCGACGACGTTCCGGTCGTCAAGGTCTCGGCGCTCAAGGCGCTCGAGGGCGACAAGGAGTGGGGCAACTCCGTCCTCGAGCTCATGAACGCCGTCGACTCCGCCATCCCGGAGCCCGAGCGTGACGTCGACAAGCCGTTCCTGATGCCGATCGAGGACGTCTTCACGATCACCGGTCGTGGCACCGTCGTCACCGGTCGTATCGAGCGTGGTGTCCTCAAGGTCAACGAGACCGTCGACATCATCGGCATCAAGACCGAGAAGACCACCACCACGGTCACCGGCATCGAGATGTTCCGCAAGCTGCTCGACGAGGGCCAGGCCGGTGAGAACGTCGGTCTGCTCCTCCGTGGCATCAAGCGCGAGGACGTCGAGCGCGGCCAGGTCATCATCAAGCCCGGTTCGGTCACGCCGCACACCGAGTTCGAGGCCCAGGCCTACATCCTGTCGAAGGACGAGGGTGGCCGTCACACCCCGTTCTTCAACAACTACCGCCCGCAGTTCTACTTCCGCACCACCGACGTGACCGGCGTCGTGACCCTCCCCGAGGGCACCGAGATGGTCATGCCGGGCGACAACACTGAGATGACCGTTGAGCTCATCCAGCCCGTCGCGATGGAAGAGGGCCTGAAGTTCGCCATCCGTGAGGGTGGCCGGACCGTCGGCGCCGGCCAGGTCACCAAGATCAACAAGTAAGTCCTCCCGACTTGCTTGCGGATCGGGGCAACCCGGTCGCTCTGAACTGAGCGCATCGCAGTGGCAGTAACGGAAGAGCCCGTACGACTTCGGTCGTACGGGCTCTTTCGCCTGTCCGGGCCGGGCAGGTCAGGCGCGGTCCCACCGGCTGCCCAAGGCCTGGAGAGCCGCTCCCCGTACTTCACGGCCTCCACCCACTCCGGAGGCCACCCCGAGGGGCCCCGGTGCGCCCCCGCGAACGCTCCCGCGAGAGCCGCCGTCGCCGCCGACGCGCCCGATGTGTGGGATGCCCGGCGCAGGGCGTGGCGAGGGTGGGCCTCCGAGGCCAGGAAGGCGTACAGCGCGGCGCCCAGCACCCGCTCCGCCGTCCACGCCGCACCCACCCCGCGGCTCCGGGCTCCGCGCCGGTCCCCAGCGCCGCCTCCACCGCGTCCGGCGTCGCCGCGCACTCGTCCCAGCCCGCCGCGATGAACGCCGCCCGCTCGGCCCGGGGTGCCAGATCGCCCAGCCAGTCCGTGTAGTACGTGGACCGGGACGTCGATACGTGCAGACGCAGCTCCGCCAGCAGGTGGGCCGGTTCGCAGCGGTGCGCGGCGGTGGTACGAGCGGCGACGGTGGGCGTGGCCCCGTACCTGACCCCCGATCAACGCTCGGGAATCGCCCAACTACAGGCAGCCCTCACGCACGCCCACCCCACGGCCTTGGCGGCGAGCGACCTGACGGCACACGTGGTGGACCTGCTGCGGGAGGGCGGAGAGGGGGCGGCCCATCACGTCGCCGATCGCCAGGCCCAGGAGGGCCGCGCGGGACGACCTCCACACGGAGCGTCGGTAGGGCTGGTCCGCCAGGTCGTACAGGGCCTTCAGGCTCGGGGCGGTGGAGAGCGAGCCGGGGAGGGCGGAGGGCTCCCGGAGCAGGGTGGTCAGAGCCGTCTCGGGGGCCAGGCCGGCGGCCTTCGCGCGGCGCAGCCGCGTCATCCACCGGGTGTCGTTCCGCGCCGCGGTTCCGGCGTCCGCGCGTACGATCCAGCCCGCCGCGTCGTCCTCGTCGCACGCCCACACGTACGTGGTGACGGTGCCGCCGTCGTCCGCGACGGCCACGTACCGGACGGGGCGGGTCGCCCCGTCCGCGTACTCGGCGGGGCCGCTCACGTGCGAGAAGGCCGGGTCCTCCGCGAAGCGCGGGTTGATTTACTTCCGTGGGAGGAAGCGGGGCCGGGGGTGGTTGCAGCGCTCACGCGGCCCACCCTGCCGAATGGATCACCGGCGCGCCGCACCCGCCCCGGGTTTGATCTCCGTCACCCAGGGGGTACTCTCTTCGGCTCGATTGGCACCACACGTGCCCCGTATGGCAGACTGTCCTGGTTGCTCGGTTGAGTGCCGATGCTGCGCGCCTCCCGCCGGGAGGACCGGAAGCGAGTCCCACAGTAC
Organism: Streptomyces venezuelae; assembly: GCF_008642315.1. Taxonomy (NCBI): domain Bacteria; kingdom Bacillati; phylum Actinomycetota; class Actinomycetes; order Kitasatosporales; family Streptomycetaceae; genus Streptomyces; species Streptomyces venezuelae. Next base: position 3,742,840 of record NZ_CP029192.1, on the reverse strand, counting down.
TCGTCGCCTTATCTGCCCCAGGGTCCGCGAGGATCCGAACGGCAGCGCTTTGGCGGACGTACGGGAATCTTCCGGGAAGTGCGGTGCGGTGGCTCAACCAGGCGCCCGGTGGGTTTCTTCCCCCGGACCCGCGGTCGTTCAGGGCCGCAGCCCCTAGCAGGGAACTCCTTCGGGAGAACTGTGTGAGCGGGACTGCGACACGCCCGACCGCGTGGGTCGGAGGAAGTAGAAAAAAGGACCTTCCGGGGGCCAGAGCGTTCGAGACGAAGGACTACTAAGTAGCCATGGCGGGACAGAAGATCCGCATCCGGCTCAAGGCCTACGACCACGAGGTCATCGACTCCTCGGCGAAGAAGATCGTCGAGACGGTGACCCGCACTGGTGCGTCGGTCGCGGGCCCGGTGCCGCTGCCCACTGAGAAGAACGTGTACTGCGTCATCAAGTCGCCGCACAAGTACAAGGACTCTCGCGAGCACTTCGAGATGCGCACGCACAAGCGCCTGATCGACATCCTCGACCCGACCCCCAAGACCGTTGACTCGCTGATGCGCCTGGACCTTCCGGCCGGCGTTGACATCGAGATCAAGCTCTGAAGGGCGCGAAGAAGATGACCAAGCAGATCAAGGGCATCCTGGGCGAGAAGCTCGGCATGACCCAGGTCTGGGACGAGAACAACCGTGTCGTCCCGGTGACCGTGGTCAAGGCCGGACCCTGCGTCGTTACCCAGGTCCGTACGAATGACAGCGACGGCTACGAGTCGGTCCAGATCGCCTTCGGCGAGATCGACCCGCGCAAGGTGAACAAGCCCCTCAAGGGCCACTTCGCCAAGGCCGACGTGACCCCCCGTCGCCACCTCGTCGAGATCCGTACCGCTGGTGCCAGCGAGTACACCCTCGGCCAGGAGCTGACTGCCGAGACGTTCGAGGCCGGTATCAAGGTCGACGTCACCGGCAAGAGCAAGGGCAAGGGCTTCGCCGGTGTGATGAAGCGTCACAACTTCGCCGGTGGCAAGGCCTCCCACGGTGCCCACCGCGTGCACCGCAAGCCCGGTTCCATCGGTGGCTGCGCCACGCCCGGCCGTGTGTTCAAGGGCCAGCGCATGGCCGGTCGCATGGGCAGCGAGCGGGTCACCACCCAGAACCTGACCGTCCACGCCGTTGACGCGGAGAAGGGTCTGCTGCTCATCAAGGGCGCGGTTCCTGGTCCGAACGGCGGCCTCGTCCTGGTCCGTACTGCGGCCAAGGGGGCCTGAGGTAACCCATGAGCACCATTGACATCCTTTCGCCGGCAGGCGACAAGACCGGGACGGTCGAGCTCCCCGCGGAGATCTTCGACGTCGAGAAGATCAGCATCCCGCTGATCCACCAGGTCGTCGTCGCGCAGCTGGCCGCGGCCCGTCAGGGCACGCACAAGACCAAGACCCGCGGCGAAGTCCGTGGTGGTGGCAAGAAGCCTTACCGCCAGAAGGGCACCGGCCGCGCGCGCCAGGGTTCGACCCGTGCGCCGCAGTTCGCCGGCGGTGGCGTCGTCCACGGCCCCGTGCCGCGTGACTACTCGCAGCGCACGCCCAAGAAGATGAAGGCTGCCGCTCTGCGTCACGCCCTCACCGACCGGGCGCGCAACTCCCGCATCCACGTTGTCACCAACGTGGTCGAGGGCGACATCTCCACGAAGGCCGCGAAGACGCTGCTCGGCAAGGTCAGCGAGCGCAAGAACGTGCTCCTGGTCATCGACCGCGCGGACGAGACTTCGCTGCTCTCCGCCCGCAACCTGCCCCAGGTCCACATCCTGGAGCCGGGCCAGCTGAACACGTACGACGTGCTCGTCTCGGACGACGTGGTCTTCACCAAGGCCGCGTTCGAGTCCTTCGTGTCCGGCCCGAAGGCCACTGACACCGAAGGGAGCGAAGCCTGATGGCCATCCGTCACCAGAGCATCGCGTCCAAGGCCGCGAAGGCCGCCAAGGCCGCGCGCGTCGCCAAGGCGAAGCGCATCGCGACCGAGGGCAAGATCGCCGTTGAGCCCACCCCGCTGAGCAAGTCCTTCTCGGACCCGCGCGACGTCCTCGTCAAGCCGGTCGTCTCCGAGAAGTCGTACGCGCTGCTCGACGAGGGCAAGTACACGTTCATCGTGGCTCCGGGCGCCAACAAGACCCAGATCAAGCAGGCCGTCGAGGCGGTCTTCTCGGTCAAGGTCACCGGCGTCAACACGATCAACCGTCAGGGCAAGCGGAAGCGTACGCGCACCGGGTTCGGCAAGCGTGCCGACACCAAGCGCGCCATCGTGACCCTTGCTGAGGGCGACCGTATCGACATCTTCGGCCAGGCCTCCTAACGGAGCGCCCTGGTCCGAATATCGGACGAGGACTGAGAAATGGGAATCCGCAAGTACAAGCCGACTACGCCGGGCCGTCGTGGCTCCTCCGTAGCCGACTTCGTCGAGGTAACGCGGTCCACGCCGGAGAAGTCGCTGGTTCGCCCGCTGCACAGCAAGGGCGGCCGTAACAATTCCGGTCGTGTGACCGTTCGCCACCAGGGTGGTGGCCACAAGCGCGCCTACCGCGTGATCGACTTCCGTCGCCACGACAAGGACGGCGTGCCGGCCAAGGTCGCGCACATCGAGTACGACCCCAACCGCACGGCGCGCATCGCGCTGCTGCACTACGCGGACGGCGAGAAGCGCTACATCCTCGCCCCGCGCGGCACGCAGCAGGGTGACCGGATTGAGAGCGGCCCCGGTGCCGACATCAAGCCCGGCAACAACATGGCGCTGCGCAACATCCCCGTGGGTACGACGATCCACGCCATCGAGCTGCGGCCCGGCGGCGGCGCGAAGTTCGCCCGCTCCGCGGGTGCCTCCGTGCAGCTGCTCGCGAAGGAAGGCGCCATGGCGCACCTTCGCATGCCGTCCGGTGAGATCCGCCTGGTCGACGTCCGCTGCCGCGCCACCATCGGCGAGGTCGGCAACGCCGAGCAGTCGAACATCAACTGGGGCAAGGCCGGCCGTATGCGCTGGAAGGGCGTCCGCCCGACCGTGCGTGGTGTCGTGATGAACCCGGTCGACCACCCGCACGGTGGTGGTGAAGGCAAGACTTCCGGTGGTCGTCACCCGGTCTCGCCGTGGGGCAAGAAGGAGGGTCGTACTCGTGATCGCAACAAGGCGAGCAACAAGTACATCGTCCGTCGCCGCAAGTCGAACAAGAAGCGCTAGGAGCGGGTTTAGATGCCGCGCAGTCTCAAGAAGGGGCCCTTCGTCGACGACCACCTCGTAAAGAAGGTGGACGCTCAGAACGAAGCCGGTTCCAAGAACGTCATCAAGACCTGGTCCCGTCGCTCGATGATCATTCCCAGCATGCTGGGTCACACGATCGCGGTGCACAACGGCAAGACCCACATCCCGGTGTTCGTCACCGAGTCGATGGTCGGCCACAAGCTCGGCGAGTTCTCGCCGACTCGCACCTTCCGCGGCCACGTCAAGGACGACCGGAAGTCGAAGCGCCGCTAGTGCGGGGTGGAACGACTATGACTAACACCGAAGGGACAACCATGGAAGCCAGGGCCCAGGCGCGGTACATCCGCGTCACGCCCATGAAGGCCCGCCGCGTGGTGGACCTCATCCGTGGCATGGATGCCACGGAGGCTCAGGCGGTCCTGCGTTTCGCCCCGCAGGCCGCGAGCGTGCCGGTCGGCAAGGTGCTGGACAGCGCCATTGCCAACGCCGCGCACAACTACGACCACACCGACGCCTCTTCGCTGGTCATCAGCGAGGCGTACGTGGATGAGGGCCCGACCCTGAAGCGGTTCCGTCCGCGTGCTCAGGGCCGTGCCTACCGGATCCGTAAGCGGACCAGCCACATCACCGTGGTCGTCAGCAGCAAGGAAGGAACCCGGTAATGGGCCAGAAGGTAAACCCGCACGGGTTCCGGCTCGGTGTCACGACCGACTTCAAGTCGCGTTGGTATGCCGACAAGCTGTACAAGGACTACGTCAAGGAAGACGTCGCCATCCGTCGGATGATGACGTCCGGCATGGAGCGCGCCGGCATCTCGAAGGTTGAGATCGAGCGCACCCGTGACCGCGTGCGTGTGGACATCCACACCGCTCGTCCCGGCATCGTCATCGGCCGTCGTGGCGCCGAGGCCGACCGCATCCGCGGTGACCTCGAGAAGCTCACGGGCAAGCAGGTCCAGCTGAACATCCTCGAGGTCAAGAACCCCGAGGTCGACGCTCAGCTCGTGGCCCAGGCCGTCGCGGAGCAGCTGTCCTCCCGCGTCTCCTTCCGTCGCGCCATGCGTAAGAGCATGCAGTCGGCGATGAAGGCGGGCGCCAAGGGCATCAAGATCCAGTGTGGTGGCCGCCTCGGTGGCGCCGAGATGTCGCGCTCGGAGTTCTACCGCGAGGGCCGTGTGCCCCTGCACACGCTCCGCGCCAACGTGGACTACGGCTTCTTCGAGGCCAAGACGACCTTCGGCCGCATCGGTGTGAAGGTCTGGATCTACAAGGGCGACGTCAAGAACATCGCCGAGGTCCGCGCCGAGAACGCCGCTGCCCGCGCCGGCAACCGCCCGGCCCGTGGTGGCAACGACCGCCCGGCCCGCGGTGGCCGTGGTGGCGAGCGTGGCGGCCGCGGTCGCAAGCCGCAGCAGTCGGCTCCGGCCGCCGAGGCCCCCAAGGCCGAGGCGCCCGCCGCTGCTCCGGCTGCTGAGAGCACCGGAACGGAGGCCTGACCGAAATGCTGATCCCCCGTAGGGTCAAGCACCGCAAGCAGCACCACCCGAAGCGCAGCGGTATGTCCAAGGGTGGCACGCAGGTTGCGTTCGGCGAGTACGGCATCCAGGCGCTGACCCCGGCGTACGTGACGAACCGTCAGATCGAGGCCGCTCGTATCGCCATGACGCGTCACATCAAGCGCGGTGGCAAGGTCTGGATCAACATCTACCCGGACCGCCCCCTCACCAAGAAGCCTGCCGAGACCCGCATGGGTTCCGGTAAGGGTTCTCCGGAGTGGTGGATCGCCAACGTCAAGCCCGGACGCGTGATGTTCGAGCTGTCGTACCCGAACGAGAAGATTGCTCGTGAGGCGCTCACCCGCGCTGCTCACAAGCTTCCGATGAAGTGCCGCATCGTCCGGCGCGAGGCAGGTGAGTCGTGATGTCGGCCGGTACCAAGGCGTCCGAGCTGCGCGAGCTGGGCAACGAGGAGCTTGTCAACAAGCTTCGCGAGGCCAAGGAAGAGCTGTTCAACCTCCGCTTCCAGGCGGCGACGGGCCAGCTCGAGAACCACGGCCGGCTCAAGGCCGTCCGTAAGGACATCGCGCGGATCTACACCCTCATGCGTGAGCGCGAGCTGGGCATCGAGACGGTGGAGAGCGCCTGATGAGCGAGAGCAACGTGACTGAAGAGACGAAGGCCGCGCGCGGCTTCCGCAAGACCCGTCAGGGTCTGGTCGTCAGCGACAAGATGGACAAGACCGTCGTCGTCGCTGTCGAGGACCGCGTGACGCACGCGCTGTACGGCAAGGTCATCCGCCGTACGAACAAGCTCAAGGCGCACGACGAGCAGAACGCTGCCGGCGTCGGCGACCGCGTCCTCCTGATGGAGACGCGTCCGCTGTCCGCCACCAAGCGCTGGCGCATCGTCGAGATCCTCGAGAAGGCCAAGTAATTCTCCGAGGGGCACCCCCCTCGGAGTTCGTTCCGCCAGGCTCCCGGGGCAGTTCGCTGAACTGCCCCGGGGGAACCGGCAGACAAACAGGAGATAGACGTGATCCAGCAGGAGTCGCGACTGCGCGTCGCCGACAACACGGGTGCGAAGGAAATTCTCACCATCCGTGTTCTCGGTGGCTCGGGTCGCCGCTACGCGGGCATCGGTGACGTCATCGTCGCCACCGTGAAGGACGCGATCCCCGGTGGCAACGTGAAGAAGGGTGACGTCGTCAAGGCGGTCATCGTTCGCACCGTCAAGGAGCGCCGCCGTCCGGACGGCTCGTACATCCGCTTCGACGAGAACGCCGCCGTCATTCTGAAGAACGACGGCGACCCTCGCGGCACCCGTATCTTCGGCCCCGTCGGCCGTGAGCTGCGCGAGAAGAAGTTCATGAAGATCATCTCGCTCGCGCCGGAGGTGCTGTAAGCATGAAGATCAAGAAGGGCGACCTGGTCCAGGTCATCACCGGTAAGGACAAGGGCAAGCAGGGCAAGGTCATTGCCGCTTACCCGCGCGACGAGCGCGTCCTGGTCGAGGGTGTCAACCGGGTCAAGAAGCACACGAAGGCCGGCCCGACCGCCAGCGGCTCGCAGGCCGGCGGCATCGTGACCACCGAGGCCCCCGTCCACGTCTCCAACGTCCAGCTGGTCGTGGAGAAGGACGGCAACAAGGTCGTCACGCGCGTCGGTTACCGCTTCGACGACGAGGGCAACAAGATCCGCGTTGCCAAGCGGACGGGTGAGGACATCTGATGACGACCACCACCACTCCGCGTCTCAAGACGAAGTACCGCGAGGAGATCACGGGCAAGCTGCGTGAGGAGTTCTCGTACGAGAACGTCATGCAGATCCCCGGCCTGGTCAAGATCGTGGTCAACATGGGTGTCGGCGACGCCGCCCGTGACTCGAAGCTGATCGACGGCGCCATCCGCGACCTCACCACGATCACCGGTCAGAAGCCGGCCGTGACGAAGGCCCGGAAGTCCATCGCGCAGTTCAAGCTGCGCGAGGGCCAGCCGATCGGCTGCCACGTCACGCTCCGTGGCGACCGCATGTGGGAGTTCCTGGACCGCACCCTGTCGCTCGCGCTGCCGCGCATCCGCGACTTCCGTGGTCTGTCCCCCAAGCAGTTCGACGGCCGTGGCAACTACACCTTCGGTCTCACGGAGCAGGTCATGTTCCACGAGATCGACCAGGACAAGATCGACCGCGTCCGGGGTATGGACATCACCGTGGTGACCACGGCGACCAACGACGCTGAGGGCCGTGCGCTCCTTCGTCACCTCGGCTTCCCGTTCAAGGAGGCGTAAGCGAGATGGCGAAGAAGGCTCTGATTGCCAAGGCTGCTCGTAAGCCCAAGTTCGGTGTGCGTGCGTACACCCGCTGCCAGCGCTGCGGCCGTCCGCACTCCGTCTACCGCAAGTTCGGCCTCTGCCGCGTGTGCCTTCGTGAGATGGCTCACCGTGGCGAGCTGCCGGGCGTGACCAAGAGCTCCTGGTAGTCCCCACCTTTTCGAAGGTTTTTGGGACTCCTGGATCTCTCGGTAAGTAAAGGGCTGGCAGCCGCCCTCCTCCAGATGGCTTAGGCTAGGAGGGTTGGGCGTCTGCCGCCCTGACCGACTTACTACGCCGTAGGTCCCCGCGCCGCACCCGTCCCGCCTCTGAGTGGGGAGAGGGATGGCGCAGATAGGAAACCCCGGCGAGAGAGGCCGAAGGCCAATTCATGACCATGACTGATCCGATCGCGGACATGCTGACTCGTCTGCGTAACGCGAACTCGGCGTACCACGACACCGTGGCGATGCCGCACAGCAAGATCAAGTCTCACATCGCGGAGATCCTCCAGCAGGAGGGCTTCATCACGGGCTGGAAGGTCGAGGACGCCGAGGTCGGCAAGAACCTCGTTCTCGAGCTGAAGTTCGGCCCGAACCGTGAGCGCTCCATTGCGGGCATCAAGCGGATCTCCAAGCCCGGTCTCCGGGTTTACGCGAAGTCCACCAACCTGCCGAAGGTCCTCGGCGGCCTCGGCGTGGCGATCATCTCCACGTCGCACGGTCTCCTGACCGGCCAGCAGGCAGGCAAGAAGGGCGTAGGTGGGGAAGTCCTCGCCTACGTCTGGTAGTCGGGAACGGAGGAATAGCTAATGTCGCGTATTGGCAAGCTCCCCATCACGGTTCCCGCCGGCGTGGACGTCACCATCGACGGCCAGACGGTCGCGGTCAAGGGCCCCAAGGGTGCCCTGAGCCACACCATCGTCGCGCCGATCGAGATCGCTAAGGGTGAGGACGGCGTCCTGAACGTCACCCGCCCGAACGACGAGCGTCAGAACAAGGCCCTCCACGGCCTGTCCCGCACGCTGGTGGCGAACATGATCACCGGCGTGACCCAGGGTTACGTGAAGAAGCTCGAAATCAGCGGTGTCGGTTACCGCGTCCTGGCGAAGGGCTCCAACCTGGAGTTCTCGCTCGGCTACAGCCACCCGATCCTGATCGAGGCGCCCGAGGGCATCTCCTTCAAGGTCGAATCGGCGACCAAGTTCTCGGTCGAGGGCATCGACAAGCAGAAGGTCGGCGAGGTTGCGGCCAACATCCGCAAGCTGCGCAAGCCCGACCCGTACAAGGCCAAGGGCGTCAAGTACGAAGGCGAAGTCATCCGCCGCAAGGTCGGAAAGGCGGGTAAGTAAGCCATGGCATACGGTGTCAAGATTGCTAAGGGCGACGCTTACAAGCGTGCTGCCATCAAGCGTCGTCACATCCGCATCCGTAAGCACATCTCGGGTACGGCTGAGCGTCCTCGCCTGGTCGTGACGCGCTCGAACCGCCACATCGTGGCCCAGGTCATCGACGACATCAAGGGTCACACCCTTGCGTCGGCGTCGACCCTGGACACCACGATCCGCGGCGCCGAGGGCGACAAGTCCGCGGCCGCCAAGTCGGTCGGCGCCCTGGTCGCCGAGCGCGCCAAGGCCGCCGGTGTCGAGACTGTCGTGTTCGACCGTGGTGGTAACCAGTACGCCGGGCGCATCGCCGCCCTGGCGGACGCCGCCCGCGAAGCCGGACTCAAGTTCTGAGTCGGTTCCGTAGCTAGCGGAAACAGAGAGAGGTAATTCCAATGGCTGGACCCCAGCGCCGCGGTGGCGGTGCCGGTGGCGGCGAGCGGCGGGACCGGAAGGGTCGCGACGGTGGCAACGCCGCCGCCGAGAAGACCGCGTACGTTGAGCGCGTTGTCGCGATCAACCGCGTCGCCAAGGTTGTGAAGGGTGGTCGTCGCTTCAGCTTCACTGCGCTCGTCGTAGTGGGCGACGGTGACGGCACCGTGGGTGTCGGTTACGGCAAGGCCAAGGAGGTGCCGGCCGCCATCGCCAAGGGTGTTGAGGAGGCCAAGAAGCACTTCTTCAAGGTCCCCCGTATCCAGGGCACCATCCCGCACCCGATCCAGGGCGAGAAGGCCGCGGGCGTCGTCCTGCTCAAGCCTGCTTCCCCCGGTACCGGTGTTATCGCCGGTGGCCCGGTGCGTGCCGTGCTCGAGTGCGCCGGCGTGCACGACATCCTGTCGAAGTCCCTGGGCTCCGACAACGCGATCAACATCGTGCACGCGACCGTGGCGGCCCTCAAGGGCCTGCAGCGTCCCGAGGAGATCGCGGCTCGCCGTGGTCTGCCCCTCGAGGACGTCGCCCCCGCGGCTCTGCTTCGTGCGCGTGCGGGAGCGGGTGCGTAATGGCACAGCTCAAGATCACGCAGACGAAGTCGTACATCGGCAGCAAGCAGAACCACCGCGACACCCTGCGTTCCCTTGGTCTCAAGGGCATCAACACGCAGGTCGTCAAGGAGGACCGCCCCGAGTTCCGCGGAATGGTGCACACCGTCCGCCACCTCGTGACGGTTGAGGAGGTCGACTGACATGGCGGAGCAGAACCCGCTGAAGGTCCACAACCTCCGGCCCGCCCCGGGCGCCAAGACCGCCAAGACCCGTGTGGGTCGTGGTGAGGCGTCCAAGGGTAAGACCGCTGGTCGTGGTACCAAGGGCACCAAGGCCCGTTACCAGGTTCCGGAGCGCTTCGAGGGTGGCCAGATGCCCCTCCACATGCGTCTCCCGAAGCTCAAGGGCTTCAAGAACCCGTTCAAGACCGAGTTCCAGGTCGTGAACCTCGACAAGCTGAGCGCGCTGTACCCGGAGGGTGGCGAGGTCACCGTCGAGGGTCTCGTCGCCAAGGGTGCCGTTCGCAAGAACAGCCTCGTCAAGGTGCTCGGCCAGGGTGAGGTCACCGTGGCGCTGCAGGTGACGGTCGACGCCGTCTCCGGCTCCGCCAAGGAGAAGATCACCGCCGCCGGCGGTACCGTCACCGAGCTCGTCTGATTCATCCAGACGTGTCGATGACATGAGCGATTCCCAGCCGGGGATGCCCCACAAAAGGGGCATCCCCGGTTGGTCGTTCCTAGGGGGGCACGGTCGCCGGTAAGGTGGCGTGCACTGTCTAAGCTCCGTGCGGTCTGTCCGCACGGTTTTCTTGACTGATACGTATTCGTCGAACCTCAGACCACCACCTCTGGCGCACGCGCGCGGGGGTCGCAGGAGGCACCGTGCTCACCGCGTTCGCCCGGGCGTTCAAGACGCCCGACCTGCGCAAGAAGCTGCTCTTCACACTCGGCATCATCGTGATCTACCGGGTGGGTACGCATGTGCCGATTCCCGGTGTCGACTACCGGAACGTCCAGACCTGCATCGACAACGCCAATGCGAACCAGGGCCTGTTCGGTCTCGTCAACATGTTCAGCGGTGGCGCGCTGCTGCAGATCACGATCTTCGCGCTCGGCATCATGCCGTACATCACGGCGAGCATCATTCTGCAGCTGCTGACCGTGGTGATCCCGCGACTCGAGGCCCTCAAGAAGGAGGGCCAGGCCGGCACCGCGAAGATCACGCAGTACACGCGCTATCTGACCATCGCGCTCGCGATCCTCCAGGGCACCGGCCTCGTCGCCACCGCCCGCACCGGCACCCTCTTCCAGGGCTGCCCCGTGGCCAGCGAGATCGTGCCCGACCAGTCGATCTTCGTCACCGTCACGATGGTCATCACGATGACCGCAGGTACGGCCTGTGTCATGTGGCTCGGCGAGCTCATCACCGACCGCGGCATCGGCAACGGCATGTCGATCCTGATGTTCATCTCGATCGCCGCGACCTTCCCGAGCGCCCTGTGGGCCATCAAGCAGCAGGGTGACCTGGCGGGCGGCTGGATCGAGTTCGGCACCGTCATCGCGGTCGGTCTCGTGATGGTCGGTCTGGTGGTCTTCGTCGAGCAGGCGCAGCGCCGCATTCCGGTCCAGTACGCGAAGCGAATGATCGGTCGCCGGTCCTACGGCGGTACGTCGACGTACATTCCGCTGAAGGTCAACCAGGCGGGCATCATCCCTGTGATCTTCGCCTCGTCACTGCTTTACATTCCGGCCCTCGTGGCTCAGTTCGCGGGCGGCAACTCGGGATGGAAGACGTGGATCGAGGCGAACCTGACCAAGGGTGACCACCCGATTTACATCGCCACGTACTTCATCCTGATCGTCTTCTTCGCCTTCTTCTACGTCGCGATCTCCTTCAACCCCGAGGAAGTCGCCGACAACATGAAGAAGTATGGTGGCTTCATCCCGGGCATCCGGGCTGGCCGTCCGACCGCTGAGTACCTGAGTTACGTACTCAACCGGATCACCTGGCCGGGTTCGCTGTATTTGGGTCTGATCGCTCTTGTGCCGACGATGGCGTTGGTGGGCTTCCAGGCGAACCAGAACTTCCCGTTCGGCGGGACGAGCATCCTCATCATCGTGGGTGTGGGTCTGGAAACCGTGAAGCAGATCGAGAGCCAGCTCCAGCAGCGCAATTACGAAGGGTTCCTCCGCTGATGCGAATCGTCCTCGTCGGGCCGCCCGGTGCGGGCAAGGGAACGCAGGCCGCGTTCCTCGCCAAGAACCTGTCGATCCCGCACATCTCCACGGGCGACCTCTTCCGTGCCAACATCAGCCAGGGCACGGACCTGGGCAAGCAGGCGAAGGCGTACATGGACGCCGGAAACCTCGTCCCCGACGAGGTGACCATCGGCATGGCGAAGGACCGCATGGCGCAGTCGGACGCCGAGAACGGCTTCCTGCTCGACGGGTTCCCGCGCAACGTGTCGCAGGCGGAGGCGCTGGACGTGGCGCTCAAGGCCGACGACGTGAAGCTCGACGCCGTCCTGGACCTGGAGGTCCCGGAGGACGAGGTCGTCAAGCGGATCGCGGGCCGGCGGATCTGCCGCAAGGACTCCAGCCACGTCTTCCACGTGACGTACAGCAAGCCGAAGGTCGAGGGCGTCTGCGACGTCTGCGGCGGCGAGCTCTACCAGCGCGAGGACGACAGTGAGGACACGGTCCGCAAGCGCCTCGAGGTCTACCACACGCAGACCGAGCCGATCATCGACTACTACCGGACCCAGGGTCTGGTCGTGACGATCTCGGCGCTCGGCAAGGTGGACGAGGTCACCGCGCGCGCGATGGACGCGCTCAAGGGCGACAAGTAGTTCAGTACGCTGTTTCCGGCCGCGGTGCCCCTCGGGGGACCGCGGCCGTAGTGTTGTATACGTCGGTTGTCGGACGGAAGACGGAGAGCGGAACCTCATGGTGCAGATCAAGACCCCCGAGCAGATCGCGAAGATGCGTGAGGCGGGCCTTGTCGTCGCCGCGATTCACGCCGCGACCCGTGAGGCCGCGGTGCCCGGCGCCACCACGAAGGATCTGGACGAGGTCGCCCGCAAGGTGATCGCCGAGCACGGCGCGAAGTCGAACTTCCTCGGGTACGGCGGATTCCCCGCCACGATCTGCACCTCGGTCAACGAGGTCGTCGTGCACGGCATCCCGGACGACAAGACCGTCCTGAAGGACGGCGACATCATCTCCATCGACGCGGGCGCCATCGTCGACGGCTGGCACGGCGACGCGGCCTACACGGCGTTCGTGGGCACGGGTCACGCTCCGGAGCTGATCGAGCTCTCCCGGGTGACCGAGGAGTCGATGTGGGCCGGGCTCGCCGCGATGAAGCAGGGCAACCGCCTCGTCGACATCTCCCGCGCCATCGAGACGTACATCCGCCGGCAGCCGAAGCCGGGCGGCGGCAAGTACGGGATCGTCGAGGACTACGGCGGCCACGGCATCGGCACCGAGATGCACATGGACCCGCACCTCCTGAACTACGTCGAGCGCCGCCGCGGCAAGGGCCCGAAGCTGGTCCCCGGCTTCTGCCTCGCCATCGAGCCCATGGTCTCCCTCGGCACCCCGCGGACGGAGGTCCTGGAGGACGACTGGACCGTCATCACGACGGACGGCACGTGGTCCTCCCACTGGGAGCACTCGATCGCCCTCACGGAGGAGGGCCCGATCGTCCTGACGGCCCCGGACTGCGGGAAGGCGAAGCTCGCGGAGTACGGCGTGACGACCGCGCCGGACCCGCTGGGCTGAGGTGCGGTACCCCGTTGCTTAAGGATCTTCGTCGTGGGGCAGACTTTCTCGATTCGTCTTTCCGAGTGCACTGACGTAGACTGACGCGTCGGCTCTCGTGCATCCGTGTGTCTGCATACGGAGCATGTAGTCGATCAAGGTAGTCGATTCGAAGGGCGAAGCGTGGCCAAGAAGCAAGGTGCCATCGAGATCGAAGGCACTGTCGTCGAGTCTCTTCCGAACGCCATGTTCAAGGTGGAGCTCCAGAACGGCCACCAGGTCCTGGCACACATCAGCGGCAAGATGCGTATGCACTACATCCGCATCCTCCCTGACGACCGGGTCGTGGTGGAGCTGTCTCCGTACGACCTGACGCGTGGCCGGATCGTCTACCGGTACAAGTAGATCTTGCCCGCATCCCGCTCGCGCGGGGTGGTGGCACTGACCCGGAGAACCTCACCCAATGAAGGTCAAGCCGAGCGTCAAGAAGATCTGCGACAAGTGCAGGGTGATCCGCCGTCACGGCCGGGTCATGATCATCTGCGACAACCCGCGCCACAAGCAGCGCCAGGGCTGACGCACGACTGCAGTTCGCAGATTTTCGCGCGACGCACGTAATCAATACGCAGAGCACGTCCCTCTTCAGATCCATCGGTATATGGAGGGCGACACCCCCGGTCGGAGGCCGGGGACCCAGCCGGTACCTCGTACGGCCACTGGGAGTGGTTCTGCCGAAGACCTCCGAAGAATCAACAGGAGCCATGAATGGCACGCGTTGAAGGCGTTGACCTCCCGCGCGACAAGCGCATCGAGGTCGCCCTCACCTACGTGTTCGGCATCGGCCGCACGCTGGCCCAGCAGACGCTGGACGCCACCGAGGTGGACCGCAACACCCGCGTTCGCGACCTGACCGAGGAAGACCTCGTCAAGATCCGTGAGTACGTGGACGCCAACATCAAGACCGAGGGTGACCTCCGTCGCGAGATCCAGGCCGACATCCGCCGCAAGGTCGAGATCGGTTGCTACCAGGGTCTCCGTCACCGTCGTGGTCTGCCCGTCCGCGGTCAGCGCACCAGCACGAACGCCCGCACCCGCAAGGGCCCGCGTCGCGCCATCGCCGGTAAGAAGAAGCCGGGCAAGAAGTAGTCCTCGCTCAGCGGTCTATCGACAGCTGACGCTGCAGGACCGACCACCTCCCGTAGGAGTTATAGATGCCCCCCAAGGGTCGTCAGGGCGCTGCCAAGAAGGTGCGCCGCAAGGAAAAGAAGAACGTCGCCCACGGGCACGCTCACATCAAGAGCACGTTCAACAACACGATCGTGTCCATCACGGACCCGACCGGCAACGTGATCTCGTGGGCCTCCGCCGGCCACGTCGGCTTCAAGGGCTCGCGCAAGTCCACGCCGTTCGCCGCGCAGATGGCTGCCGAGTCGGCCGCCCGTCGCGCCCAGGAGCACGGCATGCGCAAGGTCGACGTGTTCGTCAAGGGCCCGGGTTCCGGTCGTGAGACCGCCATCCGTTCGCTCCAGGCGACCGGCCTCGAGGTCGGCTCGATCCAGGACGTGACGCCCACGCCGCACAACGGCTGCCGTCCCCCCAAGCGTCGCCGCGTCTGACGCACGTCGCTTGACTTGAGGTTTTCGGGCGGTACGGCTCTTCGGGGCTGTGCCGCCCGTACCCTTGAATCACTCAGGGCATCAAATAGTGGGTGCCCCTGAACTGAAGGAATCACTTCATGCTGATCGCTCAGCGTCCCTCGTTGACCGAAGAGGTCGTCGACGAATTCCGCTCCCGGTTCGTGATCGAGCCGCTGGAGCCGGGCTTCGGTTACACCCTCGGCAACTCCCTCCGCCGCACCCTGCTCTCGTCGATCCCCGGCGCTGCTGTCACCAGCATCCGCATCGACGGTGTCCTGCACGAGTTCACCACCGTGCCGGGTGTCAAGGAGGACGTCACCGACCTCATCCTCAACATCAAGCAGCTGGTCGTGTCCAGCGAGCACGACGAGCCCGTCGTGATGTACCTGCGCAAGCAGGGCCCGGGCCTCGTGACCGCCGCTGACATCGCCCCGCCGGCCGGTGTCGAGGTGCACAACCCCGACCTGGTCCTCGCCACGCTCAACGGCAAGGGCAAGCTGGAGATGGAGCTGACCGTCGAGCGCGGTCGCGGCTACGTCTCCGCGGTGCAGAACAAGCAGGTCGGCCAGGAGATCGGCCGCATCCCGGTCGACTCCATCTACTCGCCGGTCCTCAAGGTCACCTACAAGGTCGAGGCGACCCGTGTCGAGCAGCGCACCGACTTCGACAAGCTGATCGTCGACGTCGAGACCAAGCAGGCCATGCGCCCGCGTGACGCCATGGCGTCCGCCGGCAAGACCCTGGTCGAGCTGTTCGGTCTGGCCCGTGAGCTCAACATCGACGCCGAGGGCATCGACATGGGCCCGTCCCCGACGGACGCCGCCCTTGCCGCCGACCTGGCGCTGCCGATCGAGGAGCTCGAGCTCACCGTTCGGTCGTACAACTGCCTCAAGCGCGAGGGCATCCACTCCGTGGGTGAGCTCGTCGCCCGCTCCGAGGCGGACCTGCTCGACATCCGCAACTTCGGTGCGAAGTCGATCGACGAGGTCAAGATGAAGCTCAACGGCATGGGCCTCGCGCTCAAGGACTCGCCTCCCGGCTTCGACCCGACCGCCGCCGCCGACGCGTTCGGTGCGGACGACGACGCGGACGCCGGCTTCGTCGAGACCGAGCAGTACTAGTCGCCTCCGGCGGGGTGAGCGGATTCTTCCGGCCGCCCCGCCGTCGCGGCTGAGCCCTTGTCCTCGATCGCCGGACGGGCTCAAAAAAGACTTCCTGCGGGGCAGCCGCCTCACAGGCACTGACACCGGTACCTGATACGGCCGGTGCAGCGATGAAGGAGAAACACCATGCCGAAGCCCACCAAGGGTGCCCGTCTGGGCGGCAGCGCCGCGCACGAGAAGCTTCTGCTGGCGAACCTCGCCAAGCAGCTCTTCGAGCACGGCCGGATCACGACGACCGAGGCCAAGGCCCGTCGTCTGCGTCCGTACGCGGAGCGTCTGGTCACCAAGGCGAAGAAGGGCGACCTTCACAACCGCCGCCAGGTGCTGTCCGTCATCACCGACAAGAGCATCGTGCACACGCTCTTCACGGAGATCGGCCCGCGCTACGAGAACCGCCCGGGTGGCTACACCCGCATCACCAAGATCGGTAACCGTCGTGGCGACAACGCGCCCATGGCGATCATCGAGCTGGTGGAGGCCCTGACCGTGGCCCAGGAGGCCACCGGTGAGGCCGAGGCGGCGACCAAGCGTGCCGCCAAGGAAGACAGCCTAAAGAAGGACGCGCCCGTCGAGGACGCGCCGGTTGAGGCCGCCGAGGAGTCCAAGGACGCCTGAGGCACAGCGCTTCTGTGAGCGGGTCCGCCCTTCGGGGCGGGCCCGCTTTCGTATGCGGGTGGCCTGAGAGGATCTGCGTGTGAGTGACGAAGTAGAGCCCGGGTTCGTGCGGGTGCGGTTGGATCTTTCGTATGACGGCAGGGATTTTTCCGGCTGGGCCAAGCAGAAGCAGGGGCAGCGGACCGTCCAGGGGGAGATCGAGGCCGCGCTGCGGACGGTGACGCGGTCGCAGGAGACGTACGAGCTGACCGTCGCGGGGCGGACCGACAGCGGCGTGCACGCCAGGGGGCAGGTCGCCCACGTCGATCTGCCGGAGAGCGTGTGGGCCGAGCACAGCGACAAGCTGCTGCGCAGGCTCGCCGGGCGGCTGCCGCACGATGTGCGGGTGTGGAAGGTCGCCGAGGCGCCCGCCGGGTTCAACGCCCGGTTCGCGGCCGTGTGGCGGCGGTACGCGTACCGCGTGACCGACCACCCCGGCGGAGTCGACCCGCTGCTGCGCGGGCATGTGCTCTGGCACGACTGGGAGTTGGATCTCGACGCCATGAACGCCGCCGCGGAGCGGCTCGTCGGTGAGCATGATTTCGCCGCCTACTGCAAGAAGCGCGAGGGCGCCACGACCATCCGTACGCTCCAGGAGCTGCGGTGGGAACGGCGGCCCGACGGGATCTTCGAGGCGACCGTGCGGGCGGACGCGTTCTGCCACAACATGGTGCGGTCGCTGGTCGGCGCCATGTTGTTCGTGGGGGACGGGCACCGGCCCGTGGAGTGGCCGGAGAAGGTGCTCCGCGCGGGCGTGCGGGACTCCGCCGTGCACGTCGTGCGGCCGCACGGGCTGACGCTGGAGGAGGTCGGCTACCCCGCCGACGACCTGCTCGCCGCGCGCAGCAAGGAGGCGCGCAACAAGCGGACGCTGCCGGGGGCGACGGACGCCGGGTGCTGCTGAGTCCCGTCCGGGCCGGCTACTGCGGGGCCTCGGCGGCGGCCGAGGCCTGGGCCTCGCCCCGCAGGTGGATCCGCTGGAACGCGAAGCGGGAGAGGTCGTCGCCGACGCCGTACGCCTTGCGGTCGCCCGTGGTCACGTCCTTGCCGCTGGTGTAGCCGGTGGTGGTGAAGTACGCGTAGCGGCCGTAGGCGTTGTAGGTGCCGCGGCACACGCCCGTGCGGCAGAAGTCGGGCACGCCCTTGCCGGGGAGCGAGTTCACGAGCCCCTTCTTCACCTGCTCCTTGACCTTCGTCGCGTCGGCGGCGGTGTCGAAGACGGCGACACCGATCGTGACCGCCACGCCGTCCCTGATGTAGCTGGCGCGGATCAGGCGCGTGCAGTCGTTCTTGGCGAGGACCGAGCCGAGTGCGGGCTGGGTGACCGAGGTGCACTTCGTGGTGGAGTCGGTCGCGCCCTTCTTGTAGAGGCGCTCGCCGGTCCGCCAGGACTTGCCGGGGAACATGCCCTCGGGAGTGAGGGGCGCCTTGTCCTTCTTGGCGCTGGAGACGAAGTCCTTGGGGTCCGGCGGAGGCGGCGGCGTGGTCGCCTCGAAGGACGGTTCCGCCTCCTTGCTCGCGCCGGGGATGTCCGCGGCCGTCGGCAGCTCACTGGCCGGCTTGTTCGACGCGGAGGGCTCGTCGCCGTTCGCGGTGACGACGGTGATGGCCACGGCGGCGGCGATGCCGACCGTCGCGAAGACTCCGCCGCCGATCAGCAGCCACTTGCGGCGGCGGGTGCGCGCCTCGGAGGCCTCGGCGAGCGCCGCCCAGTCGGGCGTGGGCCCGCCGCCGGGCCCGCCCGTTCCGCCCGGACCCCACTGAGGTCCCCCTTGCCCAAAGCTCATGGGGCGCATCTTAGACGGGCTTCCCGGGATGTTGAGCGGGGGTTGCGTGGGGTGCCACGCCTAGCCTGAAGCCTATGAATACGGGCAAATCGTCGGTTTGCGGGTGGTGGCTGCGGCCCGCGGAGCCGTACGTCCGGTGGGTGCTGGCAGTGGTGCTCGTCGCCGCGGTCGTCCGGGTGGGTCTCGCCTCTCCGCAGGGCGGGATGGACAACGCCATCGTGGTGCGGGCCGCCGAGGCCTGGCTCGACGGGCGCTCGCCCTACGCCGACCGGCACTTCCTCTATCTCCCCGGCGCCGTGCTCGCGGCGGTGCCGCAGGCGCTGCTGCCCGCGGACGTGGTGCGGTTCCTGGTGCCCGCCGGGGTGACGGCGGGGCTCGTCGGCGGGTGGGCGTGCGCCCTGCGTGTCCACGGGATGCCGTTGCGGAGCCGGTTCGCGGTGTACGGGCTGCTCGGGCTCGCGCTCGGCTTCGCGCCCTTCGGCCACCTCGTGCAGCTCGGCAACTGGACGGTGGGTTCCGCGCTCGCGCTGCCGTGTGCGCTGCTCCTCGTCTGCCGGGGCCGGTGGGTCGCGGCCGGGCTCGTCATCGGGGCGGCCGTCGCGGTGAAGCCGCTGCTCGCGCCCGTCGTCCTGCTCTTCGTGTTCGCGCGCAGGTGGCGTGCGCTCGGCGCGGCGGTGGGCGTGCCCGCCCTGGTGTCGGCGGCCGCGGCCCTCGCCATGCCGGACCCCGCCGGGTTCTTCACGCGGACGCTGCCCTTCCTGCTGCGCGGCGAGGACACCTTCGTACGCCTCTATGAGGCATCCCCGGCGGCGGTGCTCGCGCGGCTCGGGGTGCCGGAGTCGGCCGCCGCGCTGCTGGCCGGGGGCGCGGCCGCGGCAGGCGTGTGGTGTGCGTGGCGGCGGTGGGGGAGGGGAGGGGAAGAGGGCGCGGCGGAGGCGAGGGTCGTGGAATGCGCCGTGATGCTGATGCTTTCGGCCTTTCTCGTCTCGCGTCCGTCGTACGACCACTACCTCCTGGTCGTGCTGCCGCTGCTCCTCGCGGGGGTCCTGACGCCGGGGTCGGCCGCGCGCTGTCCGTGGTTCTGGGTGGCGCTCGTGCCGCAGGTGCCCGGCTTCACGTGGCCGTGGCTGGAGCCGGGGACGCGGCGGGCCTTCAAGGACGCGGTGACGCTGTGCGTGCTCGCGGGCACGGTCGGGTGGGCGTGCGTGCGGAGCGTTACGGTGGAGAGCGCGGACCCGCCCGTGGCGAGGGAGTCGCCGGTGCCGGGCTCCAGGGCCGCGTTTTGACCGGTACGGGGCAGCGCGGGTACTCTCGACGATTGATACGTATTGGTGTCCTCGTTCTCACGCGAAAGGGCCCTTGCGTAGGTTCCCTGGAGCAGTTACCAGTGGCTCGCATACGGGCAGCGTCCCCGGCACTGTGAGCCCCAGCTGCATGATCGCTTCCTGGGTGCCGTGTGTCTGGACCCCATCCACTGAAGAAGCGAAGGCTACGAAGTGCGTACGTACAGCCCCAAGCCCGGCGATGTGACCCGCCAGTGGCACGTCATCGACGCCCAGGACATCGTCCTGGGGCGTCTGGCGACCACCGCCGCTTCCCTCCTGCGAGGCAAGCACAAGGCGATCTACGCCCCCCACGTTGACACCGGTGACTTCGTCATCATCATCAACGCGGAGAAGGTGCACCTCTCCGGCAACAAGAAGACCCAGAAGATGGCGTACCGCCACTCCGGCTACCCGGGTGGTCTGCGTTCCGTCCGTTACGACGAGCTGCTCGAGAAGAGCCCCGAGAAGGCCATCGAGAAGGCCGTCAAGGGCATGCTCCCCAAGAACACCCTGGGCCGTCAGATGCTCTCGAAGCTGAAGGTCTACGCGGGCGACCAGCACCCGCACGGCGCTCAGCAGCCGGTCCCGTTCGAGATCACCCAGGTCGCGCAGTAGTTCCGGCCACCCCCTAAGACGAAAAGAAATCTGAGGAGAATCGTGGCCGAGACCACCGTTGAGCAGCCGGTCGAAGAGACCGAGGTTGTGGACGTAGAGCAGTACACCACCGAGTCCGAGGCCCCCGTCGAGGGCGAGTACACCTCGGAGTCGAACGCCGCGCGCTTCGGCGACCCGCAGCCGGCCGCCGGCCTGGGCCGTCGCAAGAACGCCATCGCCCGCGTCCGGATCGTTCCGGGCACCGGCAAGTGGAAGGTCAACGGGCGCACGCTCGAGGACTACTTCCCGAACAAGGTCCACCAGCAGGAAGTCAACGAGCCCTTCAAGGTGCTCGAGCTGGACGGCCGCTACGACGTCATCGCCCGCATCTCGGGTGGCGGCGTCTCCGGTCAGGCCGGTGCGCTCCGTCTCGGTGTCGCCCGTGCGCTGAACGAGGCCGACGTCGAGAACAACCGCGGCGCCCTCAAGAAGGCCGGTTACCTCAAGCGTGACGACCGTGCGGTCGAGCGCAAGAAGGCCGGTCTCAAGAAGGCCCGCAAGGCTCCGCAGTACAGCAAGCGCTAATCGCTGCCTGCTCGTACTTCTCGTTCGCCCCGGCGGCACTCACCGTGCTGCCGGGGCGTTCGTCTATTCAGGACCATGCAGGAACCATTCAGGAACCCCTGAGGCAATTCGTTTTTCTGGAACGTTCGGAGGACAGCAGTGGGACGACTCTTCGGCACGGACGGCGTGCGCGGTGTCGCCAACGCGGATCTGACGGCCGAGCTCGCGCTCGGTCTCTCCGTGGCGGCGGCGCACGTACTGGCCGAGGCGGGCACCTTTGAAGGCCATCGCCCGGTCGCGGTGGTCGGGCGTGATCCGCGCGCGTCCGGGGAGTTCCTGGAGGCCGCGGTGGTCGCGGGTCTCGCGAGCGCGGGCGTGGACGTCCTGCGCGTCGGTGTGCTGCCCACCCCCGCGGTGGCGCATCTCACCGGTGCGCTGGGCGCCGACCTCGGGGTCATGCTCTCCGCCAGCCACAACGCGATGCCCGACAACGGCATCAAGTTCTTCGCCCGCGGCGGCCACAAGCTCGCCGACGAGCTGGAGGACCGCATCGAGTCCGTCTACGAGGAGCACCGCACCGGCGCCCCGTGGGAGCGGCCCACCGGCTCGGGCGTCGGCCGCGTGAAGTCGTACGACCAGGGGCTCGACCAGTACGTCGCGCACCTCATCGGGGTGCTCCCGAACCGCCTCGACGGGCTGAAGATCGTCCTCGACGAGGCGCACGGCGCGGCCGCGCGTGTCTCGCCCGAGGCGTTCGCGCGGGCCGGTGCCGAGGTCATCACGATCGGCGCCCAGCCCGACGGCCTGAACATCAACGACGGGTGCGGGTCCACGCACCTGGACCTGCTCAAGGCCGCCGTCGTCGAGCACAAGG
The DNA here is from genome assembly GCF_008642315.1 of Streptomyces venezuelae. Taxonomy (NCBI): domain Bacteria; kingdom Bacillati; phylum Actinomycetota; class Actinomycetes; order Kitasatosporales; family Streptomycetaceae; genus Streptomyces; species Streptomyces venezuelae. The sequence goes on along the minus strand of NZ_CP029192.1, from coordinate 3,721,081 downwards.
CCGACTTCGGCGTCGCGCACGACGGGGACGCCGACCGGTGCCTCGCCGTGGACCACACGGGTGCCGAGGTCGACGGCGACCAGATCCTCGCCGTGCTCGCCCTCGCCATGCGGGAGCACGGCACGCTGCGCCACGACACGGTCGTCGCCACGGTCATGTCGAACCTCGGCTTCAAGCTCGCCATGGAGGGCCAGGGCCTCGCCCTGGTGCAGACCTCCGTCGGCGACCGGTACGTCCTCGAGTCGATGAAGGAGCACGGCTTCGCCCTCGGCGGCGAGCAGTCCGGGCACGTGATCATCCTCGACCACGCGACGACCGGCGACGGCACGCTGACCGGCCTGCTGCTCGCGGCGCGCGTCGCCGAGACGGGCCGTTCGCTCGCGGACCTCGCGAGCGTCATGGAGCGGCTCCCGCAGGTCCTCATCAACGTGCCCGACGTCGACAAGTCGCGCGTGCGGACGTCCGCCGAGCTGACCGCCGCGGTCACCGAGGCCGAGCGCGAGCTGGGCTCCACCGGCCGGGTCCTCCTGCGCCCCTCCGGGACCGAGCCGCTGGTGCGCGTCATGGTCGAGGCCGCCGACATCGAGCAGGCCCGGTCCGTCGCGGGCCGCCTCGCCGACGTGGTGAAGTCCGCGCTGGGCTAGAGCCTGGGTCGGAAGTTCCGCCTGCCCCGCGGCGTCGACGGGACTCCCGACACAGGCCCTAGGGGCGGGACGTCTTCGCGGTGCGCTCGCGCTGCACGGCCCAGAAGAGCTTCTGGGCGAGCAGCGTGAGCGTGCCCGCGAGGATGATGCCGAGCAGGTTCAACAGGAGCTGCTCCGTGGAGCCCCAGGCCTGCTTGTACTCGTCGTAGCTGAAGGCGACGGCGGCGTTCGCGGCGGCGGGGACCGTCGTCACCGAGATCGCCACGCCCACCAGCGCGCCCGACTTCGCCGAGGTGAGGGAGAGCGTGCCCGCGGCCCCCGCGAGAACGGCCACCACGAACGAGAACCAGTCGGGGCGGTAGATGAAGTTCGTGTTCGGGCGCTCCGACTTCAGGGCGTCGTGCGTGAACAGGCCCATCGCGTCCATGAAGTAGCTGAACCCCACCGTCACCACCATCGCCGCCGCGAAACCGACGAGCAGCGCGATCAGCGAGCGCAGGGCCAGCCGGGGCGCGCGTCGGACCAGGGCCGTGCAGAAGCCGGCCAGCGGGCCGAACTCCGGGCCCACCGCCATGGCGCCCACGATCAGGATCGCGTTGTCGAGGACCACACCGCACGCCGCGATCATCGTGGCGAGCGTGATGAACGCGACGTACGTGACCGAGAGCGTCGACTCCTCATGGGTCGCGTCGGCCAACTGCTCCCACAGGACCGCGTCCGCGCCCTCGCCCGGGGCGTCGTCCGCCGCTTCCTCCGCGCGCCGGGAGAGCGACAGGTCGATGGTCTCCACGGCGATGGAGCCCGACTCGTCGATGCCGAGCCCGCGCAGTCCGCCGATCAGTTCGTCGCCCGCCTCACGGGCCACGTCGCACATGACGACGTCGCCCGAGGGGTTGCGGGCCGCGCCCGGGAGCACCGCGAGGTGGGTGGTGCCGACCGTGCCCCCGATCAGGTCGACCACGGCGTCGGTTCTGTCCGGGGGTGTGATCAGGCGCAGGTGCAGCATGGACGCAGGTTAGCCGGGCCGCGGCGCCCGCCGCCCGCGCGGACGCTCCTACAGTTTGCGCAGGCTGAGGCGTTGGACCTTGTGGTCGGGGCCCTTGCGGACGACCAGGGTGGCGCGGCTGCGGGTGGGGGCCACGTTCTCCACCAGGTTCAGCTTGTTGATGGTCCGCCAGGTGGTGCGGGCGTAGTCGAGCGCCTCTTCCTCCGACACCTGTGTGTACTTGCGGAAGTACGACGACGGGTCCTGGAACGCCGTCTGGCGCAGCTTCTTGAAGCGGTTCAGGTACCAGCGCTCGATGTCGTCCGCGCGGGCGTCGACGTACACGCTGAAGTCGAAGTAGTCCGCGAGGCCCACGCGGGTGCGGCCGTCCTTGCCGGGGAGCGCGGGCTGCAGGACGTTCAGGCCCTCGACGATGAGGATGTCCGGCCGGCGGACGGTGAGGCGCCGGTCCGGGACGATGTCGTAGATCAGGTGGGAGTAGACGGGCGCCGTCACCTCGTCCTTGCCGGCCTTGATGTCCGCGACGAAACGGGTGAGCGCACGGCGGTCGTACGACTCGGGGAAGCCCTTGCGGGACATCAGGCCGCGGGCTTCGAGCTCCTTCGTGGGCAGGAGGAAGCCGTCCGTCGTGACGCGCTCCACGCGCGGGTGCTCCGGCCAGCGCGAGAGGAGGGCCTGGAGGAGGCGGGCGACGGTGGACTTGCCGACCGCCACCGATCCGGCGACCCCTATGACGAAGGGGGTGCCGGACTGGGACCCCTTCTCGCCGAGGAAGGTGTTGAGGGCGCCGCGCAGTCCGTCCGTCGCGCCCACGTAGAGGTTCAGCAGGCGCGAGAGCGGCAGGTAGATGTCGCGGACCTCGTCCAGGTCGATGACGTCGCCGAGGCCGCGGAGCTGCTCCACCTCCTCCGCCGTCAGGGGGAGTGGTGTCTTCTCGCGAAGCGCGCTCCACTCGGTGCGGGTGAGGTCGACGTAGGGAGTCGCCTCCGGCTTGGGCCGGTGGGCGCTCCTGGGTGCCGTCGGGGGCACGGAGACCGAAGAGATCACAGTCCATTGTTACGGCTGTTTGAACGGGACGGGGGGTGGGGTGGTGGGTGGGGTGTGTCACGCTGAGCCGGTGATTATTGGGGTTGGCATCGACGTCGCGGAGATCGAGCGGTTCGGCGCCGCGCTGGAGCGCACGCCCGGGATGGCGGAACGTCTCTTCGTGGAGAGCGAGTTGCTGCTGCCGGGCGGGGAGCGGCGGGGCATCGCCTCGCTGGCGGCGCGGTTCGCGGCGAAGGAGGCGCTGGCCAAGGCGCTGGGGGCGCCGGCGGGGCTGCGGTGGACCGACGCCGAGGTGTACGTCGAGGAGAGCGGGCAGCCCCGGGTCCGGGTGCGGGGCACGGTGGCCGAGCGGGCCTCGGCGCTGGGTGTCCGGTCCTGGCACGTGTCGCTCAGCCATGACGCGGGAGTCGCCTCCGCGGTGGTGGTGGCGGAGGGGTAGGCGGCGTCCGTTCGGCGGGGGCACCCGCGGCGGGGGCAGACTGGGCGCATGCGTACTGCGTACAGCGTGGAGAGCGTCAGGGCGGGCGAGCGGATCCTCATGGACCGGGGCCCCGAAGGTGTGTTGATGCAGCGTGCGGCGGCCGGTCTCGCCGCCGAGTGCGCCCGGCTGCTCGGCAAGGTGTACGGGGCGAGAGTCACGCTGCTGGTGGGCAGCGGGGACAACGGGGGCGACGCCCTGTACGCGGGGGCCCGGCTGGCCCGGCGTGGTGCCGGGGTCAGTGCCGTGCTGCTCGCGCCCGACCGCACCCATGCCGGAGGGCTCGCCGCGTTGCGGGCCGCCGGGGGCGTGGTGGTGGGCGCCGCCGAGGAGCGGGCCGAGGGCTTGGTCGCGCGGGCCGGGCTGGTCGTGGACGGGATCGTGGGGATCGGGGGCCGGGGCGGGCTGCGGGAGGACGCCGTGCGGCTCGTGACGGCGGTGCGGGACGACGCCGTGGTCGTCGCCGTGGATCTGCCCAGCGGGGTCGACGCGGACACGGGCGAGGTGCACGGGGACGCGGTGCGGGCCGATGTGACGGTGACGTTCGGCGCGTACAAGCCGGGTCTTCTCATCGATCCGGGCCGGGAGCACGCCGGTGTCGTGCGGCTCGTCGACATCGGGCTGACACCGGCGGAGCTGGAGCGGGCGGCGGCCGAGGCGCTGCAGTTCGCGGACGTCGAGCGGCTGTTGCCCGTGCCCGGCGGGGAGAGCGACAAGTACCGGCGCGGAGTCGTGGGGATCGTCGCGGGTTCCGAGCGGTACCCCGGCGCCGCCGTGCTCGCCGTGGCGGGCGCGCTGCGCGGGGGAGCGGGAGCCGTGCGGTACGTGGGTCCCGCCGCGGACGCCGTCGTCGCGCGGTTCCCCGAGACGCTGGTGTCGGCTGGGCCGCCGTCCAAGGCGGGGCGCGTGCAGGCCTGGGTCGTGGGTCCCGGGCTCGGGGAGGACGCGGAACGGCTGGCAGAGGTGCTGGCCGCCGATGTGCCCGTGCTGATCGACGCCGACGGACTGCGGCTCGCCGGGGAGCGGGACGTACGGGAGCGGCGTGCTCCCACGCTCCTCACCCCGCACGCCGGGGAGGCCGCGGCGCTGCTCGGCGTGGCCAGGGAAGAGGTCGAGGCGGGGCGCCTGACCGCTGTACGGGAGCTGGCGCGGCGGTACGGGGCGACGGTGCTGTTGAAGGGCTCGACGACCCTGGTGGCCTCGGGGGAGGGCCCGGTGCGGGTCAACCCGACCGGGACGCCGTGGCTCGCCACGGCGGGCAGCGGCGACGTGCTCTCCGGGCTCGCCGGGTCCCTGCTGGCGGCGGGAGTGGACGCGCGGGACGCGGGGTCCGTCGGCGCGTACCTCCACGGGCTCGCCGGGCGGCACGCGTCGCAGGGGGCGCCTGTGGGGGCACAGGACGTGGCGAACGCGATTCCCGCGGTGTGGCGGGAGGTCGGGCGTCCCGACCGGTGATGCTGGCGGCAGGGCGGCAGGGCGGCAGGGCCCGTGGGCGGTCGTGTTTTCGGGGCCGCCCTTCGAGTGACGCCCCCCGCGCGGCTGACGGGCGGGCGGCGCTCGGGCGGGTTCGCTCATCACATGATCAGTAAGACAGTCCGGCGCGGGCTTCCCGCGCTGCTCGCCGTCGCCGTGGTCCTGCCCGCCGTTCCCGCCTCCGCCGATCCCGTGCCGCCACGGCCCGCGGCCCCCGGCACCTCCCCGCTCGTCCCCGGCATCCCGGACACGCCGCCCCACCCGTACCAGCTGGACACCCGCGACCAGTCCCTGGCACCGCACGTGTACCGGCCGAGCGCCGCCGAGAACGCCGTCGAGCCGATGGCGGCGCCCGCCGGCACCGACGCCCTCGTCGAGTACGTGCCGCCGAGCGAGATCGCCGCCGGGGCCGCGCCCGCCTGCACCAAGCGCACCGGGCCCTACCAACGGCAGGTCGAGCGCTGGCTCCGGCGGAAGGCGGACGGCAGGCAGTCCGCCGCCGACTGCCGGGCCATCCGCGCCTTCCAGCGCAAGCAGGGCATCCGGCCCGCGATCGGGTTCGCGGGGCCCACGACCTGGTCCCGGATGCGACTGATCAGCGCCCGCAAGAACCCGAAGGCCACGAAAAGGTGCTCCACGCGCGCGTACCGCGTCGCCTGCGTCGATCTGACCCGTCAGCTGATGTGGGTGCAGAAGGGCAAGAAGGTGCTGCTCGGCCCCGTTCCCGTCCGCACCGGGCGGGCCGGCTACCGGACCCGCACGGGCTGGCACAAGGTCTACTGGAAGCACAAGAACCACTGGTCGTCGCTGTACCGCACCCCCATGCCGTACAGCCAGTTCTTCAACGGCGGCCAGGCGTTCCACGCCATCTACGGCAGTGTGTACAGCCCGCCGGGGTCGCGCGGCTGTGTGAACATGCGGGTCGCCGATGCCCGCGCGCTGTGGCGGACGCTGTTCAAGGGCGACCGCGTCCACGTGTGGGGGCGCAAGCCGGGCACGTGAGCGGACCGGGCCGAACCCGGGGGCCAAGGCCTGCGGGAGCAGGGGGTGTCGGCGGGCTCTGAGACACTTGTCCGCGATGAACGAGACAGCACCTTTCCGTGTCCGGGCCGAGATCGACCTCGCCGCCCTCCGCGCCAACGTGCGCGCGCTGCGCGCCCACGCGCCGGACGCCGCGTTCATGGCCGTGGTGAAAGCGGACGGTTACGGCCACGGAATGGTGCCCTGCGCCAGGGCCGCACGCCAGGCAGGCGCCACCTGGATCGGCACCGCCACCCCCCAGGAGGCCCTGGAGCTGCGCGCCGCAGGCCTGCCCGGCCGCATCATGTGCTGGCTGTGGACGCCCGGCGGGCCCTGGCGCGAGGGCGTCGAGGCCGACCTGGACATGTCGGTGAGCGCGCTGTGGGCGCTGGAGGAGGTGACGGCCGCCGCGCGTGCGGCGGGGCGGACCGCGCGCATCCAGCTCAAGGCCGACACGGGCCTGGGACGCAACGGCTGCATGCCCGCCGACTGGCCCGAGCTCGTCGACCGCGCCCTGCGCGCCGAGGCCGAGGGCCTCGTCACGGTCACCGGGCTCTGGTCGCACTTCGCGTGCGCCGACGAGCCGGGGCACCCGTCGATCGCCGCGCAGCTCACGGTCTTCCGCGAGATGGTGGCGTACGCCGAGGACCGGGGCCTGCGCCCCGAGGTGCGGCACATCGCCAACTCCCCGGGGTTGCTGACGCTTCCGGAGGCGCACTTCGACCTCGTGCGGCCGGGCATCGCGATGTACGGCGTCTCGCCGAGCCCCGAGGTCGGCACCTCCCAGGACTTCGGGCTGCGGCCCGTCATGACGCTCACCGCCTCGCTCGCCCACGTGAAGCGCGCCCCGGCCGGCCACGGCGTGAGCTACGGCCACCATTACGTCACCCCCGGCGAGACGACCCTCGGCCTCATCCCCGCGGGCTACGGCGACGGGATCCCGCGCCACGCCTCCGGCACCGCCCCGGTCCTCGTCGACGGCAAGCTGAGGACCGTCGCGGGACGCATCGCGATGGACCAGTTCGTCGTGGACCTCGGCGGGGACGAGCCCGACGTGGGCACGGAGGCCGTGCTGTTCGGCCCCGGCGACCGCGGCGAGCCGACCGCCGAGGACTGGGCGCAGGCCGCCGGCACCATCGCGTACGAGATCGTCACCCGCATCGGATCGCGCGTCCCGCGCGTCCATGTGAACGAGCGGGACGACGACTGACCGGGAACCGACAGGGAACTGACGGGTAACCGACCGGAACCGACCGGGAACTGACGAGGAGCGGCACGTGAGCGAGAGCAGCACGGGGGCGGCCGCGGTGGAAGCGGTGTCGGAGGCCGCCGCCGCGGCCGGCAACTGGCGCCGGGCGGGCTTCGCGGGCGCGGCGATAGGCGTCCTGGCCGCGGGTGCGGCCGCCGGGGTCGCCATAGAACGGCTGACCGTCGGCCGCGGCATGCGCAAGAAGGCGCGGCTCGCGCTCGACGCGTCGGGGCCGTACGGCTCGCTGCGCGGCATGCCCGGCACGGCGTACGCGGACGACGGCACGGAGCTCTCGTACGAGGTCGAAGAGGTGGAACCGGCCGAGGGCGCCGACCGTGCCGGAGGCGCCGGCCAGGCCCCGCGGCGGCGTCGGCTCTTCGGGCGCAGGGAACCCGCGCCCGTCACCGTCGTCTTCAGCCACGGCTACTGCCTGAGCCAGGACTCCTGGCACTTCCAGCGGGCCGCCCTGCGCGGGGTCGTCCGCGCCGTCTACTGGGACCAGCGCAGCCACGCCCGTTCGGCGCGCGGGGTCGACCAGCTCGAACACGACGTGCCGGTCTCCATCGACCAGCTGGGGCGCGACCTGAAGGCCGTCATCGACGCCGCCGCGCCCGAGGGGCCGCTCGTCCTCGTCGGGCACTCCATGGGCGGCATGACGACCATGGCGCTCGCCGACCAGTTCCCCGAGCTGATCCGCGACCGCGTGGTGGGCGTCGCCCTGATCGGCACGTCGTCGGGGCAGCTCGGCGAGGTGAACTTCGGCCTTCCGGTCGCCGGGATGAACGCGGTCCGGCGGGTGCTGCCCGGCCTGCTGCGGGCCCTCGGCTCGCAGGCGGAGCTGGTGGAGCGGGGGCGGCGGGCCACGGCGGACCTCTTCGCGGGCGTCATCAAGCGGTACTCGTTCTCGCGCAAGGACGTGGACCCGGCGATCGCGCGGTTCGCGGAGCGGATGATCGAGGCGACGCCGATCGACGTGGTCGCGGAGTTCTATCCGGCCTTCGCCGAGCACGACAAGGCGGCGGCGCTCAAGCACTTCGCCGAGCTCCCGGTGCTCGTGCTCGCGGGGAACGAGGACCTGGTCACGCCGAGCGAGCACAGCGAGGCCATCGCCCAGTTGCTGCCCGACGCCGAGCTGGTCCTGGTCCCGGACGCGGGCCACCTGGTCATGCTGGAGCACCCGGAGGTGGTCATGGACCGCCTCGCGGACCTGCTGGTGCGGGCGGGCGCGGTGCAGGGGGCCGGGCGGCGGGCCTGAGCCGCGGGCTCCCGCCGGTCTGCGGCGGGCACGGGCGCGGGCTCCCAGCCGCTACCGTGGGCGGTATGGAAGCACCGCACCACGAGGCCCCGGCCGTCACACTGAAGATCACCGTCAACTCCCCCGAACAGATGGGCGAGTTGGGGCGTCGGCTGGCCAAGCTGCTGCGCCCGGGTGACCTCGTCATGCTCACCGGCGAGCTCGGCGCCGGCAAGACGACGCTGACCCGCGGCCTCGGCGAGGGCCTCGGCGTGCGCGGCGCCGTCACCTCGCCGACCTTCGTCATCGCCCGCGTGCACCCGCCGCTCGGCGAAGGGCCCTCGCTGGTCCACGTCGACGCGTACCGCCTCGGCGGCGGGCTCGACGAGATGGAGGACCTGGACCTCGACGTCTCGCTGCCCGAGTCCGTGATCGTCGTCGAGTGGGGCGACGGCAAGGTCGAGGACCTGTCGGACGACCGGCTGCACGTCGTCATCGACCGCGCCGTGGGCGACGCGGCGGACGAGGCGGTCGACGAGACGCGCGACGTGACGGTCACCGGGCTCGGCGCGCGCTGGGCGGACGCGGATCTGGCGTCGCTGGGTGCGTGAGGGCCCAACGGCCCGCGCCGTGACTCCCGCCCCGGGCCTTTGGTCCGGGGCGTTTCTCGTACGTTCGACCGAACGTTCCGACAAGACGTCGGCAAAATGTTGCGTTGCGTGTGTCAGGCGTGGTCACATGGATACAGGTCTTGGTTAGGTCTACCTAACCACGTCCGCCCCCGGAGCCCCCAGGAGGCATCCATGACGGCTTCAGAACGTGACGCCTACGCACAGCCGCGCGGGAACAGACTGCCGGCCCCCTCGGCCGCCGTGGACCCCACGAACCTGTCGATGAGCGATCTGCTCGCGTCGTGCGCCGCCGCGAGTGCCGTCTCCACGCCGCCGAGCGACACCCCGGCCCCCGCGCCGAGCCCGGCAGCGGAACGGCGTCGTCCGCCCCGCTGATCAGGAAACCCTCCTGATCAGGAACTTTTCGATCAGGAACTTTCCGATCAGGGAACGACGACGACCTTCTTGTCGCGCAGCGCGAACTCCCACATCGCCTTGGCCTGCTCGCGCGACTGCCGGATGCCGCCCGTCTTCTTCGACGGGTCCGGCTTCGGCGTCGAGCCGTCGACCGCGGCGCTGAAGCCGATCGCGACCCCGTCGGTGAGCGTGAAGACCACGACGTTCTCGATCGGCACGCCATCCGTACCGGTGACACGGCCCGTCCGGGACGTGACGGCGTACGTGCCCGGAGCCGGGTCGACCGTGCCCGGGGTGACCTTGAACGTCTGCTTGGCCTTGCCGGACGCCTCGACCAGCCAGACGCGGTCGTCCTCCAGGGAGTACACGACGCGCTCGCCGGTGCCGGACTGCGCGGGCACGGCCGCGGGGTTCTTCTTGTCCTTGGGGGCGCGCGACGCGGAGGCGGAGGGCGACTTGTCGGCCTTCGCCGGGTGGTCCGGCGCGCTGGCCGATGCCTGGAAGGCGAGGAACCCGACCGCGGCGAGCGCGGCAGCGGTGAGCCCGGCCACGAATCCCGAGCTGCTCCTTGACACCTTGCGCCACCCATCCTCTTCGTACTGCGTATGGCTACGGAGTGACGGTAGCAGCAGCCGTGCCCCATCCCCGGGCAGCCGCACCTCATCCCCGTGCGGGCCGTGCGCGGCGCCCGGGAGCCGTAGGCTGTTCGCGTGCTCTTGCTCGCTCTGGATACCGCAACGCCCGCTGTCACCGTCGCCCTCCACGACGGCTCCACCGTCATCGCGGAGTCGAGTCAGGTGGACGCCCGCCGCCACGGGGAACTGCTGCTTCCGGCCGTCGACCGTGTGCTCGCCGAGGCCGGCCTGACACTCGACGCCGTGACCGGCATCGTCGTCGGCGTGGGCCCCGGCCCCTACACCGGCCTCCGCGTCGGCCTGATGACCGCCGACACCTTCGGCCTCGCGCTCGGCGTCCCGGTGCACGGAGTGTGCACGCTGGACGGCCTCGCGTACGCCTCGGGCATCGAGAGCGGCCCCTTCGTGGTGGCCACCGACGCCCGCCGCAAGGAGGTCTACTGGGCCCGCTACGACGACGTGCGCACCCGCGCGGGCGAGCCCGCCGTCGACCGGCCCGCGGACATCGCCGCCGAGGTAGAGGGGTTGCCCGCCGTCGGCGCGGGCGCGCTGCTCTACCCCGACACGTTCTCCGACGCCCGCGCCCCCGAGCACGTCTCGGCGGCCGCGCTGGCCTCGATCGCCGCCGAGAGGCTGGCCGCGGGCGAGGAGCTCCTGGAGCCCCGGCCGCTGTACCTGCGCCGGCCTGACGCGCAGGTCCCGAAGAACTACAAGGTGGTCACCCCGAAGTGACCCAGGTGACCCAGGTGACGGAGTCCGCCGTGCTGCGCGAGATGCGCTGGTGGGACATCGACGCGGTCTTCGTCCTGGAGAAGGAGCTCTTCCCGGACGACGCCTGGTCGCGCGGGATGTTCTGGTCCGAGCTCGCCCACGCGCGCGGGCCGCTGGCCACCCGCCGCTATGTGGTGGCCATGGACGGCGACCGCCTCGTCGGGTACGCGGGACTCGCCGCCTCCGGAACTGTGCCTGACAGCGGCTTCGCCGCGGTCGCCGACGTCCAGACCATCGCGGTGGCCCGCGACCACTGGGGCACCGGCCTCGGCGCCCGGCTCCTCACCGACCTGCTCCAGGCCGCGACCGCCTTCGAGTGCGCCGAGGTGATGCTGGAAGTGCGGGTCGACAACACACGGGCGCAGAAGCTGTACGAGCGCTTCGGCTTCGAGCCCATCGGCTTCCGGCGCGGCTACTACCAGCCCGGCAACGTGGACGCCCTGGTCATGCGCCGCACCGATCCCTCCACCCCCGCATCCGGCGTACAAGGAACCGAGATCCATGGCTAGCACGCGCGACGAACCCCTCGTCCTCGGCATCGAGACCTCCTGCGACGAGACCGGCGTCGGCATCGTCCGCGGCACCACGCTGCTCGCGGACGCCGTCGCCTCCAGCGTCGACGAGCACGCGCGCTTCGGCGGCGTCGTGCCCGAGGTGGCCTCCCGCGCCCACCTCGAAGCGATGGTGCCCACCATCGACCGCGCCCTGAAGGAGGCGGGCGTCACCGCGAAGGACCTCGACGGCATCGCGGTGACCGCCGGTCCCGGCCTCGCGGGCGCGCTGCTCGTCGGCGTCTCGGCCGCGAAGGCGTACGCGTACGCGCTCGGGAAGCCGCTCTACGGCGTCAACCACCTCGCCTCGCACATCTGCGTCGACCAGCTGGAGCACGGGCCGCTGCCCGAGCCGACGATGGCGCTCCTGGTCTCCGGCGGCCACTCGTCGCTGCTGCTCTCGGAGGACATCACCTCCGACGTCCGGCCGCTGGGCTCGACCATCGACGACGCGGCGGGCGAGGCGTTCGACAAGATCGCGCGCGTGCTGAACCTCGGCTTCCCCGGCGGTCCCGTCATCGACCGCTACGCGCGCGAGGGCGACCCGAACGCGATCGCCTTCCCGCGCGGTCTCACCGGACCCCGCGACGCCGCGTACGACTTCTCCTTCTCCGGCCTGAAGACGTCCGTCGCCCGCTGGATCGAGGCGAAGCGGGCCGCGGGCGAGGAGGTGCCGGTGCGTGACGTGTCGGCGTCCTTCCAGGAGGCGGTCGTCGACGTGCTGACCCGCAAGGCCGTGCGGGCCTGCAAGGACGAGGGCGTCGACCACCTCATGATCGGCGGCGGCGTGGCCGCCAACTCGCGCCTGCGCGCCCTCGCCCAGGAGCGGTGCGAGAAGGCGGGCATCCTGCTGCGCGTGCCGCGCCCCAAGCTCTGCACGGACAACGGCGCGATGGTCGCGGCCCTCGGCGCGGAGATGGTGGCGCGCAACCGCGCGGCGTCGTCCTGGGACCTGTCGGCGGACTCCTCGCTCCCGGTCACCGAACCGCACGTGCCGGGCCACGCCCACACGCACTCCTACGACCACGTGCACGAGGTCAGCAAGGAGAACCTGTACTCATGACCGTCGCGCTGATGTGGGAGGCCCGGGCGGCGGAGGGCCGCGGCGACGAACTGCTCGCCTGGGCCCGCACCCAGCGCCTCGACGGCGCCCCGGTCCGCCGCGAGACGTTCCGCGCACCGCAGGACCGGGTGCTCGTCATCACCTGGTGGGACGCCGCGTACGACGCGGAGCTGCCCGAACTCCCGGAGCCGGCGGAGGGGCTGGTGACGCGGGCCGTGCACCGGTGGCGGTTCGAGTCGGTGGAGGGCGGGACGGCGGGGGGCGTCTAGGCCTTCTCGTACGTCAGCAAGTAGCGCCAGAAGAGCAGTTGGCGCACCTTGCTGCCCGGCAGGAGGCGGGCCGCCTCCGTGCGGATGTCGGGGAGTCGCATGTCCGGCTGGTGCACGGGGGCTTTGAGCGGGGGCGTGTGGTCGCCGCGCAGGCGCTCCGAGGCGTACACCGTCGCCCTTGCCACCGCGTTCGCGGGGGATGCCACGACGTCCCACCAGGTCATGCCGGCGTAGCAGCCGAGGACGAGCAGGGTGCCGCCCGGGGCGAGGGCGTCGTGGAGGCGGGTCACCGTGCCGAAGGGCATGTGGTGCAGGCTCGCCAGGCAGGTGATGACGTCGTAGTGGGCCGCGGGGAGGGACTCCTTCGTCACGTCCGCTCGGCGGAAGCGGGGGCCGCCGCCCGCGGCCGCCGCCTCGGCGATGACCTCGGCCGACGGGTCCAGCGCGTCGACCTCGTAGCCGCGGGCGGCGAGGCGGCGGGCGAAGCGGCCCGTGCCGCAGCCGATGTCGAGGGCGGTGCGGCCGCCCGGCGGCAGGTTCCCGAGGAGCAAGCGGTGGTAGTGGTCGTTGTGGTCGAAGGGCATGTGGGGGAGCCTCGCACGTTCCTTCGGGTCAGTGCCGCTGAGACGCCCGGCCCAGCAATCCGTCGATGACCGCCCCTAGTTGGCCGGTCGCGTCGTAGTCGTCGGTGAGCTCCGACCAGCGGTCCGCCAGCGCCGCGAGGTGGGGGAGTTCGGTCGCGTCCGCGTCGGCGAGCAGGTCGGGGAAGTGGCGCCTGCGGGCCGGGTCCTCGGCGCGGCGCTCCATCGCGCGGCGGAACACGAGGTCCCCGTAGACGCAGTGCCAGATGGTCCGGTACGCGCGTACGGCCTCCTCGGGAGTGAGCCCGCACGCGATGCCGCAGGCGACGATCTCCTCGACCATCCACAGCGCGCCCTCGTCGGTGAGGTCGCCGAGGCTGAGCACCTCGACCACCCAGGGCATCCGCGCCAGCGTGCCGTGCATGTGCAGCGAGACGGCGAGGAGGCGGTCGCGCGGGTCGGCGGGGAGGTCGGGGCGCGGGACGGTGGCGGCCGTGCCCGCGAGCGTGAGCATCAGGAGCTCGTCCTTGTCGCGGACGTGGTGGTAGAGCGCCATCGGTGTCGTGCCGACCTCCTTGGCGACCCTGCGCATGCTCAGGCCCGCGACACCCTCGGTCTCCAGGATCCGGCGGGCTGTCGCGACGATCGTCTCCGGGTCGATGCGGCGGGGGCGGCCCACGGAGCGCTTCTTCGCCGGGGCCGGGGCCTCGGCCTTCTTCGAGGGGTCCGTCTGCTCGTTGTCTTCTGCTGCCACCTGCTCATTGTCGCGCCTGCTCCGGGGTGCCGGGACTCAACCCTTGCGCTATTTCTATACGCGTATAGTAATGTCCGTCCCATGGAGAACGTGAACCCGAATCCGAGCCCGGACGCCCACCCCGGGCGTCTGCTGCTGCCGGTGCTGCTCACCGTGCAGTTCCTCGTCTCCCTCGACATGTCCGTCGTCAACATCGCCCTGCCCGACATGGGCGCCGACCTCGGCTTCGCCCCCGACTCGCTGCTGTGGGTCGTCAACGCCTATGCGCTGGCTTTCGGCGGTCTGCTCATGCTCGGCGGGCGCCTCGCCGACCTCGCCGGACGGCGGCGCACCCTCACCTGGGGCTTCGCGGTCTTCGGCGCGGCGAGCCTCGCGGGCGGGCTCGCCCTCGCGCCGGGGCAGCTCATCGCGGCGCGGGCGGTGCAGGGCGCGGGTGCGGCGGCGCTCGCACCCGTCGCGCTCGCCCTGATCACCGTGAACTACGCGGCGGGGCCCGCGCGGTCCCGTGCGCTCGGCCTGTGGGGCGTCTCCGGGGCGCTCGGCGGCGCCGTCGGGATCATGGCGGGCGGTCTGCTCACCGACTGGGTGGGCTGGCGCTCCGTGATGCTGATCAACGTCCCCGTGGTGCTCGCCGCGCTCCTCGCCGCCCGGCGCGGCGTGCCCGCCGACCGCCGCAAGGACCCCGCGCCCCGCCTCGACGTCACCGGAGCCCTGCTCGTCACGGCCGGGGCGACGCTGCTCGTCCTCGGCCTCGTGCGCACGGAGACGTACGGCTGGACGTCGGGCACCACCCTCGGCACGCTCGGCGCCGCGGCCGCGCTGCTCGCCGCCTTCGCCGCCGTCGAGGCCCGCAAGCGCGAGCCCCTGCTGCGGCTCGGCCTGCTCGGCACGGCGCACCGGCCCGTGCTCTCCGCGAACGTCTTCGCCCTCCTGATGTCCTCGGGACAGTTCGCCGCGTTCTACTTCACCTCGCTCTACCTCCAGGAGGTGATGGAGTACGGGCCGACCGCGGCCGGCGCCGCGTTCCTGCCGTTCTGCGCGGGCGTCGTGGCCGGGTCGGCGGTGGCGACCCGGACGGTCGGGCGGCTCGGCGAGCGGACGCTCCTCGTGGCGGGCGGGCTGCTCGGCGCCGCCGGGTTCGGGTGGTTCGCGCTCACCGTCGAGGCGGGCGGCACGTTCCTCTCCTCGATCCTCGGGCCCTCGCTGGTCGCGAGCGTCGGCATCGGCATGTGCTTCGTACCGCTCGGCACGGCGGCGACCGGCGGCGTCGCCCCGGAGGAGACCGGCATGGCCTCCGGGCTGCTCAACAGCTCCCGCCAGCTCGGCGGCTCCCTCGGCCTCGCGGTCCTGGTCACCGTCGCGGCGAGCGCCACGGGGGAGGGGAGCGGCAGGGGCGCCCTCGCCGACGGGTACGCGGCCGCCTTCGCGGTGTCCGCGGGGCTCCTGGTGGCGGCCGCGCTGGCGACCGCGGTCCTGCACGGACGCCGTACGCCTCCCGCCGCGACCCCGGCCACACCGTCGCGACCTGCGAGAACAGCCGTCGGGGAAGAAACTTCGAAAAATCTCGGCGACGATGTCGAAACGGGCGTCTCCCGTTCGACGCAGGGGTGAGAGGCGAGGAGAAGCCCCGCCGCCACCCGAAGGGGAGACCACCATGCCGCGCTACCTGACGATGATCCGCATCGACGAGAACAACGCGCCCGAGGGCGGCCCCAGCCCCGAACTGCAGGAGCGCATGGGCGCGCTCCTGGAGGAGATCACCAGGGCCGGGGTCATGCTCGACACCGCCGGCCTGCGGCCGACCGCCGAGGGCACCCGCGTGACCTGGGACAAGGGTGAACTGTCCACGACGGACGGCCCGTTCACCGAGACCAAGGAGGTCATCGGCGGCTACTCCATCTGCCAGGCCAAGAACATGGCGGAAGCCGTCGAGTGGACCAAGCGGTTCCTCAAGACCCACGAGGACTACTGGACGATCACCGCGGAGGTCCGGGAGATCGAGGGCTGAACCTCGCCCCGGTTGCCTTTGCGGCGGTGGCGCGGGGGTGCTCTGATGGATGGCCGTGAGCCATCCCCCGGAGCACCCCCGCCAGGCCGCCCAGGCCACTCGTCAGGCCATCGAAACCGTCTTCCGCATGGAGTCGCCACGGATCATCGCCGGTGTCACGCGGATCGTACGAGACGTCGGCATCGCCGAGGAACTGGCGCAGGACGCCCTCGTGGCGGCCCTCGAACAGTGGCCCGCGCAAGGCGTCCCCGACAACCCGGGCGCCTGGCTCATGGCCACCGCCAGGAACCGCGCCGTCGACCTGGTGCGCCGCCGTGAGCGCTACGCACGCAAGCTCGCCGAGGTCGGCCGCGACCTGGAGACCGCCCCGGCGCAGGCGGGCCCGCTCGAACCCGCCGACCCCGACGCCATCGACGACGACCTCCTGCGCCTCGTCTTCATCGCCTGCCACCCGGTGCTCTCCACCGAGGCCCGCGTGGCGCTCACGCTGCGCCTCCTCGGCGGCCTGTCCACCGCGGAGATCGCCCGCGCGATGCTGGCCCCCGAACCGACCGTGGCGCAGCGGATCGTGCGCGCCAAACGCACCCTCGCCGCCCGCGCCGTCGCCTTCGAGGTGCCCTACGGCCCCGACCGCGACGCCCGCCTCGGCTCGGTACTCGAAGTCATCTACCTGATCTTCAACGAGGGGTACGCGGCCACCGCGGGCGACGACCTCGTGCGCCCCGCGCTCTGCGAGGACGCGCTGCGCCTTGCCAGGGTGCTCACCGCCCTCATGCCCGAGGAGTCCGAGGCGCACGGCCTGGCCGCGCTCCTCGAACTGCAGGCCTCGCGCACGGCGACACGCACCGGCCCGGCCGGCGAGCCGGTGCTGCTCAAGGACCAGAGCCGCGCCCACTGGAACCAGATGCTGGTCCGGCGCGGTTTCGCCGCCCTGGCACGGGCCCAGGCCACGGCGCCCTCACCGGCGGGCGCCCTCGGCCCGTATGCCCTCCAGGCCGCGATCGCCGCCTGCCACGCCCACGCGCACAGCTACGAGGAGACCGACTGGCAGCAGATCGCCACCCTCTACGGTCTGCTCGCCGCCCGCGCCCCCTCCCCGGTCGTCGAGCTGAACCGCGCGGTCGCGGTGGCGATGGCACAGGGGACGGAGGCCGGGCTGGTCCTGGTCGACGCGCTGACCGCCGAACCCGTCCTGAAGGACTACCACTTGCTGCCCAGCGTCCGGGGCGACCTCCTGGAACGCCTCGGACGGACCGACGAGGCCCACGCGGAGTTCGAGCGGGCCGCGTCGCTGGCGCGCAACGAACGGGAACGGGAACTGCTCCTCGCGCGGGCCGCCGACTGCTGGGCCGGGTCGGGGCGCGGGGCGCGGCCGGCGGAGAGCGCCTCTTGCGAGGGTGCTTAGGCCGGTGAGGGCGCCGGCCGGCCGATCAGCATCGTCGGGGCGCCCGCCACCCGGGTGAGGAAGACGGTCGCCGCGTTCTTCCCCTGCGGCTTCACCTTGCGCCGCAGCTCCTCGGGTTCGACGGCGGAACCGCGCTTCTTCACGGTGAGGATGCCGACCCCGCGCTCGCGCAGCAGGGCCTTCAGCTTCTTCACATTGAACGGGATGCGGTCGGTGATCTCGTACGCCGTCGCGTACGGGGTGTGGTGCAGGGCGTCGGAGGTGACGTACGCGATGGTCTCGTCGACGAGCCCGCCGTCGACCCGGGCGGCGACCTCGGCGACCAGGTGCGCGCGGATGACGGCACCGTCCGGCTCGTACAGATAGCGCCCGACGGGACGCACCTCGGGGTCGGGCAGCATCGCGGCGAGCGAGGTCCACAGGGAGGCGCCGCCGGGCAGGAGCGTGGCGCGGTGCGAGGCGGGGGTGTCCGTGCCGAACCAGAGCACGGCCTCCTTCACGTCGCCGCCGTCCGAGATCCACTCGGCGCCCGCCTCGACGGGGATCGCCTCGTGCGGGATGCCGGGGGCGATCTTCAGCGCGGCGAGCGGGGCTTCGAGCGCCGCTCCGATCGCCCACGACAGGGGCGGCGAGTAGGCCTCGGGGTCGAAGATCCGGCCGCGGCCACCCCGCCGCGCGGGGTCCACGAAGACGGCGTCGTACGCGGACGTGTCCACGTCGGTGACATCCGCCTCGCGCACCTCGATCAGGTCGGCGAGCCCGAGCGCCTCGGCGTTGGCGCGGGCGACCGCGCAGGTCAGCGGGTCACGGTCGACGGCGAGCACGGAGATCCCGGCGCGTGCGAGGGCGATGGCGTCGCCGCCGATGCCGCAGCACAGGTCAGCGAGTGAACGTACGCCCAGGGCCTTGAAGCTCTCCGCGCGGTGCGCGGCGACGGAGGCGCGCGTGGACTGCTCGACGCCGTTCGGTGTGAAGAACATGCGGGCCGCGTCCTCGGCGCCGAACTTCGCCGCGGCCCGGGTGCGCAGCCGCGCCTGGGCGAGCGCCGCCGAGACCAGGGGGGCCGGGTGGGTGCGGCGTAGCCGGGTGGCGGCCGCGAGTTCATCGGCCGGTGCGACGTCCCGCACCTCGTCGAGCAGGGCCCGGCCCTCGTCGGTGCGGAGGGCGGCGAAGGCGGCGAGGGGGTCGCCGAGGTCGGTCTCGTGGGCGCTCGGCGTGTTCGGGTCGTTCACCCGCCCCATTGTGGGCCAGTCGGTGGATGGTGCGCGTCCGGCGGCGGTGTCGGACCGTCGGCACGGCCTTGAGCTGCGAGGATCCGGCGCCATGCAACTAGTACGACAAAAGGAAGAATGCGCCAGAAGGCGGAAGAATCAGACGCGCGCCCTGGTGGCCGTCCTGTCCGTCGCGGCGATCGCGTCCGGCTGTGCATCCGGAGGCGACTCAGCGAAGCCCGCCCACGGCCAGCAGCCGCTCAACGCCCCGCCCGCCCGCGCCCTCGACTCCTACGCCCAGAAACTCGCCGCCACCCAGGTCGCCCGCACCATGGCCGCCAAGCGCTGGGGTCTGGCCAAGACCCCGCTGGCCGCACCCCCGCCGCCGGCGGTCAAGCCCCGGATCGCCACCCGCAAGGGGTTCGAGGTCAAGGGCCAGGCGAGCCTGCCGCCGGTCTTCACGACCATCCCCACCAAGGAGAAGGTCGTCTTCCTGACGATCGACGACGGCGCCGAGAAGGACCCGGCGCTGCTGAAGATGATGAGCGAACTGCGGCTCCCGTACACCGCGTTCCTCAGCGACTACCTGGTCAAGGAGGACTACGCCTACTTCAAGAAGATGCAGGACCGCGGCGTCACCCTGAACAACCACACGCTCAACCACCGCTACCTGCCCGGACTCTCGTACGAGGGCCAGCGCCGCGAGATCTGCGGCATGCAGGACGTCATCAAGAAGCACTACGGCAAGCGCCCCGAGCTCTTCCGCCCGCCGTACGGCAACTACAACCGCGACACGCTGCGCGCCGCCAAGTCCTGCGGCGTCAAGGCGGTGCCCCTGTGGGCGTCCGAGGCCTTCGCCGACCACATGGAGTGGCGCGAGTGGGACCGCGACCTGCACCCCGGCGACATCATCCTCACGCACTTCAGGGGGCGCGAGGACTGGAAGGGCACCATGCCCGACATGATCCGCAAGGTCATGAAGACGGTCACCGACAAGGGGTACGCGGTCGCCAGGCTGGAGGACTACCTGTGACCCCGCGGGCGCGAGCGCGCCGCCGCCTCCTCGCCGGGGCCCTGCTGTGCGGAGTGCTCGCGCCCGCGCTGCTCACGGGGTGCGCGGAGTCGGTCGACCCGATCGAGAGGCTCGGCAGGAAGGCGGCGCAGAAGGTGCCGCGCACACCGGACAGAGGGGTGGCGGGCCCGGTCGCCTGCGCCGGGGAGCGGGCGGCGGTGCGGCCGCCCTGGCTCCCGCGGGCGGAACTGGCGCCGCCCGCCGTGCGTTGCCCCGAAGGGGTGCTCGGCACCCCTTCCCGCTGAAGCCGGACGCAGTGGATTGGCACTCCGCTTGACCGAGTGCTAATCCCCGTCCTAGTCTCGCTTCTGGCACTCCCCACTGGAGAGTGCCAACAGCGACGGGCAGGTCCGGCACCCGCGACGACGGATCCACCTGGTCGCCACACCTCAGACTCTTAACCCCGTGAGATCTCCGAAGGGGGAGACCGGATCGTGACGACCGCAAGCTCCAAGGTTGCCATCAAGCCGCTCGAGGACCGCATTGTGGTCCAGCCGCTCGACGCCGAGCAGACCACGGCCTCCGGCCTGGTCATTCCGGACACCGCGAAGGAGAAGCCCCAGGAGGGCGCCGTCCTCGCCGTGGGCCCGGGCCGCTTCGAGAACGGCGAGCGCCTGCCGCTCGACGTCAAGGTCGGCGATGTCGTGCTGTACAGCAAGTACGGCGGCACCGAGGTGAAGTACAACGGCGACGAGTACCTCGTCCTCTCGGCTCGCGACGTCCTCGCGATCGTCGAGAAGTAAGCCACCGCTTCACCCGCAACACCTGCTGCACCGGCAGATTGCTTTTGAGCTGCGCCCCTGGTCACCCCGCTGATTGCCGGGCGGCGAGGGGCGCAGTTCGTTGCTGAACGTTCCGGGGGTTCCACCCGGACCCCCTGAGTTTCCGAGAGGGCTGAATCGCTCCCATGGCGAAGATCCTGAAGTTCGACGAGGACGCCCGTCGCGCCCTTGAGCGCGGCGTCAACAAGCTTGCCGACACGGTCAAGGTGACGATCGGCCCCCGCGGCCGCAACGTCGTCATCGACAAGAAGTTCGGCGCCCCGACCATCACCAACGACGGCGTCACCATCGCCCGTGAGGTCGAGGTCGAGGACCCGTACGAGAACCTCGGCGCCCAGCTGGTGAAGGAGGTGGCGACCAAGACCAACGACATCGCTGGTGACGGCACCACCACCGCCACCGTGCTCGCCCAGGCCCTCGTCAAGGAAGGCCTGCGCAACGTAGCCGCCGGCGCCTCCCCGGCCGCCCTGAAGAAGGGCATCGACGCCGCCGTCGCGGCCGTCTCCGAGGAGCTCCTCGCCACCGCCCGCCCGATCGACGACAAGGCCGACATCGCGGCCGTCGCCGGTCTGTCGGCCCAGGACCCGCAGGTCGGCGAGCTCATCGCCGAGGCGATGGACAAGGTCGGCA